>CAYWCK010000045.1:0-4469 GCA_964456685.1 uncultured Bifidobacteriaceae bacterium | reverse complement strand
GCGTGGCCGAGGCCGCCCCCCCGGGGGCGGGGGGGGGGGGCGCCCCCGGGGGGGGCCCCCCCCCCCACTACGGTGCGGACCCCGGGCTTCAAGGAGCCAAGCGCGAAAGTTCACATGGATGAGTTCTCACGCCGACCAGTCGGGGACTTAAGGCATCCACCTCGTTACTCCAAACCGCTGGCCTTGCGCGCGCGGGTGAGGACTTCGCGCGCTTTTGCCCGGGCCCGGGCAGCTCCGTCGGCAAGGACCTGGTTCACGAATCCAAGGTTCGCCACAAGTTCGGCGCGTCTGGCGCGCGCGGCGGCGAAGTATTCCCAGTAAACCTCGAACAACTTCTTCTTGAGATCGCCGTAACCGAGGCCGCCGGCCCGCAGTTTTTCCTCCCACTCCGTGCCGCTGCTCGCGTCGATGACCTTGAGCAGCTGAATGGCGAGGTTTTGATCCGCGTCGGGCTTGGGCTCGGCGGGTGTGCGGCTGTCCATCTTGAGGGCCATGACCTTTTTGCGCAGGGCTTTCTCGTCGCCGAAGATTTCGATCGTGTTGCCGTAGCTCTTGCTCATCTTTTCGCCGTCGATGCCCGGCACCTTGGCCACCGCGCCTTTGATTTGCGGTTCGGGAATGGTGAAGGTCTCCCCGTAAGTCTCATTGAACTTGATGGCGATGTCGCGCGTCATCTCCACGTGCTGCTTCTGATCCTGACCCACCGGCACGATGTTCGAGTCGTAGATCAAGATGTCCGCCGCCATCAGCACGGGATACGCAAACAAGCCATGGTTGACCGCGATCCCTTTGGCGGATTTGTCCTTGAAGGAATGGGCGCGTTCCAACAAGCCCATCGGTGTGAGCGTCGAGAGCAGCCAGGCCAGCTCGCAAACTTCCGGAACGTCGGATTGCTTGAAAAACACGGACCGTTTGGGGTCCAAACCGCAGGCCAGGAAATCCAAGGCCACGTCGAGGGAATTCCGGCGACGCTCCGCGGCATCAAACAGCGAGGTCATCGAATGGTAATCGGCGATGAAATAGAACGCCTCGCCTTTGTCTTGGAGCTCGATGGCCGGCCGCATCATCCCGAAGTAATTGCCGATGTGCAGCGCGCCCGAGGGCTGGATACCTGAAAGAATTCGCATCCGAACAGGCTACCGGCAAAACCGGGTCGCCCGCAAGGAGCGGGATTTTGCGCTTTGAACTTCCGGCGGCTAAATCTATAACACTCCCATGCCGAATCTATTGGCCAACGGGATGGTCTGGGTCATCCTCTTCACCGGTGCGGTGGGGATCGTCGTGTTCATCGAGCGCTTTCTGCATTGCCACCGCTCGCAGATCAATTCCACCGAGTTCCTCAACGGCGTCCGCACCGTGCTCAAGCGCGAGAATGTGGTGGAAGCCATCTCCATCTGTGACGCCACACCGGGCCCGGTTTCCAAGCTCGTCAAAACCGCCATCCTCAACCGCGAACAGGGCCGCGATCGCGTCCGGGAAGCCATCGAGGAGGCGGGCCTCACCGAAGTGCCGCGGCTGGAAGAGAAGCTGAACCTGATCGCCACCATCGCCCAGATCGCCCCGCTGCTCGGCTTGCTCGGCACGATCCTGGGTTTCATGCGCACGTTCAAGGTGCTGCAAGCGGAGACCACCAACGCCAACATCGGGCTGCTTTCCGACGGTATCTGGCAGGCGATGATCTGCGCCGCAGTCGGCCTGGCTGTTTCCATCCCGATGCACGCCGGCTACAACTACCTCGTGAGCCGGGTGAACTCCATCGTGCTCGACATGGAACGCGCTGCGACGGAAATCGTGAAAATCGTCACCGAGCCTAACGGCAACAAGGCGGCATGAAATTTCCGCGCAACGCCCGCATCCTCCGCAGCCAACTGGACGCCGCGCCGCTCGCCTCGGTTTTCTTTCTGCTCGTGATTTTCGTGCTGCTCGGCACGGTGGTTTACCAGCCAGGCGTGCGCGTGCAACTGCCGGTGGCCGAGAATCTGCCCGGCGTTGACCGGCCCACAATCACCGTCAAGGTGGATGCCGGCCTGCGTCTCTTTTTTGCCAACCAGCTCGTCACCGAGGCGGAACTGAAAACGAATCTAAGCCGCGCCATGACCAACTTCACCGCGCCTCCGACCTTGGTCGTGCAGGCGGACAAATCGGTGACCCACGAATTCATTATGCGGCTGACGCTGCTGGCGCGGGATGCCGGCATTCGCGAAGCCTTGCTGGCCGTTGCGCCGCGACTGGCCGAAGCCCCGGCCAAGCGATGAACGCCGCCTCGCCCGAGCCGCCTGCCTGGTCGCCTGCCCGTCGGTGGTCGTTGATCCTCCTGGTCTTCCTCGCCCACATCGGTTTGATCGCCGCGCTGACCGACCGCAAGCCCCCCGTGCGCCGTCCGCCAGCGCCCGCACCCGTGCTGGAGGTGGCGACGGTTTATGATGAACTGCTGGCCTTGAACGACCCCACGCTCTTTGCCCTGCCGCAGCGGCAGAGTTTCGCTGGCCAGACTTGGTTGAAGCCCGTGAGCAACAGCGTGCCACCGTTTCGCTGGAGCGAATCCCCGCGGCTTTTGACCCTGCCCGTGGAGCAATTGGGCTCGGCGTTCATGCGCTTCATGCAAACGAATGCCTTCACCTCGCTGACGTTCGCCACCAAACCGAAACCGGAGACGATCCCGCCTGCGGTTGTGGAAATCGGCCTGGCGAACCCGACCAACTCAACTGCGCGCTTGGCGGGCGCGCTGGCACAGCGATGGTGGCTCAATTCCCCCGTCCTGCCGTCGCTTCACGCGGCTGATTTGGTGACGAACACCGTGGCGCAAATTTTGGTGAAGCCGGATGGCCAGGTATTCTCTGCTTCGCTGCTCGTGCCCAGCACGGTCAAGGAAGCGGATCAGCGCGCCCTCGAAATCGCCCGCACTGCGCGGTTCGAACCCCTGCGCGGCCCGGCCACCGGATTGATGGTCGGCACGCTGATCTTCGAGTGGCACACCGAAGCGCCGCTCCCCGAACCCAAATCCGCGCCCTGACGATGTCTGCCGCAACGCTCATTCTGGTTTATGTCGTGGCCTTGCTCCTCGGGTTGGGTGGATTGGGGATCTACTCGGAAATGCGGAAGCGACGTTTTCATCCCACGCCCAGCGAAGACCGGATCTTTCGTTGCCGGAATTGTGGGTATGTTTACACGGACGACGCGGATGTGGACCGCTCGCGCTGTTCGCAATGCGGGAAGTTGAACGAGGCAATCGAGTACTGAAGTCCGTCAGAGCACGACTTCCGTCCCCACGCCTTCGTCGGTGAAAATTTCCAGCAAGACCGCGTGGGCCACCCGGCCATCGACGAAAGATACCTTGTCCACGCCGGCCTTGATGGCGGTCACGGCGCTGTCCACCTTCGGAATCATGCCCTTGTCCACGATCCCGGCGGCTTTCAGACCGGGCACTTCACTGATCTGGAGATGCGTGATCAACGTGGCGGGATCTTTCGGATCGCGCATCAAACCCGGCACGTCGCTCATGAAAACCAGCCGCTCGGCCTTGAGCGCGATGGCCGCCTGCGCCGCCGCGACATCGGCGTTGCAGTTGTAAATCTTGCCGTCTTCCCCGAGCGCGACGGGGCTGATCACGGGCGTGACGCCGTGCTGGATGCACTGGCGCAACGGATCAGTGTTCACCGCGATCACTTCGCCGACGTAGCCGACATCGATCTTCGCGCCGGGCTTTTCCTTGTCATCGAGCAGCAGCTTGCGGCACTTGAAAATATCGGCACCGCAAAACCCGCGCGCCTTGCCGCCGAGCGATTCAATCGTCTTCACGATCTCGGGATTGATCTCGGCGGACAAAACCCGGTTGACCACATCCACCGTGGCTTCATCCGTGACGCGCATGCCCTGGATGAAATTCGCCTTCAAGCCGGCCGCTTCCATGGCGCGCGTGATCGCCTTGCCGCCGCCATGAACCACGACCGGGTTGATCTCGACCGCTTCGAGAAACACGATGTCGCGCGCCACGCCATTGCGCACGCCGGGATCGGGCGAATCCATGAACGACCCACCGTATTTCACTACGAAGGTCGCGCCCGAAAACTTCTGAATGTAAGGCAACGCCTCCAGCAGCGTCGCGGCTTTGGAAATCAAGTCTTGCATCGTTTAACGTGGCGAGGATTTAGCCACAGAAGGAACGCGGATGAAACACGGATTTTATTGCCGTCGGCAAAAGGTCTTCACTTCGCCGCATTCGCGCCGCGATACTTGGTGCGGATGGAGTAGAGGCCCTTGCTGGCGGTGATGAAAAGCGTTTTGTGATCCTTGCCGCCAAAGCTGACGTTCGCACTCCAGGGTTCGGGCACGTCAATGTGCGCAATCTTCTGCCCCGCCTTGTCAAAGACGATCACGCCCTTGCCGGTCAGGTAGAGATTGCCTTCAGTATCGAGCGTCATGCCGTCGGATCCGAGTTCGCAATGCAGTTGTTTGTTGGCGAGCGAACC
>CAYWCK010000044.1:0-19792 GCA_964456685.1 uncultured Bifidobacteriaceae bacterium | reverse complement strand
GAGACTCCGAAATGGATTGAGCAGGCGTTTCATCAGAAGACCACCAATGCGGACACGCACCCCTGCCTGACCGAACGGCTTCAGGCGGTGAACCAGTATCCCCGCGGCGCGGATCGGGATGAATTTCCCGCGGCGCCCGCTCCTGCCGCCGTGAGCGCGGGCGAGACCTGGTTTGGCGACGCCCTGACACAGATTCGCGCGGACCTGGGCCCGCTGTGGGCCGACGAGGTGAAAGAACTTTGGGAGGAACGGCACGCGCGCGCCGGCGTGTTGCGACATCGGCTCGAACGTCTCGATCAATCCGTGCCGCAACCGGAAGCGGACGAGGACGCGTTGTGGGACAAGGCGCGTGTGGTCCTGGAATTGAAACGCGAGAAGGAAGCCGAACCGTTGCTGCGGCAGATTCTCACGCTCAATCCCAAACACTGTGCCGCCAACTTCCACCTCGGCCGCGTGCTGCTGGATGAATCCAATTCCGCTGGCGTGACCCACTTGGAAGCGGTCATGGAGGAGGACGATGAATCCGTGCCCGCCGCAAGTCAGTTGCTGCACGCGCATTACTGGCGCACCGGCCAGACCGAGCGCATCAAAGAATTGGAGTCGCGGCTGGATCGTTATGAAAAGAATCTGCAGGCCTCCCGCACGGAACGCAATACGGTCAACCCGGGCGACCCGCTGATCGCCCATGAACTGAAACCGGAAGAACTGGCCGCCTTGCGCACGGTGTTGGAGGCCGAATCGGATTTGATCGCGGCGGATTTGGGACGCAAGGAACTGCAGCACTTTCCGAAGCAAAAGCTTTTCCTCCTCGCGCTCCAGCGGCGGCGGGCATGGCATCGATTGCCAAATCGCGACCTCGAAGCCGCGCTGGTGCGGCGGCTCACGGCGAAAGTCCAGTTGCCGGGTCGCGTGCTGATCTTCACCCCGCGGGGCGATTTCGCGAAACTTTCCCGCCGCGTTGCGGGGCTGCCGGACGCGGTGGTCTTCCGGCGGGCCAACTGAGGGTTGAGATTTGCAACCGCGCCCGGAGCGGCTATTTTGCGCGGCACACTGATGAGCAACATTCCGCACTTACCCGCGCTTCGCCGCGGCAAAGCTTACGAAAGCCTCGACACGGTTGAGGTGAAGGACTTCCGCACCGGCGAGGTCAAAGCCACCGTTAGCCAGGTCAACGCCGGCATCGTGCGCAAAGACCTCGCGCGCGTGAGCGAAGCACAGGCGGCGCTCAAGAAATTTTCCGTCGCGCAGCTCATCGAGATTTGTGCCAAGGCGGGCGAGCAATTCCTCAACGGCACGCTGCCGCTCGGCGACAAGGGCCACACGCAATCGCCGCAGCAATACATCGAGACACTTTCCAGCACGAGCGGCCTGCCGCACGTCATGGTCCGGCGCAACATGGAGAAGGTTCACCTTGCGCTCACCAAGATGCCCATGGTGCTCAACGGCCTTTCGCGCGGGCTCGATCTCTCGATCCTCGATTCCGGCAACGGCGAACAATTCGGCACACGGTTGAGTTTCTTTCCGACCACCCAGGCGCTCGGTCTCGTAATGCCGAGCAATTCACCCGCGGTAAATTCGCTGTGGCTGCCGAGCATCGCGCTGAAAACGCCGGTCATCATCAAGCCGGGCAAGGAAGAGCCGTGGACGCCCTATCGCTTGATTCAGGCGTTCCTCGCGGCGGGTGCGCCGGCGGAGGCGTTTGGATTTTATCCCACCGATCACGAAGGCGCGGCGGCGATTCTCAATTCCTGCGGTCGTGCGCTCATCTTCGGCGACAAATCCACAACGGCGCAGTACGCGAACAATCCCGCCATCCAGATTCATGGCCCGGGCTGGAGCAAGATCCTCATTGGTGAAGACTGCATCGAGAACTGGCGCGATTACGTGGACGTGATGGTGGCGAGCATTTCCGACAACGGCGGCCGCTCGTGCATCAATGCCAGCGCGATTGTCGTCCCGAAATACGCCGCGGAAATCGCCGACGCCCTCGCGCAAAAACTCGGGCCGGTTTCACCGACGCGCGCTGACGATCCAAACGCGCGACTCTCCGGGTTTGCGAATCCGAAGATGGCTGACTTCATCGACGCACAGATCGAAGACGGATTGAAAACACCCGGCGCGACGGACGTGACGGCCAAGTATCGTCTAGTGGGACAGGCGTCCCGCCTGTCTAGTGAGGCGATCCAATCAGAAAATCCAACGCGCTCTTTCCCATCCACCACCTTGCCGGACAGGCGGGACGCCTGTCCCACTACCGCGCGCAAAGTGACCCTCGACGGCGGCGTGTTCGTGCGGCCGAGCGTGGTGCTGTGCGACTCCTTCCAACATCCGCTGGCCAATCGCGAATTTCTCTGCCCGTACGCCAGCATCGTCCAAGTGCCGCAAGCCGAGATGTTGAAGCAAATCGGTTACACCCTCGCCTGCACGGCCATAACGAAGGACGCGAAGTTCATTGAAGAGTTGCAGGCTTTCCCGCACATCGAGCGCCTGAACATCGGTCCGGTTTCCACGATGAAGATTTCGTGGGATCAACCGCACGAGGGCAACATGTTCGAGTTCCTCTGGCAGCGCCGCAGCATCGAGCGCGCGTGGTGATCCCTAGAGCAGAAAACCCAGCGGCGGCGCGCTGCTGGCGGTGCTGTAGAAATTTCCAATGTTGGGAAAGATGAGCGGCAGATTGCTTTTGCTCACGCCCAGCCAGAGTGCGAGTTCGGCGAACATCTGATCGCAACTCGTCGTCGGGATGAAACGGCCGCGGCCGGTATCGAGCGGGTTTTGCTCCGGGCCGGAGTCGGGATTGAGCGTCAATGAGGGATAAGCCCCGTAGATTTTCTTTCCTGCGACCGCGCCGCCGACCACGAACTGATTTCCGCCCCACGCGTGATCTGAGCCACGGCTGTTGCTCGTAAGCGTGCGACCGAAGTCCGAGATCGTGAACAGCGTGACCTTGTTCTCAATGCCGAGAGCGACGAGCGCATTGTAGAAAGCGCCCACGGCGGCGCTGACTTGCGGGAGCATCGCGGCCTGGTTGTCCAGCACGTCACTGTGATGATCCCAGCCGCCCCAGTTGATGAAGAATGTTTGTCGCACGGCGCCGATGGCGGCGCGCCCCTGAATCGCTTTCGCAATCATCTGCAAGCGTTGGCCGAGATAGGTGTTGGGGAACGTGACGCCGTTCGGCAACGAGCCAGCGGTGGCGTTCGCGAAAATTTGATACGCGTCGAGCGCCTGCTTCTTGCGCGCGTTGAAGGTCTGCGCGAGCACGTTGCTGTAGGTTTGCGCGAGTTGATGGTCCACGGCGGAACTCATCGCGTTCTGCAAATCAGCGTATTGCACCCAGCCAGCGTTGTAACCCGTCAAGCCCACCGCGCCGTCGGTCGTGATGGAATATTCCGCGACGGTGTTGCCGGTCTGGAAAACATTGCTGCCGTCGAGCGAGATGTTCATCGGCACGGTCTGATTCGCGTTGAGGTCCTTCAGCAAATCCGCCATGCGCCCGCCCCAGCCGATGCCGCTGCGCGAATGCGGAATGCTCGTCTGCCATTGCTCGATCTGGTCGGAGTGCGAGTAAAGCCCGAGCGGCAGGCGTTTGAGATTTTGCGCGACTTGCGTGCGATTTTGCACGGGCTCGATCAGCGACCCGACATTCGCCACGAACGCGGCCTTGCCGGACTCGAACAAGTTCGCCAGCTCGGGCATCAAGTAATGCACGCCGTATTGCGGCAGACCGATGGGATTGATGTTGATGAGTTGCGCCGGCGTGAGCGCGAGGTTGGAGCGCGAGGTTTGATACGTCGCGTAAGCTGAAGCCTCGCGCGGCACGAGCATGTTGAACGAGTCGTTGCCGCCGGCGAGCAGGATGCACACGAGCGCGCGATATTCGCCGGTCGCGGGCGGCGTGTCCGCGGCGGCGACGCCTTGCATGAGGCGCAGATTCAACAGCGTGTTCAGCAACGGCAGCGCGCTCATGCCGGTGCAGCCGGCCTGGCGAAGAAACGCGCGACGAGAAAGTTGGTTGGCGGAGTTCATGATTTAGCGCAGCACGTTGAAGTCGGGCGAGGTGACGATCAAATAGATGGCGAGCCGCAAACGTTCGCGATGCCATTGCCACGTGCCGGGGCTGACGCGCAGCACGGCTTCGCGAATGATCTGGAATTGCGGCGGCGAAAGCGTGCCGCCGGTCAACGCGAGATCGAGCCGGCGGATGAGCGCGTCTGGATCGGCGGCCGGTCCGGCGGGGACGTCGTCGTTGATTTGGGCGGCGGGGCAAAGCAGCGCGAGTTCGTTTGCAATGGTCAAGCGCACCACCTGCGAAGGATCGCCGTGACCCCAGCGATGCAGGTCGCTCAGAATCGAGTTCCAAAAATAGTTCGGTCCGGTGACGGCGCTGCTGGCGTTGATGATTTGAAATTCCGGCGCGACGAGGCCGAGTTGCGTGATGGGGCCGGGCGGACTATGCGCGGGCAGGAAGAAATTGAAAACGCTCGGCGAGTTCATCGGGTCCTGTCCGTGGTCGAGCGTGAATTGATCGAGGGCGTAATGGCCGGAGGTTGAGGCCGCATTGAAGGCGCGCGCGAAATTCACCACGCGCAGCAACGGCTCGCGAAGTTTTCCCCACGTCGGCTGGCTCATCATCGCCGGATCGCGCGCCTCGGGATCGAGCAGGATCGCTTTTACCACGGCTTTCATGTCGCCGCGCACGCCGCTGCCGTTGTTGGCGAAAGCGGCCGCCACGCGCGCGACGTAACCGGTGCTCGGGTTCGAAGTGACGAGTCGCTGGATCAGCCGCAGGCCGACGAACGGACCGACATTCGGATGCGCGAAAAGATTGCTGACGGCGGCGTTTACGTCGGCGAGCCCGGCGGTGCCGGTGTTGCCGGGACTCGGCGTGCGCGCAGGGAGTTGGAATCCACCGAGCAGCGTCTTGGCGTTGCAATCATGGTAATCATCCCAGCATTTCATCGGCACGGTGAAATCGCGCGGGTAGAGATCGAAGTTCACATTGTTGCCGAATGACAGGCCGGTGAACACGCGCGCCAGCTCGGTGATGTCGCCGTTGTTGTAGGTGGCGATGGGCTGACCGTTCGTGCCGAGGATGCGCGTGCCGTCGGGATTGAGCTGCCACAATCCGATGGTGAAGAGCTGCATGATTTCGCGCGCAAAATTTTCGTCGGGATAAACGTTGCTGCCGGGCACTTGCTTCTGGTTGCCGAGGTGGCTGAGGTAAATGCCCATCACTGGATGCGTGGCGACGTCGTAGAGCAAGTCGCGATAATTGCCGAACGCGTGCTTGAGCATCAGGTCGTAATAATTCGCCATGCCTTGCTGCTCGACGGCGAGTTGCTCCGGGCGATCCGACGTGACGAGAATTTCACTGAGCGCGAACGCGACACGTTGCCGCAGCGGATCGGGAATCGTGTTGGTCGGGGCATCGGGCCGCAACTTCGGTGCGCTCATCGCACGCGACCACCACGAAAATTCCTTCCAGCTTCCGTAGAGCTGAATCGCGTTGGCGTTGACCGTAGCCCAGTCCACCCAAGGTTGAATGTAATTCGTCGGTCGCGTGAACTGGTCGTCAATCCAGCCGGCGAAACCGAGCGACATGACTTCGTCGAGATTTGGCGGCGTACCGTTGAGCGGCGCGAGATCGGGACCGTAAGCGGCCTGCACCAGAAAGCGTGCGGCGGATTTCAGATTCGGTGGACTGCTCGCGGTTTCGTTGGCGAGCGTGAGATTGGCCACGTTGCTCGCGCCGATGGAATAGCCCGTGCCGGGTTGCAGTGTGACGGTGATGGTTTCGGTAGGCTCGCCATCGTTGGCATCGGCAACGGGATAAAGTTCCAGCCAGACCTCGCGCACGCCGGGCGGGATCTGAATCGAGTTCGTCGCGCTCGAAATGTAATCCGCGCCGGGCGTCGCCGTGCCGCTGAGCGCGAAGTTAACCGTGAGCGGCAACAACCCGCCGCTGCGGCGAATGGCGACGAGTCCCGGGTCGGGCCAACGCTCGAACATCAGCGGATCGAGCGCGGAAATTGTCACGACGCTGGGCGCGCTCAAGCCGTTCGTGATGCGCTGCCAGTCGGTGAGATCATTACGATCGGTGCGTTGCGAATTTGGATTAAAGCCGAGCGCGCGCTCTTCGTAGTCGTTCACGCCATCGCCGTCGCTGTCCGTGTCGTCGATCGCGAGACGGAAAAATTTGATCGGCTCGGTAGTGCTGAAGTTGGTGAGCGCGAGCGAGCCGCTCGCAATGAGTGGAATTTCATTCGACCAGGCACTGGTGACATTCGCGCGCGATTGCAGCGTGTAACGCTTGCCGGCGAAGCTGTCCCACGTGAGTTGCGCGGTGGAGGGAAAAAGAAAGCCCAGCTTCAATCGCGGAGTCGAGTTGGCGTCGAACGGATTTGTCCCCGCGCGCGACTCGGCGAGATTGGAATAACCGTCGCCGTCGGTGTCGGCGTTGGGCGAAAGCGCGCCCGCGCCATAAAGAATTTCCCAAATATCGCTCATGCCATTGGCGTTGCGGTCAACGACGGCGAAACATGGGTGATTCGCAACCAGCAGAAGAGCGATGAGGGGCAGAGAAAACCGTTTCATAATGCGCGCAAGCGAGAGACTTCTCGCACGAAGGCACGCAATTGCAAATAGGTCTTTCGGCGTAACGCGAAAAATTCACCTTGAACAAGTGCGGGACTGAACGAGTCTTATCGCCGTGCAAAATTCCGGGACAGATTTGTTTCAATTGCAGACGCGCACGCGCGTGGTTCACGGCGCCGGTTGCAGCGCACGCGTCGGCGAGCTGGCGCGTGAATTGGGCGCCCGACGGATTTTGTTGGTGACAGATGCGGGCATTGTGGCAGCGGGCCATGCGGGCAAGATTGAGACCAGCCTGGAGGCCGCCGGACTGAGCATCGCGGTTTTTGATCGCGCGAAGGAGAATCCAACGACGAAGTGTGTGGACGATTGCGTCACCGTGGCGAAAGCGGCCGGGGTTGACACAATCATCGGACTGGGCGGCGGGAGTTCGATGGACACGGCGAAAGGCTGTAATTTCATTCTCACCAACGGCGGCCGGATGCAGGATTACTGGGGCGTGGGCAAGGCCACCCGCCCGATGCTTCCTTTCATCGCGATACCCACCACGGCGGGCACGGGTAGTGAAATGCAGAGCGCGGCGCTGATCGCAGACGAGGTCACGCACCAGAAAATGGCCTGTCTGGATTCCAAGTGCGCGGCAGCGGTGGCCATTTTGGATCCCATACTGACGCTTTCCCAACCGCCGCGCGTGACAGCCTGCACGGGCATTGATGCGATTGCCCACGCCGTGGAGTCGGCCGTCGCAACCCGACGCAGCGAGCTATCCCAGAAATTGTCCCGCGAAGCGTTTCGCCTTTGCTTCCAGGGGCTGCCGCTGGTGCTGGACGAGCCGGAGAACATAGCGGCCCGCGCGCAAATGCAGCAAGGCGCTGCCTATGCTGGTGCCGCGATTGAAAATTCGATGCTCGGCGCGGCGCACGCGGCAGCGAATCCGCTGACGGCGCATTTCGACGTGGCGCACGGCCACGCCGTGGGGCTGATGTTGCCGCATGTGGTGCGATTCAATGCGGCGGATGCCGCCACCCACTCCATTTATGCGGGCTTGGCTGGCGAAGCGCGGATGACAGTTGAACAAATGGCGGACAACTTGGGGGGCTTGCTCCAGATCGCCGGATTAACCGCACGGTTGTCGGAATTGGGAGTGGAGCGGGCAGCATTGCCCATGCTGGCCGCAGAGGCCGCAAAACAATGGACCGCGGGGTTCAATCCGCGGCCTGTCGGAGAAGCAGAGTTTGTGAAGCTCTACCAGGTGGCGTTCGACTGAGCCCTAGCGATCAAGGATCACCAGTTTGTAAACCGGCGAGAGTGCGCTGTCATCCTGCGGCGACTGACCGACGGCGTTGTACTTGAACTCAAACTTGTAGCGGTACTCCGTAACGTTCTTACCCGCGGGCACTGGCACGAGCCCTTCCCAACGGTTGGTCATGCGCAAGGTGGGGCGCATGGGATAAAACTCATTGCCGATGTTGATCATCGGCTTGATGGTTTCCCAGCGCAGCGACTGTTGGCGCGAATTGAAAGCCACCTCGACCGGGTAAAGGTTATTGGTGTTTCGGACCTGTCGTTGCGGCGAAAGATTGGTGAAGGTGGTGGCACAGCCGGTCACCAGGAGCGGCAGGATCAGCAGGGACAGAAATCTTTTTAACATGACAGAGTGAGCGTGGCGAAGGCGTGACGGGTTGTAAAGTTGGTTTTGACGAACGCGCGATAGCAAAAAGCGTTGCGAGCCTGAAGAAATCCGATTGTAATATGCGCCGATGGCCAACACGTTCGCTGTCTCACGCAATCACCTGATCTTTGGGCTCTGCCTGCCGATCGCGGTGCGGCTGGGTTACATGCTGGCCGGACCGCTGGATTCGGGCAGTCTGGTGGTTCTGGTGATGGTGGTGAGCGTTTTGTTCGTGCCGCTGGTCATGAAGTGGCACTACCCGATGCTGGTGCTGAGCTGGAATGCCTTTATCACGCCGATCTTCATTCCCGGCCATCCACCGCTGTGGATCATCATGGTGTGGTTGAGCCTCTTTTTTGGTCTGCTGGCGCGTTCGGTGAGTATTGAAAACCGGTTTCTGGAGGTGAGATCGATCAATCGCGCGATGATTTTCATGACGATCGTTGTGATTGGAACGGCACTCGCCAGTGGTGGCCTGGGTTTTCGGTCCATGGGCAGCGAGAGTCAAGGCGGGCGGCGCTATTTTGTTTTGCTCTCGGCCATCGCGGGATATTTCGCGCTCTCGAGCCAGGCGATTCCACTGCACCGGGCGCGTTTGTTCGTATCCATGTTTCTGCTCGCGGGCCTTACCTCCGGCGTCAGCAACCTGGCGTACATGGCGGGGTCGAAATTTTATTTTCTCTACATCTTCTTCCCGGTGGACTTGGTGATGGGGCAGGTTTCCGCCGACGCGGCCATGGACGGCGGATCCGCCCGGATTGCCGGATTTCTGGGTGTGTCGCAAGCCTTGTCGGGATTCCTGCTCGCACGCTACGGAGTGGCCGGCGTTTTTGATTTTTCCCGGCCTTGGCGGCTGTTGTTGCTCATTGGAGCCTTGGTGTTGGCGGCGTACACCGGCTTCCGTTCGAGCCTGGTTTTGTTCGGCTTGGTTTTCCTCCTGCTGTTTTGGCTGGAGGGGCTCTGGAAAACGCGGTTCGTGTTCGTCATTCTGGGACTTTCGTTATGTGCCGGGGCCTTGGTGGTGGCGTTTGCCGATCGAATGCCGCTTTCCGTCCAACGCACCCTGAGCTTCCTGCCCATCGAGGTTGATCCAGCGACGCGGGATGGCGCCCGGAGTTCAACGGAATGGCGCGTGGAAATGTGGCGAAACGTGCTGCCGGAAGTGCCGCGTTACCTTTTCCGAGGAAAAGGTTATGCGCTGAACATGCACGAGATTGAGATGATTGAGGACGCACGGCCTTGGGGCGTTGGCCGTCCGACCGAAGGATCTGAACTCGCCGGCGACTACCACAATGGCCCACTCTCGGTGGTGATTCCCTTTGGCATTTACGGCGCCATTGCACTTATTTGGTTTTGGATTGTTTCCTTGCGGGTGTTGTATGGCAATTACCGCCATGGCAATCCGGTTTTGAAGAGCTTCAATGCGTTCATCTTCGCGGCCTTTGCCGCCCGGATGCTCTATTTTTTGTTCGCCTTCGGCAGCTTTTACGGCGACATGGCCATTTTCGCCGGTTTGCTAGGATTGGGCGTTGCCCTGAACCGCGGTCAGCTCGGAGAAATACCCGAGCAATCCGAATTGGAAGATTGATTTGGCGACGCCGCAGGATATGCTCCACCACTGGCACTCTTGAGAATTTGAACGATGTCTAACGCGCTGGCATTAATTCGTTCGCTGGTCATCTACAGCCTTTGTCTCCCGCTGGCGATCTTCCTCGGTTACTTGCTGGCGATGCCCATGGATACGGCCAGCTTCACGATCATCGTGGTAGCGCTCTTTCTCCCGTTGGTGCCGATCCTTTTGAAATGGCACCACCTCTTGCTGTTCGGTTGCTGGAACACCAGCATGGCGATGTTTTTCCTTCCCGGGCGACCCAATCTTTGGCTGGTGATGGCAGCGGTGAGTTTCAGCCTGTCGATCGGGCAGCACATTCTGAATCGCAACATCCGTTTCCTCAGCGTTCCCTCCGTCACCCGGCCGCTGATCTTCCTGCTGCTGGTCGTGTTGATTACCGCCAAGCTGACGGGCGGCTTCGGCATGCGGGCGATCGGCGGAGATTCAATTGGCGGGAAGCGGTACATTTTGCTGATTGGAGCGGTGGTTGGTTACTTCGCCATGACCTGCTTTCGCGTGCCGGAGGGCAAAGCCTTCACCTATGTGGCCGCATACTTTCTGGGCACACTCACCGGCATCGTTGGCTCACTGGTGCCATTCGTGCCCCCGAACTTTTATTTTATTTTTGCCCTGTTTCCCGTGGAAAACATGTCGGCGCTTTTTGGAGGCGAACAAGGCGAGGTGAGCACTTTGCGCCTGGGCGGCCTGACGTTTGCCACCATGGCAGTTTATTATTTTCTGCTGGCCCGCCACGGCATCCGCGACATGTTTAGTTTGAGTGATCGGTGGAGGATTCTGCCGTGCCGGCTTCGCGGGGGACTTTGGTTTTACCAGCCGTGGCGCATCCTGCTTTTTCTGGCCATGATCTGGATCAGCTTGATGGGCGGGTATCGTTCGACCGCAGTCACCCTTGGCCTGGCGTTCCTGTTTCACTTCTACCTGGAAGGAATGTTCCGCTCGCACTTGCTGCCCGTGTTTACTTTGTGCGGCATTCTGACCCTGGCGGTTACCCTGCCAATGGTTCACAAGATGCCCATCACAGTTCAGCGTTCGCTGAGCTTCTTGCCGGTGGAGGTCGATCCTGAAGCGCGCGAGGCAGCCGATGCGTCGAGCGAATGGCGATTGCGGATCTGGCGAACCGTCTTGCCAACGGTGCCCCAGTACTTGCTGCTGGGCAAAGGCTATGCCATCAGCGCCTCAGATTTGATCATGGCCAACGATACCCAAGGCCGCGGTGCCGCGGGCGATTCCGAAACCTCGATTTTGGCGGGAGACTATCACAACGGCCCCCTGTCGCTGATTATTCCCTTGGGCATATTTGGCGTGATCGGCTTTGTGTGGTTTCTCTACGCAGGATTCAAGGTGCTGTTGAACAACTATCGTTACGGTGACCCGGCTCTGCGCCAGGTGAACATCTTCCTGCTCTCCTATTTTCTGGCACGGCTCTTCTATTTCACTTTCATTTTTGGAGCTTTTCACGGCGAACTGGCGATCTTTGTCGGCCTGATTGGTTTGAGCGTCAGTTTGAATGGCGGCATGCGCCAACCGCAGCCAGTCCCGGTGGAAAAGCCGGCCTTCGCCCACATGAAACTGGCACGGGCCGCCCGCCAGGCCATCCAAGCGTGAAATTGTTGAACCACCGGAACCGCCGCCGTGCGCCTTCCGCATCCTGATCGGTGCCGCCAAAAATCTCCATCATCACTCCCAGTTTCCGCAGCTCCAGCTGGTTGAAGCTGTGCATCGCCTCCGTCGCGGATCAGGCCGCGCCACGGGAACACATTGTGCAGGACGCGGGATCGGACGACGGCACGCTCGACTGGTTGAAACACGATTCCCGCGTGCAAGCGCATGTTGAAAAGGATCGCGGGATGTATGACGCCGTGAACCGCGGCTATCGCCGGGCCCAAGGGGATCTGCTGGCGTACCTCAATTGTGATGAACAGTATCTTCCGGGCGCGCTGGCCAAGGTGGTGGAGTTTTTCGGCGCTCACCCGGACGTGGATGTGGTCTTTGGCGATTGTCTCGTGGTGGACGCGCGGGGAGAATACCTGTGCGAGCGGCGCGCGCTCACACCGCAACTCCTGCATACGTGGAGCGCCAGCAATCTGGCCTTTCTCACGGCAGCCACTTTCCTCCGCCGTCGCGTTCTGGACCGTCACCAACTCTGGTTCAACGCCGACTATCGCGACGCCGGCGATCAAGATTGGGCGTTGCGCTTGGTCAAGGCCGGATTGAAAACTGCGGTGTTGCCTGAGTTTCTCAGCATCTTTACCGAGACCGGTAAGAACATGAACCTGGGCGCGAACGCCACCCGGGAACGCCGGGAATTTCACGCCGCGGCGCCGGTGTGGGTGCGGGGAATGGCGCCGTTGGCCGTATTGCACTTCCGGTTGCGCCGTTGGCTGGCCGGACACTACCGCTGCAAGCCGCACGACTATGCCATTTACACTCAGGAGAGTCTGGATCGTCGCCGTCAATTTCATGTCGCCCACCCGACTTTTCGCTGGGTTCGACCGCCACCGGCCGAGGCCGCGTAATTTCGCCGCGCGAGCTTTACTCCGTCAGTCTTCGTTTCTAACGTCTCCGCGCTCACGCTGACCTCAGCGTTGGGGAACCTCGAAATGAACTGGCATTGGCTGCGTCCCTGTCCCTGGCTCGACACGCGCGCGCACTTTGTGGCGCGCACGCCGCGCCAAGGTCGGTTGTTGGATCTGGGTGCGTCCGATGGCGAAACCCTGCGGCATTTCGCCGAACTGCGACCCGATCTGCGCTTCGCGGCGGCGGACAAGTTTGGTCAGCCCGAAAAATATCCCGGCGGTTGCGAGTTCCAGCGCGTGGACTTTGAAAACCAGCCCCTGCCCTGGCCGACCGCGACCATGGACGCGGTGACCTGCATGCATGTGGTCGAACACTTGCGCGATCTACAAAAGTTGGTGCGCGAGGCTGCGCGGGTCCTGCAACCGGGCGGATGCATCTATTTTGAAACCCCGCATCCGAAAACCCTCCACTTGCCCAGTGCGGCCGGTCGCTTCACCTTCAATTTCCATGATGACCCCACTCACATCCGGCTGGTGACGATGGAGGAGTTGGCGCGCGCAGTGGCGGCGGAAGGATTGGCGGTGGAAAAAACTGGGGTTTCGCGGAACTGGTTGTTCGCGGCGGCGCATCCCCTTTTCCGCCTGCTGCCGCCCAGCCGCAAAAAATATACTGCCCACGTGCATTGGCTCGGCTGGTCGGCTTATCTTGTGGCCCGACGCACGACGTGAAACCCAAGCTGCTAATCGTCGAACTGTGGGGCATGGGCGACTTGATCATCGCCACGCCGTTCTTGCGCGCGGCGACAAAAGAGTTCTCCGTGACGCTGGTGGCCAAGCCGTATGCCCAGGGATTACGCGACCGCTTCTGGCCGGAAGTGCAAGTAGTACCCTTCGTTGCTCCGTGGACCGCTTTCACGGGCAAATATCGCCTTCACCGCTGGCCGTGGCGTGGGTTGACCCGGCTGCGCCGGCTGCTGGCCAAGGAGAAATTCGATTTTGCCCTCTCGGCTCGTTGGGATCCGCGCGATCACTTCTTGCTCTGGTTGACCGGCGCCCGGGAGCGGCTCGGATTTCATCGGATGGGCAGCCGGATGTTTCTCACGCAGTCGCTGTCCCGCCCGGACCCACGCGATCATCGCTACGAGTATTGGTGCCGTTTGGGAAGTGCGCTCGGATTAACCTTGCCCAAGCGGCATGAAATTCCGGTAACCAGCAGTTTGCCGCGCAGAAATGTTCTGGTGCACACTGGCGCCGGTCAAGCCGTGCGGGTGTGGCCTTTGGATTCCTACAGGCAATTGGTGGCGCGCTTGCGTGGGCTCTATCACCCGGTGGTGGTGGCGTGTGATCCCGACCAACGCGAATGGTGGCTGCGCGCGGGCGAAGCGGCGGTGGCCACCCCCAAGACGGTTGGCGAATTGTTGACCTTGCTGGATCAGGCAGGAGTTTTTGTTGGTAATGATTCCGGCCCCGGGCATTTGGCAGCCTTTTGCGGCGTGCCAACCCTGACTTTGTTCGGACCCCAAATACCTGAGTGGTTTTCCCCGTTGCATCCTGAAACCGTTTGCATCGAAGGCAAGCCCTGCCCGTACAAACCCTGCTCCGACTATTGCCGCTTCCCCACGCCATACTGTCTTCAAAACATTACGGAGGCGGAAGTCTGGCTGGCTTTGGAGCGAATGCTAAACCCTCACACCGGCCCCGCTGCCGGGCTCGGGGGCCGCTAAGTTTTGAGGTCGCCCCATTGCTGCAAGGCGATTTGGTACAACCTGCGCAATTCCGCGGCGCCCTCGGTCTGACGCGTGACATCCAGACAATAAGCCAGATACGCCAGGCCCATGGCGCGGCGGTGCTCTACTTGGGCCAAGCCTGCAGCGCGCGCATAATCCACGAAAGCTGGGGCGCCCAACAAACGCTCGAACCGTTGCCAGATCGCGGGTGGACTTTCCCGCCGCACCAGTAGCGCCGGTTGCATGATGTAATGAAACCAATCCCACGCTGGCGGGCCGGTGATTTCACCGCGCTCCCAATCCAACACGGTCCAGCGGCCATAGTGGGATTTGATGTTCCACGGCGCGAAATCACCGTGAAAGAGCGCCGGGTGCAATTGTAACTCACCCAATGCCTGCACAGCCGGCGGCAAGGGATTTTCGCGGCTCGCCGCCAGCAACCTTTTCCACGCACCCAGCTGATTTAGGGATATCGAACGATCACGCGCGAGCCAGCCGTTCATCAGGCGATGGAACTCGGTGTTCTCATCCGCACCAGGTGATTGACCGGAAAAACAGTCCAATGCCAGCGCCTGGATGTTCCCTTCGTTGAACTCACCCCGCAATTGAGGCAGCCCCGGCAATGTCGGTGAAGCTTGGCGAAGAAAATCGCGTTCTCTGGAAATCAAATTCCCAGCCGCGTCGCCCACACCCGCTTTGATAACGGTTGCGGGGCGACCGTCCGGCCCAAACACGAGCAGCACGTGACGACGACCAGCCGCACGCGGATTGCCCGCGAGCAAGGCAAACTCGAGTGATTGCGCGGTCGCCAGCCGGGCGGTGTGCTGCAGGAACTTCACGAATGGATCCGCTGCCGAAAGAAAAATTTCCATCCGCTCCAGGCGCGGTCTCAAGCCTATCCGCAGGGCTCCATACAACGCCCGGCGTGCCCAACGAGCTTTGGCCGACTGCGCTGGATACAGGAGGAGCGCTTGCGCTGCCAGCGGTGAGGAGGCGGGCAGAACGAACCAAGGCAGCCCGTCACGTCGCACGACGTACAAGGTGACTGACGTCCCGCGATTGCCGTCCTGAGTTGGGCGGAACAGTTCACGCCAGTCACTGTGCGATGGTTCGCTCACAGGCAATTCATCAGTTCAGCGCGCGGCCGCCAAGCGAGTGAGTTCGTGCATGCTGCGTTGCGCCACTTCCTCCGCCGGTCGGCTGGCATCCACGTTTAAGACTTCCGCATCACCAAAGTCGAGCTGTTCCAGCCGGCTGATTTGTGCCTCGATCTCGGTGGGGCTCAATTCCTGTTTTCGTTGCAATAACATCTCGCCGGGAGCGCGCAGCCTGATCACCGCGTCCGGCTGGGGGAGCAACCGCAACGCCAGGCGCAACAGCCAGTCTGGGCCAACAAATTTTACCGACGCCGGATCAAGTTGATAGTTGTAATGATATCGATCCACCAACACCAAACAGCCCCGTTTGAGAGCGCGCCGTCCCTGCACCACCCACGCCAGGCGCACCAGGATGATGGTCTTGGCCAGACGCAAGGTGGAGAGCAACGCGTTAAGGAAATTCCGGCGTAGCGGCTGTTTCCGCGGTTGGTTTTTGAACTCGGGCAACGGCAGTTCGGTTGAGCGCAGGCTTTTGGGCCGCCAATGGCAGTAACGCACTCCGCTGAACCGGCCGCCGGTGATCGCCACATCGCAGAGATTGCGCGCCAAGGTCGTCTTGCCCGATCCATCCAAACCGACCAGCACGCAAAAAATGCCTCGGCGATTTTTCTTTCGTACCTTCGGAGCCGAACTCCGCTCCAGAATATCGGAGATGAATTCGATGAAGAGTTCACTGAAGCGCTGATCGGTGATTTGCTTTTCGGGGCGCACGGTGGACATGAAACCGGAGCCCATGTGCGCAAAATACAAACAACCCGTGCTGTCCTCCGCACAAACAAACGTCCGCGCGGGGAACAGATATCGCGCGTGCCGGCGAAGGACGCGCGGTAGATCCTCATCCTTTGCCAGCCGACCGGCCCACACAAACAACCCTCCCTTAAACAAGGTGCGCAAGCGCAGCCAGCGCATGCTGAGATGCCATCGGGGCGCATTATTCGGTTGGGCGGCGCAATCGAAACTGTGGATCACGCTTTTCTTCACCGGGAAGAGAAAATTGATGCGCTCCGTCAGATCCGTAAACCCACGCGGTTGCGCGTGGGCGGACACGAAGAGCAGGGAAACGCCGGCGGGGCGGCGCAGTCGATTCCAAAGCCGGTGCAAATCCGTGACCGTATTGGCTACCAAAGTTTTGAGTCGCCCCCAGCGCCAGTGCGTCCGCAAGGCCAGGCTCCATCGCAACTGACGCGCCAATCGGCGGTCGAAGGTTGCTGAGCTGGCCTGGGCCTGAAAGGCGGCGAGTTTCCGACCGGCGCCACCAAAGCAACCCACCAGCTTGCGTTCGAGCGCTTGCGGATCCGGGCAGCGGCCGTAGAGCGCGGCCAACTGTTTGCGGTAGCGATCGCTCAGCAAATTGCGCCAGATGGCGGCCACGTAGAGCACTGCGGATTCGTCCTCGGGATGTGGAATGAAAAACTCCTCATAACGCTGGCGTCGATCGAGAATTTCACGGGCACTGAGCACAGTGAAAAACCGCCAGCGCACATCGGTTTCAAAGTCAATCCGCACGAACCCCGCCAACGGATGCCAGAAAACGAAAGAGTAATTCACGTACCGCGCCGAGTGGACGAAATGAAAATCCGTCTGGGCCGCTGCTTCCCGAAGGCAAAGCTCGAACCGCTCGAGCGAATACTCGGACACGATCAGGTCCACGTCCGTGTCGGCCGAGGCGTAGAGGTTGTCGTAATTCCGCAACAGGCAATAGCGCACCCCGTTCGCTTCGAGCGAAGCGAACAGCCTCGTCAGGAATCGGCGCCGGCTCTCGGTCATGAACTGGACAGGAGTTTCTGGTACACCGCGCGCAACTGCCGGCCCTTGGCTTCCCAACGGAAGCAGGCCAGCGCCCGGGCGCGCCCCGCTCGCCCAAGTTCCTGGCACAGTGAGGGCAGTGCCTGCAGCCGGGCCACGGCAGCGGCGAGACCGGCGATCGTTTCCGCGCGATCGCGCACAGGAATTTTGACGCCGCTGCTGGCGTCAAGCATCTCGCCGGGCCCGGCCCAATCCAAACAAATTACCGGCAGCCCGCGCGCCATGGCCTCAAGCAAGGCTGAGCCGCCACTATCGCGTAACGCCGGGAACACCAACGCATCCGCCCGCGCGTAAAATTCCGGCAGGCGATCCCGCGCTACTTGGCCGGTGAATTCGACGATGCTGTCGAGATTCCAGGCCCGCGCGCACGCCTTCCAGTTTTCCAAGGCTGGCCCCGTGCCGACGACGGTGAGTTTCACATTTCGCAGTCCGCAATTTCGTATTGCTGCAAACACCAGCGGCAATGCGCGGGTGGCAACGCAATTGCCGACGTAGAGCAACTCGAATTCCTTGTGCGCCGGCCGCACGGCAGGTTCGGGTTGGCGCTCATCTTCCGGACGCAAAGCATTGGGCGCGACGATGACGCATTTGCGATGGATCGGTGCGGGAAGGAACTCCAGCGTAGTGCGGTTGGAAACAAAAATTACGTTTGCGCGGTCGAGCGAACGTTGCACGGCCGGGAGCCGCAGCCAAAGACGGTTGATCAGCCGGCGACCGGCCTCGCCGAAACGCGCGCTCCCGAGGTCGGAATAAAATCCAGGCGGCACTGATTCACCGCCGGCGATTGGCCCCCAAACCGACGGGATGCCCAGTTCCGCCGCCCGAAAAGGCACGCGAAAACTGTGGAACGTGGTCTGATGCACCAGCGCGAACTTTTCCTGCGCGTGCAATTCCTGCGCCTGACGCAGGCTTTCCTTCTGCCACTTGAGTTTGCGGCCCCAGCGGCTGCCGCCGGGCGGAGCGACAAAATGGGGAGTGATGCCAAGGCGCGGGGCGTGCTTTTCAATCTGCGCCTGCGCGTTGGGAGTGGTCAGGAGGTGGACCGAGTAATCCTTGGCCGCCTGCTCCGCCCAACCCCAGCCCAACCAATGCTCGCCGCTGCCTTCCGGATTGCAGGCGTAAGCGAGCATCAAGATTTTTGGCCGCGGGCCGGGACTCGTCATAGAGAAGCGGCGTGATCGGGCAAGGAGACAATACGAAACGCTGCCTGGCTCAAGGCCTTCGTCGCGGCGAGGCATTCGACCTGGATGTGCTCGTCGGTCAGAAACTCAGAGAAAGCCTTTAGCTCGTGCTCACGGTCAAAAAACTCGTCAAAGATCAAAATTGTGCCCGGCTGCATGAACGGACGGAGCTGCCGCAGCGCATAAATGGTCGAGCTGTAGAGGTCTGCGTCCAGATGGAGGACCAGAGTGGTGTTGGGTTTGAAGTTCTTCAGAAACGGCGGGACCGTTTGCTCAAACCAACCTTTGTGGAGCTGAACCCGTGGATCATCGAAACGCGGAATGCGGCCCTGAACGTCGAACTTTTTCTTGTCGGTGAAATAACCCCAGTTCTCCGGCAGGCCCTCGAAACTGTCGAATCCATCCAGTCGGCTGTCCGGCGATTTCAACAGCTGCGTCCACATCCGCATGCTGACCCCCTCGAAGACACCGAACTCCAGATAGCGCGCCGGTTCGGTGACTTTGCTCGCAACGTAAGTGTAAAGCGGCAGGCGGTCCGCGCAGCGCACCGGCACCACCAGACCCCGATCACGAAACCAGCGGCCCACGCTGAGATAATTGAGCGCGCCGCTGAAGTAATGAATCGCGCTGGCAGGCACCCAGACCCCGACGCGGCTTAACACGGATTTGATGATCGGATATTTCATCGGCTCGCATTGATCGCATCCGCCGCCGCCTTGCCTTCTAGCAAGGCATCCTCCATGCCGCCGTAGTTCCAGCCGCCCCAGCGACCGCCACTGATGGCGCCATGCTGGGCCAGCCAGTCAAGAATCAGCTTCCGGCAGGACTCGTAGTGCTCGTCGAACACCACGTAAGCATGGGGAATATCGCAGAGTTCCGCGAACAGGATCTCATCGCTTGCGGACAGCACACGCGCTTTCCGCAAATCGGCAAGCACGCGCTGCTTCAATTCTTCCGGGCGTTTCAGCCAGTCCTGCACGCCGCCGGACATTTCAACGTAATAACTGCGACAGCCAGCCGGCGCGGCCTCCGCATGGACCCCGGAATAAGAACCCACACGATAGAAAATGTACTCCGTTTCGGGGAAATAAATCCAGTGATGCTGGCTGTCCGTGTCGCCCGCACCGCGCACCCCAATGTCGAAGTAATGCACGGTGGTCGCGCGTAATTTAGCCGCCGCGGCGCCGATTTCCGCTGGCACTTCGGCGAGCGCCGTGAGGAATCGCGGCAGCGCCATCGTATTCAGCAAATGCCGGTATCGCACCACTTCGCCATTGGAGAGTGTGGCCGTCTTCGCTTTCCAATCCACGCGGATGACGCTGGTGTTGTAACGCGGCGGGGATTTTAGCGCCGCGGCCAAGGCTTGCGGCAGCGCGCTGATGCCGCCGTTGCGCGGGTAAACGAATTTGGCGTTGTAACCGAGGGATTCACGCGAGAATCCCAGCGCGCCTTTGATCACGTCCTCAAGCGATGGGCGCGGAATGAAACGGTCCGCATACGACGCCG
>CAYWCK010000043.1:0-20027 GCA_964456685.1 uncultured Bifidobacteriaceae bacterium | reverse complement strand
CTCAGGCGCAACATTTCGCGGCGCGATACCTTGGTTTTCATTTCAGTGGCCCGTCACGCGGGAAGGTTCGTGTTTGTGAAGGGCAGGGGCGTTCTCAGCCCACCGCCGAATCACGCGGCGTAATGCTTGGCGACTTTTCGTACGGCTTTGGCGACGGAGCGGAGGTAATCCTCATCCATCGCCTCATTCAGCGGGAAGCGCATGCACGTTTTCAAAATGTCCTCCGTCACCGGCAGATTGATCCGCGAGTAATCCATCTTCGTGAGCCCCATTTCCTTGACGGGCCAATGGCCGGCAAAAAACGAATGATTGCGAAACATCGGCATGCCGTAGAGCGCGGTCTTGATATAGCCGTCGCTGAAGCTCACGCCTTCGGCGGCGAGTGCTTTGACAAAAGTCGGGCGGTCGCAGCGCACTTTGCCCGGCACGAGGCGGCACATGTACGCCCAGTGCGTGCAGCGGTCCTGCGCCTCGACTTTCGGGGGCGTGATGGCGGAAACATCCGCCAGTTCGGCGGTCAGGAATTCGCCAAGCAGCGAGCGCTTGGCGGCGATTTCTTCCAGGCGTGTTAGTTGCGCGGCCACGAACGCGGCAGAGAGTTCGTTCATCCGATAGTTTGCGCCCAGCGCGTTGCTCGAATCCTCCGGATGCAGCCGGTTCGTGCCCTTGTCGCCGAACTTGATCAACAGCGGACCGAACTTTTCGCTGCTGGTCATTGCGATGCCCCCGTCGCCACAGGTGACATGCTTGGAATCCTGGAGCGAGAAACAACTGATGTCGCCCACGCTGCTGACCGGTTTGCCGCGATACAGTGCGCCCCAGGCCTGGGCGCAATCCTCGATGAGCACGAGTTTGTTTTTGTCCGCGAGTTCGCGCAATTCAGCCAGCCGGCACGGATTGCCGGAGAGATGAACCGCGATGATGGCTTTCGTTTTCGGCGTGATCTTCCGCTCCACGTCTGCCGGATCGAGATTGTAGGTCAACGGCCCGAGGTCGGCGAAAACCGGCACGGCCTGCTGAAACAAAACGCCGATGACCGTGCCGATGTCGGTGATGCCGGTGGTGATGACTTCATCGCCGGGCGCGAGTCCCGCCGCCGCTGCGGCGATGTGCAGGGAAGCGCTCCCCGAGGAACACGGCTGGATGAATTTGTGCGGGCAAAACTTCTGCAACCGTTCCGTGAGCAGCGCCGTTTGCTTGTTCCTCCAGTAATACAGCGAGTCCTGTTTCACTGCTTCGCCGAGCTGTTGCAACTCGGTTTCGCCCCAGCGCTTGGGCTTGGGCATTTTTTGCGGGACCGCTTTCGGGCCACCTTCCAGGGCGAGTTTATCCGCTTCGGCGGCGGGCAACTGGCTCGCGACCAATGCGGCACTGGTGGTGGCGATGAACTGGCGGCGCGTGAGGTTGGGTTGCGTGGACATGCACCGCATTGTGGTTCGCGGTACGACCGTGTCAATCGGAAGTGCGCCGCCGGGGAAACGGCGTCACGGCCGGCCGGGATCGCGTGGCGCCCGGACCGGCTTGGCCGCGGGGTTGGTCTCCGGCTTGGCAGCGGCCTGCGCTGGCGTGGCTGCGGGCGGGTTGATGTCATCGCCGATGGCCGTGATGGCGGCGATGCCAATCCACTCGTCGTTGCCTTCGGCATTGGCGGTGATCCAGCGGACTTGCACGTGCGGCTGGTCGTTGGCTTCGGCCGGGAGCAAAACCACGATGGGCGTGACGAGTGTCGCCTGATTCGGCCCCGTGCTGGCGTCCGGGGCAAAGGCGCCCGCCAGGTCAACAAAATCGGTGTTGGTCCCGACACGATATTGAAAGGCCACCGGCTGCACGGCGTTGTTCAAGGAGCCGTCGATGTCGCGCAACTTGTAACCGAACGCGATGTTCTTCTTTCCTTTCGTCGTGACGTTCAAGAGAAGGAAGGGTGCTGCCGCCGTGGCGGAACCTTTCAAAGCGATGACGGGATCCGAAATCCCATCGAACTCCGCAACGCCGCCGGTGCGGAGCGTGCTGGGCTTCGACTGATTGGCAATCACGTCCACCGGCGTAACGCAGCCGTCCGCGGTGATCGTCTGTGGATTTGCGCCGGGTTTGGAAACCAGCTTGTCACCACGATAGCCCACAAAGCCCGGAACTTTCGACCAATCATTGTCCGCGCTGATGAGCGCGGCGTCCGTCCAGTTTTGGACGAAGGGCAGGGGCTGGGGCGTTTGGTCGGCTCGGAGGG
Source organism: uncultured Bifidobacteriaceae bacterium (assembly GCA_964456685.1). Classification (GTDB taxonomy): domain Bacteria; phylum Verrucomicrobiota; class Verrucomicrobiia; order Limisphaerales; family JADLHS01; genus CAYWCK01. The sequence continues at coordinate 17,803 of CAYWCK010000043.1, read as the reverse complement.
TGGGCGCTCCGCTCCCCACCAGCGCACACGCCAGGAGCGCGAACCAAAGCGACGATGCGGGCGAATGCGTTTTCATGATGGGATTTCCTGATGCGGCGGGCGCGGTTTTAATTACGACGATTTCGGCCTGAACATAATTCCTGCGGGGGATTTTGCAAGAAACTGCGCGGCGACGCGCCGCCCCTCCCGCCGGTGCTTCATCTTCGGATCCAGCCGCCCCCCACCACCAGATCGTCCTGATAGAACACGGCCGCCTGACCCGGCGTGATGGCGCGCTGCGGCGTGTGGAGTTTCACCGTGGCGCGTCCGTCCGGCTGGGCCGTCACGGTTGCTGGTGTGCCCGGGTGATTGTAACGAATTTTCGCGGTGACTTCCAACGGCCCGACCGGGGCGGCGAAAGGAATCCAATTGCAACGTTCGACGGAAAACTCATCCCGATCCAGCAGTGAGTCATCGCCGACAACGACGCGGTTGTTTTCAGCGTCGAGTTCAACCACGTAGAGCGGTTTCGGGGACGAAAGCCCGAGCCCCTTCCGTTGACCAATCGTGTAGAACTCGATGCCGTCGTGATGGCCGAGCACGTGGCCGTGCGGATCCACGATTTCGCCGCGGTGCTTTTGCGCGAGGCCGGCCTGCTGGAGGAAGCCGCCATAATTGTTGTCGGGCACGAAACAGATTTCCATGCTCTCCTCCTTGTCCGCGGTCTTGAGCTGGCACTGGCGGGCCACTTCGCGCGTATCGCTCTTGGTTTTTTCTCCAAGCGGAAACATTGCGCGCGCGAGCTGGTCCTGGCGGAGCGAAAACAGAAAGTAGGTTTGATCCTTGCGCAAATCCCGGCCGCGCTTGAGCAGCACCCGGCCATCCTGTCGCTCCACACGGGCGAAATGGCCGGTGGCGATGAATTCGGCGCCGAGTTGATCCGCACGGTCAATCAGCCGTCCGAACTTCAGGTTCTGGTTGCACATCACACACGGATTGGGCGTGCGGCCCGCCTTGTATTCGTCCGCGAAATACTGGATCACGTATTTCTGAAAATCGGCGGCCTCGTCGATCAGGTAATATGGAATGCCGAGCCTGTGGCACACCGCGCGTGCGTCCGTGACGGCCTGCGGTCCGCAGCACTTGTCCTCGGCGCGATTCACACAATCTTGCGGCCAGAGCTTGAGTGTGATGCCGACGACGTCGTAGCCCTGATCCAGCAAAAGCGCCGCCGTGGCCGAGGAATCCACACCTCCGCTCATGCCACAAACTACGCGCGTTTTTCGGTCGTTTTTCACCAAGGAAGATCATAGCGCTCAGCGGAATGGCTGTAAACTTTGCGCTGCGTTTCCGGTGGAAACCCCGGGGCGATGCTTCGCGCCCAACCCGGATGGCGGGTGCACCGCTCTTCCGGCAGTCTGCGCGGGTCGCAGGAATATGCGCAGGCCTCAGGGCGGGAGGGAGCATACAACCGACGGATCGAAGGACATTTCGGAAATCGCATGAAAATTAAATCAATCACTGCACCGGCCGGATTCACCCTCGTTGAAATCATGATCGTGTGCAGCCTCATCGGGATGCTGGCCGCCATTGCGATTCCCAATTTCATCCGGGCCCGCCAAAGTTCGCAGACCAATGTTTGCATCAATAATCTGCGCCAGATTCATTCCGCCATCCAAACCTGGGCCATGGAAACCAAGAAGGGCGCCAACTCACCCGTCGTCGAAGATGACGTCCTGCCCTATCTCAAGAATCGGGCGCTGTGTCCGGCGGGCGGAACGACGTTTGCCAATAGTTACGAATTAACGGACGTCGCCACCGATCCGGCTTGCCGCAAGGTTGCTGCCACGCATTTGCTCAATCCCTGAGTCCCAATCTGCGGACGCGGGCGGGTCGTCTGTCAACGCGGCTTCTCGCCCGCGCATGCTTCGACCATCAGCCGCGCCGCCTGATTGCATTTCGTTTGGGGATTTCCCGGCGATTTGTCGTGGTCGTCAATCGGTGAATCGTTCCAACTCACGATCAAGTCGAGCCCCGGCAAAATCCACAGCGTGCGCTTGCCGCCATGTCCGCTCGCCACGTACGCGTCCGCTGGCGCATCCACGTATAAGCGCTGGCCGGCGGCGTTGGTGCGGTTCAGCCACCAATTGAAACTGTAGTAACCCGGTCCCACTCGCGTGATGTTCTTGCCCCCGCCGATGGAATGCTGGCCGGGCAACATTTCCGCATCCTTCCCACTCGTGAGCGGCGTGTCTGCTGCGATGGGGCTGTTGATCGCCATGCGAATGAATTCCGGTTTGAGCAACTGCCGGTTACCCCAGCGGCCGTGGCGCAGATAAAGCAAACCGAAGCGCGCGAAATCCCGCACCGACAGCGCGAGCCGGCCCTGGCGGTCCGCGCGGTGAAACGCGTCAAACGTGGCGACGTCCTCGAATTGCAATGGCTCGGCCAGGCGCGCGCGCAAAACTTCCGTGCCGTTCGTGCGAAAAACCTTTTGAGTGAGCTGCTCGTAGTAAAGCGTCAGCGCGAAGTCGTTGTAGCCGTAAGCTGCGCCGGGTGATTCCACAAGTCCGTAGCCGGACGTTTGCGAAGCGAGATGCCGCCACGTGATCCTGGCATCCTTGCCCGCGTTGATTGTCTTCAGGCGTGGTTCGACGTCCGCCACCAGATCATCCACGCTCTGCAACCGGCCTTCCTGCACCGCCATCAAAAGCAGCGTGGAGAGGACCGGTTTGAACGCTGACGCCACATCCGAACTTTTGCTCTGATCGCCCCACGAAAAAATCATGCAGCCATGTCGCACGACGCAGCCGCGTCCTCCGACCAGCTGGCTGAGGGCCTCAAGCTTCGCCGGGGATAGCCCTGCTTCTTCCGGCGTGCGGGTTGTCCATTTCGCGGCGGGGAAAATCTCCTCCGCTCCCGCGGTTGCGAGGCAGAGGAGGAGAATCAAGATGCAGATCCAGCGGCTCATGTTTGCTCGCGATGCAGTCTGCGCCGCGAACGCCCAGCGCCAAGCCAAATCCGCTGGCTTAGGGCAGATTCGTCTGCCCCATCAAGAAGCGATCGCATTCGCGCGCCGCGCCGCGGCCTTCGTTGAACGCCCAAACGACGAGGCTCTGGCCGCGCCGGCAATCGCCGCAGGCGAAGACGCCCTTGATGTTGGTGGAATATTTCTCGAAATCCGCTTTCGCATTTGTGCGCGGATCGCGCTCCACACCGAGGGCTTCGAGCAACGGCTGTTCCGGCCCAAGAAAACCCATCGCCAGCAGCACGAGCTGCGCAGGCAGGACTTTTTCCGTTCCCGGCACGTTCTTGGGAATAAACTGGCCCTTGTCGTTTTTGGTCCACTCGACTTGCACCGTGTGAACCGCTTTGACCTGGCCGTTAGCATCACCTTCGAACTTGGTTGCGGTGGTGAGATAAATGCGCGGATCGGCGCCGAACTTGGCCGCTGCCTCCTCCTGGCCGTAGTCCATTTTGTAAACCTTCGGCCACTCGGGCCACGGGTTGTCTTTCGCGCGTTCCTGGGGCGGCTGAGGCAGAATTTCAACCTGCACCAGCGACTTGCAACCGTGGCGGAGCGAAGTCCCGACGCAATCGGTGCCGGTATCGCCGCCGCCGATGACGACGACGTCCTTGCCCGCGGCATCAATGAAGCCGCCATTCCTGCGCCCGTCCAGAATCGCCTTCGTGTTCGCAGTGAGAAACTCCATGGCGAAATGAATGCCCTTGAGTTCGCGGCCAGGAATTGGCAGGTCGCGCGGTTTCGTCGCGCCCATGGCGAGAACCGTGGCATCGAACTCTTTCAAGAGTTTATCCGCCGGATAATTCCTACCGACTTCGGTGTTGCAGACAAACTGCACGCCCTCGGCTTCGAGTTGCTGGAAACGGCGCAGCACGACTTCTTTTTTGTCGAGCTTCATGTTCGGGATGCCGTACATCAGCAATCCACCGGGCCGATCCGCGCGCTCAAACACCGTGACGTTGTGGCCGGCGCGATTCAATTGCGCGGCGGCGCAAAGTCCCGCCGGTCCGCTGCCAACGATCGCCACCTTTTTGCCGGTGCGCTTGGCCGGCGGTTCGGGGACGACCCAGCCATTTTTCCAGCCGTGATCAATGATGCTGCACTCGATGTTCTTGATCGTCACCGGCGGGTTGTTCATGCCGAGCACGCACGAGCCTTCGCAGGGAGCGGGGCAGACGCGGCCGGTGAATTCCGGGAAATTGTTCGTCTTGTGCAGCCGCTCGAGCGCTTCCTTCCAGAGCCCCCGGTAAATGAGATCATTCCATTCCGGAATCAGGTTGTGGATCGGGCAGCCGCTGGCCATGCCGCTGACGAGCTGGCCGGTGTGGCAGAACGGCACGCCGCAATCCATGCAGCGCGCGCCCTGCTCACGCAGCTTTGGCTCCGGCATGTGGAAATGAAATTCCTTCCAATCCGCAATGCGTTCGAGCGGTTTGCGGTCTTGCGGCAGTTCCCGCAAGTACTCAATGAATCCAGTGGGTTTTCCCATCTTCCTAGTTTCCGATTTGTGATTTGAAATTGAATCAGCTGCCGCCCACGCGGGCCGCATCGCGGGCATTCGCCTCGAAAGCGGCCATGATGGCGGCCTCGCCGCTCAAGCCTTGTTCCTGCACGGCCTTCAGCTTCTCCAGCACGCGCTTATAATCCCGCGGCATCACGCGCACGAACTTGGGCACAAAGTTTTTCCAGTCCGCCAGAATCTTCGCCGCCCGTTCGCTCTTCGTGTACGTCTGGTGCCGCTGGATCATCTTCCAGACGCTCTCGATCTCGTCCGCGTCCTGAAGCTTCTCCAGCCCCACCATCTGTTGATTGCAGCGCTGCGCGAAATCGCCGGCTTCATCCAGCACGTAAGCCACGCCGCCACTCATGCCAGCCGCGAAATTCCGTCCGGTGGGACCGAGAATCACCACGCGGCCACCGGTCATGTATTCACAACCGTGATCGCCGACCGACTCCACGACCGCCGTTACTCCGGAGTTGCGGACGCAAAAACGCTCGCCCGCCATGCCGCCGATGTAAGCCTCGCCGTCCGTCGCGCCGTACAACGCCACGTTGCCGATGATGATATTGTCCTCGGGCACGAAGGTGGATGATTCCGGCGGATAAACGATGATCTTCCCGCCAGACAAACCTTTGCCCACGTAATCGTTCGCGTCGCCTTCGAGCAGGAACGTCATTCCCTTCGGCATAAACGCGCCGAAGCTTTGACCGGCGCTGCCGGTAAAGTTGATTTCAATCGTGTCTTCCGGTAGGCCTTCAGCGCCCCATTTGCGGGTGACTTCGCTGCCCACGATGGTGCCAACCACGCGGTTCACGTTGCGAATGGGCAGGGCGGCGACGACCTTTTCCTTCCGCTCGATTGCCGGCTCGCAGAGTTTCTGCAGCACCGTCAAGTCGAGGGCCCGATCCAGTCCGTGATCCTGAACTTCCGTGCAGAAGCGGCCGACATCAGTGGGCACTTCCGGCTGATGCAAGATCTTGCTGAAGTCCACGCCCTTGGCCTTCCAATGATCCACGGCTTTGCGGGCGTCGAGGCGGTCGCAGCGACCGATCATTTTGTTCAGCGTCCTGAAGCCGAGTTGGGCCATGAGTTCGCGGACTTCCTGGGCAATGAAGCGCATGAAGTTCTCCACGTCCTCGGGTTTGCCAACAAACTTCTTCCGCAACTCCGGGTCCTGCGTCGCGACGCCCACGGGGCAGGTGTTGAGATGGCAGACGCGCATCATGATGCAGCCCATGGAAACCAGCGGCGCCGTGGCGAAACCGAATTCCTCCGCGCCCAGCAGCGCCGCGATGATCACGTCCCGGCCGGTCTTCAGCTGGCCATCCGTCTCGACCACGATGCGGGAGCGCAGGTTGTTCAAGACAAGCGTTTGGTGGGTTTCGGCGAGGCCAAGTTCCCACGGCAAACCCGCGTGCTTGATCGAGGTTTGGGGCGACGCGCCGGTGCCGCCGTCGTAACCGCTGATCAGGACGACATCCGCGTGCGCCTTCGCCACGCCGGCGGCGATCGTGCCGACGCCGACTTCCGAGACGAGCTTCACGCTGATGCGCGCGTACTGATTCGCGTTCTTCAAATCGTGAATCAATTCGGCCAGGTCCTCGATGGAATAAATGTCGTGATGGGGCGGGGGAGAAATCAAACCCACGCCGGGCGTCGAGTGGCGCACCTTGGCAATCCACGGATATACTTTCGCGCCGGGCAATTGTCCGCCTTCGCCGGGTTTCGCGCCTTGCGCCATCTTGATCTGGAGCTCCTTGGCGTTGACCAGATAGTGGCTCGTCACGCCGAAGCGGCCGCTGGCAACCTGTTTGATCGCGGAGTTTTTTGAATCGCCGTTCGGCTCCGCCACGAAGCGTTCCGGATCTTCGCCACCTTCGCCCGTGTTCGACTTGCCGCCGATGCGGTTCATCGCGATGGCGAGGGTTTCATGCGCCTCCTTCGAAATCGAACCGTAGCTCATGGCGCCGGATTTGAAACGGCGCAGGATGCTCTCCACCGGCTCGACTTCATCGAGCGGGATCGGCTTGCCGGGCTTGAACTCCAACAGGCCGCGCAAGGTGGCGATGCTCCGGGTCTGTTCATCCACGAGCTTGGAATACTCCTTGAACGTCCCGTAGCTGCCCGTGCGGACAGCCTTCTGCAATTTGTGAATCGTCTGGGGATTGAACAGGTGAAACTCCCCGTCGTCGCGCCACTGATACTGGCCGCCCGCTTCGAGCGCGTGACCATTCGTCTGGCGTTCCGGAAAAGCGCGTTGATGCCGGTCCAAAACCTCCCGGGCGATTACTTCCAAGCCAACACCTTCAATGCGCGAAGCCGTCCAGGTGAAGTATTTGTCCACCACTTCCTTCTTCAGGCCGACCGCTTCAAAGATTTGCGCGCCCCAATAACTCTGGATGGTCGAGATCCCCATTTTGGAGGCAACCTTGACGACGCTCTTGATGGCGGCTTTCAGGAAGTTCTTGCAGGCAGTCTTGTGATCCAGGCCGGTCAAGAGGCCTTGCTTGATCATGTCGTCGAGCGTCTCAAAGGCCAGGTACGGATTGATCGCACCGCAACCGTAACCGATGAGCAGACAGAAATGATGAATCTCGCGCGGTTCACCGGATTCGAGCACCAACCCGACCTGCGTGCGCGTGCCTTTGCGAATGAGATGGTGATGCACGCCTGCAACGGCGAGCAGCGAGGGAATCGGGGCCATCTCCCGATTCACGCCGCGGTCAGACAGCACGACGACGTTCGTGCCATCGGCAATGGCCTGATCCACTTTCGCAAACAAATCCGCCATCGCTTTCTCCAGGCCGCCCGGGCCGGCGTTCACGGGGAACAGGATCGGCACCGTGACGGACTTAAACCCGGGCACGTTGACATGTTGGAGCTTGGCGAACTCCTCGTTGCTGAGGATGGGGGACTTGAGTTCGATGAGCCGGCAATTCTCCGGGCCGGGCTTGAGCAGATTGCGCTCGGAGCCGATTGCCGTTTCAGTCGAGGTGATGATTTCCTCGCGGATACAATCAATCGGCGGGTTCGTGACCTGCGCGAAAAGCTGCTTGAAATAGTTGAAGAGCGATTGCGGCTTGTTGGAAAGCACCGCAAGCGGCGTGTCCGTGCCCATCGAGCCAATCGCTTCGTTCGCGTCGCGCGCCATCGGCACCATCAACATGCGCAACTCTTCGAACGTGTAACCGAACGCCGTCTGCCGGCGCAAAATGGTCTCGTGGCTGGGTTCAGGCTGGATGCCCGGATCGGGCACGTCGGCGAGCTTGATCAGGTTTTTCTTCAGCCACTCGCGATACGGCTGCTGCGTGGCGATCTGATTCTTGATTTCTTCGTCGGCCACGATGCGACCCTGCTCCATGTCCACGAGGAACATGCGGCCGGGTTGCAGGCGGCCCTTTTGTTTCACGCGCTCCGGGGCAATGTCGAGCACGCCCACTTCGCTCGCCATGACCACGAGGTCATCGTGCGTCACGTAATAACGGGACGGGCGCAGACCGTTCCGATCGAGAATGGCGCCGATGCACTTGCCGTCGGTGAAAGCGATTGAGGCCGGACCATCCCACGGCTCCATCAGGCAGGAGTGATACTCGTAAAACGCCCGCTTCTCATCGCTCATGCTCTCGTGCTTCGACCACGGCTCGGGGATCATCATCATGATCGAATGCGGCAGCGAGCGGCCCGCGAGCGTGAGCAATTCGAGGCAGTTGTCAAACATCGCCGAGTCACTGCCGTCGGTGTTGACGATGGGAAGGATTTTCTTGATGTCGTCGCCAAACAAGTCGCTTTCAAACAGCGCCTCGCGGGCCTTCATCCAGTTGACGTTGCCGCGCAGCGTGTTGATCTCACCGTTGTGCGCCATGTAACGGTAGGGATGCGACCGTTCCCAGCTGGGGAACGTGTTCGTCGAGAACCGTGAGTGCACCAGCGCCAGCGCCGAAGTCATCTTCGGGTGCGTGAGGTCGGGAAAATAGGCGTTGAGCTGCGTCGTCAGCAACATGCCCTTGTAAACGACCGTCTTGAACGACAGGCTGGAAATGTAAAACACCTCGCCGCCCTTGATCTTGCCGCCGAAACGGATCGCCTGTTCGGCGCGCTTGCGGATCACGTAGAGCTTGCGCTCGAAGGCCAGGTCGTCGGCGAGCTGCGCGTCGCGCCCGACGAAAATTTGCCGCACGAAGGGCTCGGAAGCCTTCGCGGTTTCCCCGAGGGAACTGTTGTCGGTCGGGACCGTGCGCCAGCCGAGGACTTTCTGCCCTTCCTCGGCAATGATGGCCTCAAAAGCCGCTTCGCACTCGGCGCGTTGCCGCTTGTCGCGCGGCAGGAAGACCATGCCCACGCCGTACTGGCCGGCGGCGGGGAGCTTCACCTTCGCCTCCTTGGAAACCAGCTTCAGAAAATCATGCGGCGTCTGGATGAGGATGCCCGCGCCGTCGCCGGTGTTGACCTCGCAGCCGCACGCGCCGCGGTGATCGAGATTGGTGAGAATCTGGATGGCTTGGCGGACAATGTCGTGGGACTTCTTGCCCTTTAAGTTGACGACGAAACCGACGCCGCAAGCTTCGTGTTCGAATTGCGGGTCGTACAATCCTTGGGCGGGCGGCGCCGTCCGTCTGGGAAATTCGCCACCTTGTTCACCACCTGCTTCACTACTGGTCATCGCTGTCTAATCTCCAACCGGCCACGGAATGTCGCCGGAAATTTCGACAGTTTTTACTGAAACGGGGTGGCGGTGCAATAAATGATTTTTAAATCCTGCCTGTCCCCAGAATAAGTGCGGCTTTCGTTCGACCGGAAATGCGCTGGATTTGCGCTGGCTTAGCCGGCCAGGGGAAACTTTTTCCGGGGCGCGGTGCTGGAATCGGCTCAAGTCGCGTCGCGAAATGCCGATGCAAGGCTGCGACCGTTTGTAAACCGGGTATCGCTAAGAAAGTTATTAATCTCGGCGCACGGGCTGGTGTCATCACTGAATTATGAGGAGTAACGATAATGAAATGGGGCGCAGCACCATACCGATGCCGGGGGAAACGTCAGAAGGTTCTACCGCGAAACTTCGGGTTTTAATTGTGGAGGATGATTTCGCCAGCCGCCGCCTCTTGCAGAAGATTTTCACGCCTCTTGCCGAAGTGCACGTCTCCGTGGACGGTTGCGAGGCAGTCACCGCGTTTGAGGATGCGTTGAGCACGGATCAACCGTACCACTTGGTCTGTCTCGACATCATGTTGCCAAAGCTGGATGGGCAGGATGTGTTGAAAGAGATTCGGCGTCTTGAATCGCAGCGAGGCGTGCTTTCGACCCAAGGTGCCAAAGTCATCATGGTTACCGCGCTGAAGGACATGAAGAACGTCATGTCCGCCTACAACTCGCTCTGCGATGGATACGTGGCCAAGCCCATTACCCGCGCGGGGCTAAATCAGACCATGGTGAATCTCGGATTGCCCTCCATTTGCCCGACTTGAGCTTGCCTCGGGACACCGCGCTTCAGGCGAGGGGCGCAAAATGGAATAACTGCGCGCCGGTCGCTGGCAGATCGAGGTAGAGTCCCTGTCCCGCAAGGTCTGCGCCATAGCGCTCGTAGCGTTCCTCTCCCAACCGGTCGTGCATGGACCAGTTGTGATCCGCCAAATTTGCGATCTCCAACGGCGCGTAACATTGGCTGCGATGCGGCGCCAGATTCACCACGACCAGATCAAACTCAGCCGCGTTCTTTTGCCACTGCACGATTACAAAATTGTGCGCGGTCGGATTGCCCGGCCAGGCTTCGCGCGGGCGCAGGATCTTGAACTCGCCAGAGCCAACCGCTGATTGGGGAAGTGTGGTCAGCAAGGTTTCGTAAATTCCCGCGACCTCCGCATCCGCCGGCTCGACGGGTCGCCGCGCGAGTTGGACGGGCAACTTCACCTTGGCGCCGGTCAACTGGCCTTCATGAAGAAATCGCATGCCGGGCAGGCCGAGGATGGTGAGCGCCGCCGCCGGTTGCTCGGCCGGCGAAAGTTGGGCGGCAATCCGTGGCTCGTCGTGGTTCTCCAGAAAATGTGCGCCCCGCGCCAGAAAATCCGGCGCCAGACCGACCACGCGGCCCGACACACCGGATGCATTCCGCCAGAACAGTTCATCGTAGAGCCGCTTGTCGTAGGTGAAATCGAATCCCTGTTCGAGCATCCGGCCTTCCAGATCCCAATAAACTTCCGCCAGGAACAGAAATTCCGGATGGAGCTTTTTCACGAACGAGATGGCATCCGCCCAGAACTCACCCGGCGGCGGGTCGTTGGATAGCGGAAAGTTCGCCCAGGTCTTCGCAAAGACGTCGTTCAGCAACAGCATGGCCATGTCGCATCGCACGCCGTCGCAGCGGTCCGCGACGGTGACCAGCAGTTCGCGCATGGCGGCGCGCGTGGAGACCCGGCGGTAATCCAGTTGCACGGTGTCGTTCCACGGCAGAAAAAAGGGATCTTTGCCATTCGCCAGCCAGCGAACGCCGGTCACGGTTTCTTGCGCGAAGGTGCCCGGCACCTCCACCGGGCTCTGCACGAACAGATCTGGTTGTTCCCGCAGCCAATCGTGGTCGAGGCCCAGATGGTTCGGCACGAAATCCAGGATTAGTTTCAAGCCGTGCGCATGCAACTGCTCACGAAACTTCTTCAACGCGATGTCGCCGCCCAGTGCCCGTGGCACTTTGTAGTCACCGATGGCGTAAGGCGAGCCGCCCACATCTTCCGCCCGCCAACCGGGCAGGACTTGAGTGTATGTGGGCTGGAGATTCGGTTCGCGTAACGCCATCTCCCGGCATTTCGGACCGGTCGTCCAAACGCCCATGAGCCAGATGTGGGTGAAACCGAGCCTCCGCCAGCGGGCAAACTCCGCGTCCGGCACATCGTCCAGATTGACGTCGCGTCCCGCCGTCTCGGAGAGTTCTCGCAGCCAGCAACGGGTGTTGATTTGGTATAACAGTGGATGCATCGGCGTGTTTCTCCTTTCTGGCAAACCCTTGGCCCCGCCGGGTTCAACTGTTCAGCGCCTTCAAAGCCTTCTTCGCATCGGTTACGCGCAGGATCAGCAAACCCTTTTTCGCGTCGGGCGGCGTGGCGCAGTAGGCGTATTCGATGTTCACTTTCGCGACGGCGAGGCGATGCGCGATCTTGGCGAGCGAACCGGATTTGTTGTCGCCCTCAATCATGAGCACGTCATCCTCCACCACGAGCGTGCCGTGCGCTTCAAACACGTGCATCGCCTTGCGATAATCGCTGACCACCATCCGCATCACGGTGTGATCCACCGTGTCGCTGGTGGACACGGCGTAAATGTTGATTTTTTCAGCCGCGAGGGCATCGCAAACGCGCGCCAGGGTGCCGGGCCGGTTCTCGAGGAAGATCGCAAGCTGTTTGGTGATATGCATGATCGTTATTGGTTAAAGGTTTCCGTGCGCCTCGTTGTCCGCCGCTAGCGTAGCACGCGGAGGCCGAATCACCAAACGCAAACCCGAAATCGATTATGGCGCGAGCTGGGCGCGATAGAAGCGTTGGGGCACGCCTGGTTCGATCGGCTCGCTGAATTGAATCGTGCCAGTCGGGTTCGGCTGATTCGTCACCACGTCCCAGTTGATCAGGTCTTCAGAACGGAGGATGATGACATCAATGCCGGGTTCGCCGCTGAGGCTGAACTGGATCTCGTTTCCGCCGGACAGAATCGCTTGGCCGAAAACCGGCGGCGCGGGAGGAATCACGGTGAGCACGACATTCGAGCTGACCAAACTTCCAGCTGCGTTCGACACTTCAACCACATAATTGCCTGCGTCGAAAACCGTCACGTGCGCGAGGCTGTAGCTGCTTTCGGTTGCGCCCACGATGTCCCCGCCGTTGAAGCGCCATTGGTAACTCAGCGGGGCGGTGCCGGTGGCCGTGACAGAGAAGGTGAGGTTGGTGCCTTCCTTGACGGTTTGACTCTGCGGTTGGCCGGTGATGCCGGGCGGCACGACAATGGTGAGATTGGCCACCGAACTGGTCACGCTGCCCGACGGGTTGCCGACGGCAACCGTGTATGCGCCGGCCTGATCCGGTTGCGCGTTGTTACGGGTGTAAGTGCTCTGCGTGGCGCCGGCGATGTTGGTGCCCGCGTGGCGCCATTGATAAGTCAGCGTGGCGGTGCCGCCGGCGATTACGCTGAACTGGGCGTTGCTGCCTTGTGGCACGCTCAAGTCCTGCGGTTGCGTCAAAACGAAGGGCGGAACATTGGTCACGAGCCGTTCGACGCGCACATTATCAAACATGCCGAAGCTGAAGTTCGTGTTGTCGGAAAGCGAATTGAACGTGTCGTAGTAGCCGATGAAAATGTTGCTCGACGTGAGCGCGTTCGTAATCGTGGCGATCTTCAGACCATTAATCGTCCACGTGATGATGTTTCCGGTCTTGTTGATGATGACGTCGCGCCAGGCAAAGCCCGCCGCACCCGCGGCCAGCGAACCGCTCTGGCCCTGAACCGCTGGCGGCGTCTGACCGCCGGGGAAAGTTGTCGCGTAGTAAGGGCTATAGCTGCGGCGCGCGTCCGGTCCAAGGCCGGCGGCATACACGCCGCTGTTGGAAGCCTGGAGCGTGCTGCCGATTTGTGCGCGAAAATCCGGGGTTGCATCGGAGGCCTGGCCATCGCCATCCACACCAAACCAGACGCCATCCGCTGTGCTGCCCGCGCCGCTCCATTGCGTGCGGTTGCCCGCGGTGCCCACTCCCGCGGTACCGTGCTGCGTCGAGCCCGTGCCGCCGGCTGGGAAGGGACCGTTGGCGTTGATCCACAAATCAAAGTGCAACCGGTAATCACCGCCAAATGCCTGGCCGACGGGGGAAATGTTAATGGCCGCGGCGACACCCAACGAAACGTTGGCTTCGAATTTTACGCCCCGCTTTGTGTTATTGGTCGAGTTCGGCGCGGACGGAATGCCGTAAACCGAATAATCGTAGTTGAACGCCACGCGACAATCACTGGAGGAACGATTGGTCACCCAGTTGGCCGCGGTGTTCACGTCGAAGTTGTCGCTGAACAAGGTTTGCACCGGCGGCAGCATCACTTGCAGCAATGCGTTTGAACTGAGCACATCGTCGAAAGCGTTTGAAACGATCACGCTATAGTTTCCGGAATGGGCCGGCTGCGCATTGACGCGGGTGTAAGTGCTCTGCGTGGCGCCGGGAATATTCACGCCGTTCATCCGCCATTGATAACTCAGCGGCGGAGTGCCCGAAGCGACGACGGCGAATGTGGCGTTGGAGCCGATCACCACAATTTGCGGGTCCGGCTGCGTGAGAATGGCGGGCCCAAGATTTGTGCCGGCCGGCAAACTGAGGAATGCCAGGATGTCGCTCATGTACTGGTTGCGCCGGGTGCCATCGCGGATGGTCTCAAAAGGAAAGCCAAAGACCACGGTGCGGCCACCACCCGCCGAACCATCATATTGCACCGCTGCCGCGCCGCCCGTGCCTCCGGAATAATTTAATGCCGCGATCGCGCCGGGGCCGTAAGCGCCTAGCACGTCCGGCGTTTGCACCCAGTAGATGCCAAAGTTGCCGTTGTCCACGGTCGCGCTGGAACGGGCGGCGAAGATGCCGCCCCCGCCCACGGTGGCCGTGTAGCTCGTCGAGTTGTCATTCGTGAAGGCAACATGCAGCTGGTTGTGCAGGAAACTGCGGTCGCTCGCCGTCGGGCCGGAGGCTCCGTCCAAATCGTTCGCAATGTCGGCGCCCGAAGCGAAGAGATTTCCGCCCGCCGAGAGATACGCCGTGATTTTCGACTGCTCGCTGCTGTTAAACGTTTCGCTGTCCGTGGTTTCATTGCCGCAAGCCCAGATGACGATGGGGTAACTGGCCAGCGACACTTGATTGTTGATCACGGCTTCATTCTGGCACGCGTCGAACGCCATGCCGTAACTGGCAACCGCTTTGCCGTGTGGCACCACGTAATCGAAGCCGTTGTTCCAGCGCGGAAAAACGCGTTCGATCGTGCCGCTGTTGCCGGGCGGATCCCAACTGCCGCGGGTTGTGTTGTGTTTGAGGTTGGTGATGCGATCAAGGCGATCAAAGCCATTCACGATGAGTACTTTCGGGCTGTTGGTCGAGGATACACGGCAGCCGACCACTTCCGACGGCATCGATTCGCCGCCGCGATTGTGAGCGGCGACGCGGAAATAATAATCCACGTTCGGCGGGAGATTGGATACGGTGAAGCTGGTGACGTTGCCAACAGCGACGGGATTGCCGAAGCCGTAGCCGTTGGTCGAGCGATAGATAATGTAGTTGGTCGGGCTTTGGCTGCCGATGAGATTGGCGGGTGCGGTCCAGGCGAGGGTGATGTTCCCATTCGTGCTGCTCGCCTGGGCGCGGACGTTGACCGGTGGCTCGGGCAGGAACGCGAGAGGCGGGGCGTTGCTGGCGGTGATTTGGTTCAGGAACTTGATGACTCCGTGCAAAGTTGAGCGGGCGATGGCACTGCGCCCTTTTGGGTCGCGCATGATGGCCGCGTCGCTCGCGTCGTCGTGGAAGGCCACTTCGACAATGGTGGCGTCCATTTCGTAATTCAAGTAACTGCCGGTGATCTCGCCGTAACCGCCGGTGTAGGTGTAAGAAGTCCGCGTGGACCAGGCGAACTCCAGCGGTGGCGACCCGTACGCCCGCAAGTTCACATTCACTTCCTGGCCGCAAAGTTGGGCCAGCAGGGCCTGGTTCTCCGTCGGTGTGCCGGTGATCAAGCCCACCGCTCCGCGTCCGCCGCCGGCATTTGAGTGGAAACTGATGTGGACACGGTCATTGGTAGTGCCGGCGGCCTCGCGGTTCATTTCCGCCGTCATCTTCCCGGGGGCGGACCAACTGTCCTGTTCATCCGTGCCGCTGCCATCATACAACGATGCGGCCTGACCTTGGCCGAGGTTGGCCCGGACCCAGTAACGCATGTTCTCATCCTCCCGCGGATATCCGGAAACACCCCCGCCTTGATCCACCGACCCCATGCCATTGCCGAAACGAACGGCATCCGCAATGACGACGCTGCCCGCCGCCGTGCCGCGCAGGTTGCTGATCACCACCGAGCCGTTGGCGGAATTCGCGCCCGCGTTGAAATAATATTCGCCCAGGTAAACCCACCCGTTGCCGACCATGTGGTGCGGGATGCGAATCTGCGTTTCGCCACCCGTGTGCCGGATACGATACAACTGATCCCCGCGATCCGAGCCATGTCGCGTCCAACAATAGACGGGATAATAACCTGCGACCGGAATCGTTGGCGTGTACGTCGCCGTGGCAGATTCGCTCGCCGCCATCGAGGCAAAGCGATACGGCGTGGCGCCGGGCGCGCCATAGTAAAGGGTCGAAGTGCTGTCGCTCCAGGAGCCAGCCCAGGTTACCGCGGGACTTGTGTTATCGAGGATGACTTCATTGGTTTGATGGCCCAGCGGGCGGAACGAAACGACCGTCGCTCCGGCGTTGAAACAGTAGCTGGCGAAAAAGTTCAACTGATCGAGGTTGCCATAGTCCTCGTTCATCAAGTTGCCCGTGCCGCGTTGAAGCCGCCAAGGCGGGCTGTAATTCGTGTCGTGCGTCCAGCCGTGGCCGCTGTTCATGTAAACAATCTTGTCCGACAACGCCCCGCGTTGTTGCTGGGCCGAGGGGGCAGTGTTGGCAAACAAGCTTTGCGTTTGCACTGGACCAAACGATTGAGTGGGGGCACCAGACGGCTCGGTCCAATCGGGCGACTGTGGCGTAGGAACATCCTGCGGATTAAACCGCGTGGTGTGATCGTCCGGGTCCGGAGTTTGGGCCGACAAACCCGGGGCAGACAGCAGAAGCACGGTAAGGCCAAGGCCAGGAAGACACTGGAAGCGACTCATACGGCAGATGACAAATATTGACTGATTCCGGCCTCACCCTACCAGAAGGCGGTCGGTTCTCAAGCTGTTTGGCCTCCTACGCACCAATCGGTATCTCTGCTGACGGGTGAGTCTTCCGATCCGACTTGGCAAACCTCGCTAACGACTAGACAAGCAAACGTCACTTGAGGTCAAATTGCCGGCAAGTCAGGCTGCGCTCATTCAGCAGGTGTCTTTGTTCCGGGGATAACTCCAACGGGAAAATGATTCCCCCCCCCGGTCGAAGCAGTGATCGAAAAAATTGCCCGCGTAGCAGCAGGCGGCCCGGTATATGGCAACTTATTACAGCGGAATTTTGCGGACGAATCCGTCGGCGTTTTCTGCACCATTTACGCGCGACCAGAAGTACACCCCCCAACCTCCCATGAATCCTATCAAACGCTCATTGATCGCTTTGGTTCTTGCCGCCGCTTGTGTAACTCCCGCGTTGGCCGCTTCAAGTTACTGGGATATCGATGATTTGATCCCAGGGGCGGGAGGAGCCACGCCCGCGGGCACATGGGACGCCTCAACTGCTAACTGGACCACGGATTCCACGGGCTCCTCGTCCGCCGGATTGTGGACGCCCGGCGACACCGCCATTTTTGCGGCTGGTAATGATGCGTCCGGAGTTTATACGGTCACTTTGAGCGGTACACTCCAAGCCGCCGGGGTAACCTTCGAGGAGGGTACCGTTACCCTCACTGGTGGCGTGCTGGATTTTACCTCGGGCGGCGTCATTGCAGCTAACACTGCATTGGGGGTGATCAGCTCTCCGATTTCCGGTACAACGCTTTCGATTGGTTCCGCCGGACAGTTCAACCTAACCGGTGCTAACACTTACAGTGGCGTCACCACCATCACGACCGGTAACGTTCTGATCGGCGGCGGCGGCACGCCGCTCGGCACAACCGGTGCCGGCACAGTGGTCAACAGCGGGGCTTCGGTGCTGCATAACGTAAGCGTGGCGGTAGCAGAACCCATCACGATCAATGGAACCGGCGTGGGCGGTAATGGCGCGTTGCGCAGCACCGGCGCGCGAACTTGGTCAGGCGCAGTTACGCTGGGTTCGAGTGGCGCGTCCATTGTCGCAGGCAACAACACGTTTACCATTACCGGGGCCATCGGTGATGGAGCGGGCGGTGCCAATAATTTTGATCTGACGCTTGGCGGTGGCGGTAACATCCGGCTCAATACCGGAACCTTCAACATCGGCAACGGGATCATTACCAAGGAAGGTGCCGGAATAATGCAGACCGAAGCAGGCATCACCGCAGGCGGAATCAACTTGAATGGCGGCGGTCTCGCTTTTCGGGGCTATAGTGGGGCGCTAAACGCCGTCGGGAAAACCATCACCGTGGGGACTGCGGCGGGCATTTCCATTGGCAACGTAACCTTCGTTGGCAGCGTGGCCAAC
>CAYWCK010000042.1:8652-20130 GCA_964456685.1 uncultured Bifidobacteriaceae bacterium | reverse complement strand
GGCTGGCATCCAGCAAGTCCACCTGCAACGCGTTGCCCATCCCGCGCGCCAGGCCGGCGGCGCGCATGATGTCGGCCCGGCCGGTGATGGATTGCATGCCGCTGCCGGGAGTCTCGAATTTCAATTCCGCGTCCGGGCTGAAGCAATTGGCCAGTTCCGCGATGTTGCCCATCCGTTCCATCGCGCCCTCGTCGGCCTTGAACGAAGCGCAGCGGGCCGACTTCTCGAGGTGCTTGCGAATCGCCTTCTCCGGACTGGGGAAAAGCACGGTCCAAAGCCACAGGCCCGCCAGCACGAGCAGCGCTCCGGTGATCAGTGGTCGGAAGCTCCTCATAGCAACACCTTGCCGACAATCCGCCCGCGTTCCGTTGCGCCGAACGTGTGGTCCTCCATCCGCATGGCACGATTATCGCCCACCACAAAGAATTGGTCCGGGCCCAACGTCTGCGGCGGCCGGTTCCAATAGCACGAGAATCGCAGATAGGGTTCGGCCACCGGCCGGCCGTTCACGAGCAGTTTGCCCTGCACGAATTCCACCGTCTCCCCGGGCAATCCCACCACTCGCTTCATGTACATCACGCTCGGACGAAAGAGCCGGCTGAAATCCACATTGAAATGCAGCAGGGCGCGACCCAGTTCCCCCGCCAGGTACTCACGGCCGGAGACCCGGATCGTGACCACATCGCCGCGCACCGGCTCCTGCCGCAAAAACGCCAGCCGATTGACCAAGTTCACTCCTCCGGTCCGATAATTCGGCAACATGCTGGGGCCATCAATCCGCACCGGCAGAAGGAAGAAACCAAAAACCACGAACACCACCACGATCAAGACCGCAATCCGCACCAGCGTGAACCGGGGCCGCCGCCCAATCAGCACAACGCGCAACCAATGCGGAGCTGTGGATTTCTTTTCCTCGTCGGTCATGCTTCAAACCATCGTTCGTCAGCGTGGTGTGCGGGAAAATGCGCGCAGTTGGGCCGCCGCGCAAGTGCGGAGTGGCTGCCGACCGCCGCACGTCTCTGGTAGGCCGCCTTGCGCTGTAGCCGCTAGCTGGCGTCCTACGGGGCGGTGCTCACGGCACTCATTGGTCTGGTGGCAAAGCTTCTGTTCCGACTGCAGGTGCGGGTTCGTTTTGACCTTCCAAATGTTCAAGGTTGAATCTCCCTTCGGGCGGAGACCCGAGCGACGATTTGTAAACTATTAATTGACAAGAAACACGGGAATCTGAGACAAGGTCCGGACTCATCCGATTCACTTTGAAGAATATTGGCGATAACAGTGGGCTGTTTGACCTCGAGGCGCTTGAGCCTCGGGTGATGCTGTCTGCCGATCCCGTCTTGGTCGCCAGTTGGGATGGTGCGTCCGGTGTGGCACACCAGCAAGCGGAGGTGGCGACGGTTCGTTCGTTAACCGCCGAGAGCGGCTTCGGAGATTCCGCCGCTTTCGGGGCTGAGGCTGAGGCAGCGGACATTTTTTCCGGCGTCGGTGGACAGGAGCTGGATTCCAGCTCGGGTGCATTGCTGTCGCAACATGCCAGCAAGACCGTCTTAAACCAAAGTGAGCCGTCTGGCGAATCGGTGGCTGAGAGTTCAATTTCTGCCTCAACTTCCCAGTCGGAAACAAGTGCGGTCACGCAATCCGTCGGGAGCGCCACGCCAACTCTGGCGACGGCATACGAAGCAATTTCGCCAACCGCAACTACCGGCACAAGCAGCACGATGACCGAGCAGCTGACGGTTACGTTGAATGTGGCCAATGCGCCTCCAACGGCTGAATCCGATTCACAAGCCCTTGCAAATCAAAGTCTCCCTGTTGTTTCGAATTCTTCGCCGACCTCGACACACCTGTTGTCTGCCTCCTCCTCTTCGCAGCAAAAGCCGCTCGCTGCGACCGGCGATCTTCTTTCTGGTATCATTGGTGCGTTGGATAGCATCGGCTTGGGCGGCCCCGACTCGCCGATTAATCTGGGCGACCTCAGCCTCGCTGGCGTCCTGAGCATCAACAATGTTCAGTTGAGTTTCTCCGACCTGGCGATAGCCAGTGGCAAGGTGGTTTCAGGAACGGTCACGATCCAAACCGGTACGGCGAGTCTGACATTGGGAGGGGCGGTCACGTCCAACATAGACTCGATCACGGGCAGCTACGATATCGGGTCGAAGACCTTCTCGCTCACGCTGGGTTCGGGTGACGAGGGCGCTATCAGCCTGGCCTTCGCTTCCTACGTGAACATCACCGCCGCGAGCGCGAATCTGACCTACGTGGCGGCTGGCTCAACGGAAGTCACGCTTTCGGACAGTTCCTCGGAGTCGGTTTCGCTCCTAACCATCGGCATCAGCAGTGCGACCATTTTTGCCGGCTTGAACGGCCCGTCTTCGAACCCCGACGCCGTGGGGGTGGAACTGTCTGACGCGACGGTCGGGCTGGCTTTGTTGAGCACGGGGGACGGGATGGTTTATTACGGCGTTTCCGCCAATGCCACCGCCCTGCAGGGAATCGGGTTGCCTGATGACATCCAAGTGGGTGTTGGCGAACTGAATGTCGAGATCAATGGTGCGAGCGACGGTGGAGAAACGGTGGTCAATTTTGATGCTTCCTTCACCAATCCCGATGGCAACGGTTTGGCGGTCTCCGGAACGAGTTTGGTTCTGGATTATGACCAATTTCTGATTCACGTGGCGGGTTCACTCAGTCTGAGCGTGACCGACTACATTGAAATCAGCGGCGGCTTTGGGTTCACCAAAACGGCGGATGCGATCCAGATTGATGTGGGCACGACGGCGTTTGATGGGGCGGAGGCGCTTTCATTCTCACTGGGCGGGTTCTTCTCCGCCTCCGGCAATCTGTCCATGGTGATAGATGCGGATCACGTGACCATTAATGAGGCCTCCCTGACCGTTAATGAGAAGTTCACCCTTGGGCCGATTTTGGAAGTGGATTCGCCGGGGGTGGGGGTTTCCAACATCGTCATCGACCGGCTCACCGGCAGTGTTAGTGGCAGCGAGGCGGGCAATCCGACGATTGAAATCATGGCCGGCAGCGCCCGCTTGTTTCCGGGCAATACCAGTATTTCCGCCTCGGCTACCGCCACCGAGTCCGGTGGGATTGGGTTGGATGCCAAGTTTGATTTGATTACCGGTGCGTTCAGCATCCATGTCGAGGAGTTTGAGTTGGTGGTCGGCACGGTGTTGACTGCGCACGCCAGCGATTCGACGATCAGCTACAATCCTGAAGACAGCGATCCCCACCAGCAGTTGGTGCACATCACCGAGGGGACGATCGAATTCAACAAGTTCAACATCACCGGAAGTCTTACCGGGTTGACGATCTTTGCGGATGGCTTCGCGTTTGAGAGCATCACGGTTACCTACAACGATTCGATCAAGTTCGGAACGATCCTCACGTTGAATCAACCGGCGGTGACCTTGACGGATTTCGCGGTGACGTTTTCGGACGGGAATGCTTCGGTTACACAGACGGGTTCATTAACGGTCAGCGTCGCCAGCGGGTCCATGAAAGTGGCCGCCATCAATGTGGATGTTAAGGACCTGGCGATAACGGTTGGGTTGGATCCCGCGACCAATTTGGGCGACACGACGATCACGGCGGGTTCGCTGAATCTCGCGTTCTCTACCTACGTGACCGTTCGGGCGACGGATATCACCATTAATACCAATCCGGCGGAGGGTGATCCCTATTTTGAAGTCCACACCGCCACCGCTACTTTGACTTTCAAGTCGGTCGTTCTCAGTGGCACGGCGAGCAATTTCTCCGTGATTAATTCGGATGTCGATGGGACGCCCGCTTTTGAAGCGGGTCAGGATTTTAGCGTGGGCTTTGGCGCCTCGGCAGCGGATTTGAATCTGCCGACGTGGATCAAGTTCTCGGTTCAAAAATTCCTGATACAGTGGCCGGACTTCAACCTGAACCCATCGAATTTCAAGCTGGTCCTCTCGGCCAGCATAGATGGAATCGACGGGCTGCCCGGCGGCGTAGAGGTCAGCGGCGAGATCTCCGATGCGGTCATCGACATCGGCAAATTGCAGGAAGGCCAGTTCCCGATTACCAGCATAGGCAGTCTTGGCGGTGGGGTAAGCGGCAAGTTGTTTGGGATGGAAGTGAATGCTGGATTCATCATGGGCATCGTGAGTTTCAATAAGGTGGGCGACATTGTGGATGGCAGCGGCGATGTCTATCACCTGACCACCAACGCCAAAGGCAAGGTGATCCAGACCCAGGTTACAGAGAACCCGGACACAGAGGTGGTTGACTCCGTCCTGTATGTTGGCGTGGAAGGCGGGGCGTTTATTCCGGGTGTGGGCGGGGTGCAAATTTACATTGGCTTTTCCTCGCTCGGGCCATTGACGCTTTTCATGAGCGCGAACTTCCCGCTGATACTTGAACCCACGACCGGCATCGCCCTGGCTGGCTTTAGCGGGGGAATAACTTTCAACTACGAGATTCCGAAGCCGACCAAGCCGGAAGATCTCGCGACCGTCAACCTTTCTCCTGACGACATGACGGTGGTGGAATGGCAGCAGCAATTGCGTAACCAGACCGTGTTCCAGTACAATGCGACCAGCGGGGGCACGGACCTGTTTGCAGCCTATCTCCAGCCGTTTGTCATCACGGCCAGCGTCTCGCTTTACGACGCGTATGCTTCCATGTCCTCTTTTGTCATTACGGGCACCATCGGCATCGCCATCAAGCCGCTCGAACCAAATGACATCAACATCTTCCTCAAAGGCACGGCGACGGTGGGCGGGACCCTCAATTTCGACGCGAGCCTTTATTTGAATCTGGAAGTTAACGGCGCCGCCACCACGGCGACCATGATGTTTCTGGCGCAAGTCCCGTCGGAGTACACTTTCGAATCCTTCGGCGGTTCCTTCAAGGTAGGTTTCACGGACCCCGATGGAAACGCGATCACGATACCGACCACCGTAACGACGACCTACAGTCAATGGATTGCGTTGACCGCGGCCTACGATAGCAAGGGCGCCGCGCTCATCACGAATCTGCCGGTTGGAACCTACGTTTGGACGCCGGGGGCGAACGATGTTTCTCTGACCGTGGATGGCAAGACTTACCTGGCTGCGGATGGCCAAGTCACGATCGTGACGACCAGCGTCAGCGAGGTCAAACTGGCCGGGGCGGCGGATAAGGCCGTGGAGGGTACGCTCGCCAGTGTCGTCCCACCGGGAAATGGGCTGCCGGAAGGCGCCAAATACCTCGTCACCACGTTTGCGCCGCCACAGGAGCTGGGCGGTTTTTATATTCAGCTCACCGGGTTTCTGAAATATCAAGTGCCTCTCATTCCGGAACTCAACCTGAGCATTAATGGCTCGATTCTTCTGACCGTCACGGCGTCGCGGATGAAACTGGATGTGTGGGGCAACTTAAATGTCAGCTTCCTCGGCGACATCGCGGTGGCGCGCGGGGAATTCGTTCTTGATTACGCCGATTTGATCGACGTTGGTTTGCCGATTGATGTCCCTAAATTCTACGGGGCCTTGATGATCAAGACCGGTGCGGGTTTGGCTGCCCTTGAGCAATACGGACTCACGATCGACGGCGCCATGCTGTTGCAGATCAATCTCACTGGTGCCGATCAGGTGGTCAATCTGCCCAACGCTCCGCCAACTGCCGAGCCAACCGGTGATGAGACCCCGCTGAATGCCAACACCTCAACGGCATTTACCATCGCCCATGAAGCCTTCTTCGATTTGACAGTACTTGGAACCGATCCTGTTAATGATCCCTATGCGACGATGTCCTACCAGATTGCGGACGTCACCCTCTTTGAGATTAAGGGATACCTCGATTTGCGGCTGGCCTATGACTCCACCAACGGCGTCGGCCTCCAAATGTTTGCAGAGATTCACTCGTTCAATATTGGCAGTTCGTCAGCTTCTCCCGGCGATGCCTTGCTGACATTTAGCGGCTACGGGATGTTCGTCATCGACAGTCGCGGCTTCGCGGCGGGGATTAATCTGACGCTGGTCGCCAATAAAATCCCCGGCCTCTCCCTGACCGGGAATTATACCTTGATGATCAATACAACGTCGCAGGACGTCACTTTTGCGATTCCGCCGCCGCCCGGTACGTTGCCTGGCAACCAGAACGTTCCCAAGGTTATCGTTTACGATGAGAACGGCGGCGTGGTCGGAGAAGCCACCACGATTGTGATTCCTGCTGGCCCGCCGGTTGGACTGGCCTCTCTCAATGGCGACACGGCGAGTTTCACGGTCAGCGGTGCGGCAATGCCGTATTTCGTGATCTACGGCAACGGCTCGCTGAACATCCTGAACGCGCTCGTTCTGCAGGGCTCCTTCCGCATTGATCTGCACTACAACGCCACCGATGGGTTGGTTCTGTCCATGCTCGTGGACATGAAGGCGGATTTGTCCGCGGTCGCCGGTGCGGGCGGGGCAGGGATCGGAAGTGGCAATGTGGCTGTGACCGGTGCGCTGCAAATTGTTTCCAGCGGCGATTATCAAGGGGTGGCTGCGCTCTTGGTCGTGGGAGGGGGCACCACCACGACATCCGATTACGGAGATTTCAGGGGGGGCGCTGGAATGCAACTTACGGCCAATTTTCAACTGGCGATTAACACCACCAAGAAAAGCATTTCCAACATCGGCGGGATGGCTTTGAAGGATTCCAATGGCAACGCCATCACCCTCGATCCCGAAAGCATGATGATGCTGGGATCGGGACTGCTTCAGATTCTTATTGGCCCGGCGCAGTTTACGATCACCGGCAGTATCTTCGCGGCCGCCAACAACGGCGGGTTCAACATTGCAGTGAACGGAGTGATTTCCGCAGTCGTAAGCAATGTGACCCTCTTGACCATGAACGCAGCCGGCGAACTCATCGTGGATGCGAACGGCAAGATTGCCGGCGACCTCGCATTGTCGGTCTCGGCCAATAATCCCCTCAGCGGCACCGGTTTCTCTTTCAGTGGCAGTTTTGATCTCCGGGTGAATACAACCGGAACGTCCATCTCCGTGACCAATCCCGCGGGTGGGGCAGCGATCGTACTAACCGCCGGACCGAACGGCGGTACGACCGGCGCCGTTTATGCGGAAATTCGAGCGAGCGGCACGATGTATTTTGGATCCGCAAGCAACGGCTTCCAGATCCAAAACACGTTCTTCTATCTATCGTTCAGCAACGCCGGTCTGGCGGTTAGCGCTTCGGGCAATTTGGCAGTGGTGATTGGCGGAGCGAAACTATTCTCAATCAGCGGCAGCGCCGCGATGTTGATCACCGCGCAGGGCCTTGCTGCTAGTTTGACCGTGACCGTATCGAGTGGTGCTGCCGTTGCTGGCTCCAATGGCTACTACGCATTCAGCGGCACGTTTACATTCCAGGTCAATACCACCGGCCAGGATGCCGTGATTCCCAATGGACCGACGATTTCCGGCTCACCCGGTTATCCGGGCGCCACGCCCGGTTCGTATGTGCAGTTAAAGATTCAAGGAACGATGGCCCTCGGTGGCACCAGCACCGCTTCCAGCTCGGGCTTGTTTCTTAGCGGCAGTTTTTATCTGACCGCTGGAAGCTCAGGGCTGGCGATTACGGCTGAGTCCACGCTGAATCTCAAAGTGGGAGGCACAACTTTCTTCACGTTGACGGCCAATGGCGCGCTGCTGATTAAATCAACCGGCATTGCCGCTCAAATCAACCTGACCAGTGCCACCAAGCTACCCGGAGGATTTTCGTTCAGTGGCAGCCTGCTGCTGAAGGTGAATACCACTGGCAATGCCATTACTTCCATCAACGGTGTGGCCGTCAGCTTGCCGGGTGTGGATGCCTTTGGGAATTCGGCTTACTTTGACCTCACGGGCACGGGCGTCCTGACGGTATTGAGCATCGTTGACCTTCGGGCGCAATTCAGCTTTTCCGTCGGGAATACCGGCGTCAATGTCTGGGTCAATGGCTCGCTTGAGGTTTTGGGAACGATCTTCTTCGTCAACGCGAATGCGCAACTCTTCAGCGGCGGCGGATTCGCGATGACCGCCTCTCTCTCTCTGTATGGCGGCGGCAAGACGACGACATTTGGGAACGGCTTCGTGACCGTATCGGCTACATTCAACCTGGGCATTGATACCCGGACTTCCTATTTCAATCTCGGCGCCAGCGGCGTGAAGGTTTACGTGCTGGGCCTGGAGTTGACCGGGGGCTTTAACATCGTGATTAGCGGTGGCAAATTCTCCATCACGGCCGACTTGAAGTGGACTTTGTTCGGATTGCTGAGTAGCGACAATGCCATCACCATTCACTTCAGTCTCAGCAATAGCGGTTTCACCTTCAGTGGCGGCGTTTCCTTCCACATTGGCTCCGATTCGACGTATGCCGGGGCGGATTTGAATCTGAGTATTTCCAGCACGGGCGGCAGTCCATCGTTCAGTCTGAGCGGATCGGCGGCGCTCGTCGTTGCGACTGTGGACATCGGTCGCGTGGGCGCGTACGTGAGTCTCAGCGGCAGTTCCGCCTATTTGGTGGTTACTTACTCCCTGTTTGGGAAGCGGCACCAGATCTCGTTTTACATCGGCTCGCTGGCGAATGCTCCGGCAGTGCCCACCGTTGAACTGGGGTATGTCAGCGGGGGTGTGTTGTATCTCAAGAGTCCGCAATCGGTCGGCTACTACGAAATCACCGTCAACAGCGATCGCTCGGTCACCATCTATCAACCTGGAATCTCCGGACAAACCCGAACCTATACCGGCGCGAACTCCATTAATCTGATTCTGCAAAATTACACCGATTCCACCGTGCTGTTGAGTGACGCGGGCCCGAATCTTCCGGTCACGATTAGTTCTGGCGGCGGCACTAATCAATACACTCTCAGTGGTGGCGTTGCCACGGTCACCGGATCGACGGGCGATGACACAATTTTCGGCGGCACCGGCAACGTGACTTTTAACGCCGGGTCCGGCAACAGCACCTTCATTGGTGGCGGCATCGGTTCAACCCACAACGTCATCAATGATCCCGGCAGCGTTACGGTGATTCAAACTGGCTTTACCAGTTACTCCCTCGTAGGCACGTCCGCCACCACGGCGGTGCTCACCTACGGCGGCAACACGGATACGTTGAATGGCCCGGACATTATCGTGAACCTGGAGGCGCCCGGTTCCGGTGCGACCACCTTTGCGGTCACAGACTACTTTGGGGCGGCAACGTTGAACGCCAACGGCAACACGGCCGTGACAACGTCCATTTCCGTCACCAGCGCCAGTCTGACCGTGACTGGTAATGCGGTGGTCGCATCGAATGGCGTCACCGGAACCATTACGTTGCAGAACAACGATGGCACGACGGATCACGCCTATGGCGGCCTGAATCTTTCCGGAGGAGCTGGGGACAATACTTTCGCGATCAACAACTGGGGCGGCGGAGTGTTGACCATGGACGGGCATGATGGGAACGATAACTACGTCCTGAATTTCCAAACGGCAGCCAATCTGGTCGCCACCGTGAGCGATTCGGGCCTCACCGGCGTGGATGCCTTGATTGTCAACGGCACCACCGGAAACGATGCCATCAAGATGGCGGCAGGCTCAGTTACTCTTGGTGCGCAATCGGTGAGCCATTCTGGAATTGAGAGTGTGACGCTTTACACCAAGGCGGGCGATGACACGGTGAACGTGCTGGATGCCACTGTTCCCACCACGATCAATGGTGCCAGCGGTGCGAATATTTACAACGTGCTCGCGACCCACGCCGCGATGACCATCAACGGCGGTGGCGGAAACAATTTCTTCTTCGTGTTTTCCAATGGCGCATCGTTGGTCCTCAACGGGCAGGGAGGCATAAATGTTTTCCACGTGATGGCTTCGGTGCTCACCGGAACGCAGTCGTATCGGAATAATGCTGCCGTCACGATTGATGGTGGCGCGAGCAGCACGGCCGCCCTCTACGTTTATGGCACCGAGCTGGATGATGTCGTCACCATCGCGGGCAACAGCTTCAACAATGTCGGGTTGGATCTTGTTTTCACGGGGCTTGCAAGCTGGTCGATTGCTGGTCTGGGTGGCAGCGACAGTTTTTATGTTCAATCAATCGGGCTGACGACCACCTTGATGGGTGAAGGTTCGCTGCCGGCGTGGATGTTATCGGCGGGCTTGAGCGCGCCGGACCTGACCGGTGGCAACACGGCCTCAACTTTTGACGACACCTTCCGCGTCGGCTGGCGCGGCGCCGGCAACCCCGGCAGCCTTGGCCTGATCACCCGGCCGCTCACAATTGTTGCCGGAATCGGGACGGACGTGGTGCATGTCGATAATTCCTCGGATAGCGCCGGCTCCAACTATGCACTCACGCCCGGTGTTTTGACCTGTAGCTTGATGGGGAGTGGCGGACGCATCGTGTATGATTCGTCACTGGAAAGTTTTAATATCGTGATGGGCTCGGGCGACGACGCCTTGACGATCAACGACATGATTGCCACCACGGTGACGACCATCGAGGGCGCCTTGGGCAATAATGATGCGGTGATGAGCTTCAGCGGTGATTTTGCTGCAACCGATCTCACCTTGTTGAACTTCCAGACCAACTCACTCAATGTGGTTGGTAACTTTACGGGCTTGTTGAACGACTTGGGTGCTTTCTCGGTTGTGACCATAGGCGGTTCGCTGTCGGCAAGCGGACGCTTCTACGCTGGTGCCATTGACACGGGTTCCATCGGCGGTGATTTGGCGGGCCTGCTTCAGGTGAATGGCTTGTTGAACACTCTGGCTATCGGCGGCGGTTCATCGGGTAAAATCATCGCCGGCAGCATCAACTACATTTCCGTGCAATCGGCTTTTGGCAACAAGGTCTTCCAGGTGATTGAAGGGGGCATTGAGCGCCAGATTCAGGCATCGCCGGTTGGTGGCGGCGAAATGTCCGGTCTCGTTCGCTACGCTTTCTTCTACGACTCCAGTGCGGTGGGTGACCCGCAACTCACCCTGCGCATCATCAATAATGGCAGCGTGACGCCCCGCGCCTTCAACTTGTTGCTGACCGTTCTGAACGCCTCCGCGCAGTTCAATCTCGGGCTGGCTTACGCTGCCGCGGCAACCGGCTTGAGCAACCTGTCGGTGGTCGGCGACATCTTGGTGACTCCGAGCCAGCGGGGTTTGAGTTTCCTTGGGTTGACTGGCGCTGCCCGCACGGGTGTTGTGTTGCCGTTCGATTTTATTACCGGCGTGGAGGTAAGTGGGATCTTACCCATCGGCAGGGTGCAGGTGGCCGGCATTCAAGGGATCGCATTCGGCAGAATTGAAACGCTGAAGGGGCAGCTGGTGAACATTTTTGGCGACCTGAGCGCAGCGGGAAGCAATCCCAAGCCGCTTTGGAATTTGCTGGGGAGCACGCCAGTCCTGATGGCGGCAACCGACACGTTCGTGGTTCCGTTTACCGCGGCTCACAGCGTTCAGGTGTATGCGCAGTGCAACAGCAACGCGAACGTCGAACGGGTGATGACTTTGA
>CAYWCK010000042.1:0-8552 GCA_964456685.1 uncultured Bifidobacteriaceae bacterium | reverse complement strand
GCCGTCACCGGCACGATCGAAACCACCGGCATTCGAATTGATCCGAACACGGGCCTGCAGACCAGCGTCAGTGCTGACATCGGCGGTTTCACTTACAATACGAAGGGCCAAATTGCCGGGGTCACTTTGATTACTGCCGCCAAAGGCTTCACCGGATCACGCCCCATCATCTGCCGGGGCGACTTGGTCAGCTCGGTAAATTTCAAGGGCGTGTTCAATGGTTTGCTCGCGGTCCAAGGCAACCTTGGCGCCATTCTCACCAACACGGACGGCACCGCCACTTTGAACCAGACCGGCGCGTTGACCCGATACGGTGGGCTCTCCTTCAGCCGGATGGCTGGCGGACAGATTATCGTTTTGGGGAACGCTTTTGGAAACATCACCATCAGCGGCTCGATGGGGGGGCGCTTGGTTGTAAAAGGTGCAGCTGTCTCCGGGCTGGATTCAGCGCGCACCGGCATTCTAGGTAATGTGAATATTCCATTCGGCATTGCTTCGGCCGGCGCGGTCATTTCTGGCGGTTTGATTGGAGACGTGGCGGGCGCCACCAAATTGAGCTCTGGTCGCATCTACGGCTTCCTGGCGGCGGAGGGCGCGATCCGGATTGCGAATGCAAAGGTCGTTTCGCCGCTACAGGTTTTTGCGGACTCACGACTCAACGCCAATGGTCCGGTTCTTGATGCAATTTTCACCGATCAGGGGTTGCCCTTGCGCTTCGATACGGGCGGGCTGTTGGCCGGTTTGGCCTTGATGCAACTTGATGCGAGTGCCCTCGCCATTGCTGGCGGACAGTTGACCGGGACTCAACCCTAAATATGCAAAGCAAAGCCCGCTGTCTTATATTCAGTGCCTTGGTTGCATGCGCTGCAAGAATTGACGCCCAGGATCTCACCGACCGGCTTCACCTGAGTGCGGGATTCGGACCTGCGTTCCAGCAGGACATGAATATTCCGCAGGGCGAACAGGCAATGAGCTTCAACACCGGGGTGCGCGGCGAGGTGGAACTGAGCTATGACTTCACACCCTGGCTGGCAGCCGGGTTGGAGACGGGAGCAATCTGGAGCAGCGTGGACAGCATTGGCGGGGTGACGATGTCCAGTTACGGCGGTAGTTTGGATTTGTACCAGATTCCGCTGATGGCAAACGTAGTCTTCACGGCGCATTCCTGGAAAGGATTGCGCCCTTACGCTGGCGGTGGGCTTGGCTGTGTTTTCGGACTCCTGGATTTCAAAAGTCCGTTGGGCAATATCGAGGACGTGGATACCACGCTTGCGTTTCAAGCCCTCGCGGGTGTGCGCTACGAGATTTCGGATCGCCTGGAACTGGGCTTGGGCTACAAATACCTCGCGACTCAAAGCCATGGCTGGTCGCAAGACGGCGTCGCACTCTACACCGAGGGATCGGGAATTCACTCGGTGACTTGCTCCCTTACGTGGCGCTTTTGAAGTGCTTCGCCTCGGGGCGCTGATGGGCGAAGCGCCGACTGCTTTGCGGAGTCTTCTGCCTGAAATCAAGCTGCCTTACCGCCGGCAAACGAAAGGGAATCGCTCAACCATGTGTCGAACTTCAACACACTGCGGCGCTGGCGAAAGGCCTGTCGTTGGGCCGAGGCTTGAGCGAATTGGAAAGCGAGCCCGGCCAACCGGCGGACCCCGGTTCCCTCTTTGTTCACGGTGGCCAGCAGGCGCTTGCGGATGAACTCCGGGACAAAGCGGCGAATCAATTCATCCTGCATGCTCACGAACGCCTGAGCGCTGCCCGCATCGCCCTGGCGACCGGCGCGACCGTAGAGTTGTCGGTCAATCCGGCGTGATTCGTGCCGCTCAGTGGCGAGCACATGCAAGCCACCCAACGCGGCGACGCCCGGTTCAAGCCGGATGTCCGTCCCGCGCCCAGCCATGTTGGTCGCGATCGTAATCCGACCTTTGTGCCCGGCGGCGGCAACGATCAGCGCTTCCTCGCGATGCCGTGTGGCGTTCAGCAGATTGAAAGGGAGGTTCAAGGCGCGGAGTCGTTCCGCCAGCGTTTCGCTCGCCGCGATGCTGCGGGTGCCGACGAGGATTGGACGACCTTGCGCGTGCAGCCGCACAATTTCCGCGAGCACGGCGGTCCATTTGCTTTCCCAATCGGGAAACACCCGGTCGGGCAATTCCCGGCGTACGCACGGCTGGTTGGTTGGGATGGCGAGCACCGGCAGGCGATAGATGTGCCAGAACTCCGGCGCCGCCTCCTGCGCGGTGCCGGTCATGCCGGAGAGGTGGCGGAAGTATCGAAAGAATTGTTGGAAACTGAGTCGCGCCAGGGTTACGTCCCGCGGTGACACCGCGACGCCTTCCTTGGCTTCGATCATTTGGTGGAGTCCGTCCCGCCAGCGACGCATCGGCATCATGCGGCCGGTAAATTCGTCCACAATGACCACTTTGCCTTCCTGCACCACGTATTGCTTGCCTTGGAGGAACAACTCGCGGGCCGTCAGGGCCTGCCGGATCAATTCATTTTGTCGTGCCCGTCCGCGCCACAGCTCGGGCAAGCGCGAGAGGTTCTTCTCG
This sequence comes from uncultured Bifidobacteriaceae bacterium, assembly GCA_964456685.1. Lineage (GTDB taxonomy): Bacteria > Verrucomicrobiota > Verrucomicrobiia > Limisphaerales > JADLHS01 > CAYWCK01. The sequence continues at coordinate 6,003 of CAYWCK010000042.1, read as the reverse complement.
ATTTTTTCCTGACCGGGGGCAAGCAATTCGACTTCGCGATAGCGCGCGTTCACCTGGTAGTCCACCTGCGGCGTCAGCGATTGTGCGAACGTCCACGCCAGATGATACGCGGCGGTCGTCGCTTCCCCGCCTTCGCTGCCGGAGATGATCAAGGGCGTTACCGCTTCGTCAATCAACACGCTGTCCGCCTCATCCACAATGGCCGTGTGCAGCCCGCGCATCACGAGTCCGCGCTGGGAGAAATTCGCGGGCGCGAGCAGCTGGCGGATCATGCGGCGTGATTGCACGTGCAATTCGCCGAGGCGCAACCGGTCGCGGAGGAAGTCCGCCACGATTTCCTTGCTCGTCGTGTAGGTGACGTCGTGCTCGTGGCCGCGGGAGCGGTCGCGCTGTTCCATCGCGCCGGTGACGTAGCCGACAGAAACGCCGCAGAATTGGTAGAGCGACCGGAGCCATTCAGCGTCGCGTTGCGCCAGGTAATCGTTGACGGTGATGACGTGACAAGGCCGTTGCGTCCAGCCGGCGACGATGGCGCTGAGCGCAGCGGTGAGGGTTTTGCCTTCCCCGGTGGCCATCTCGGCCAGAAAACCGCGGCGCAAGGCAAGGGCGCCGATCAATTGAACGGGAAACGGCCGCAAACCCACCTGACGCTCCGCCGCTTCGCGAATGGCCGCCAGCGCTTCGGGCAGGCGCGCGTCGCCATCACGGCCGTTGCGGCGAAACCATTGACGGTATTCGTCCAGCTTGCTTTTCAACGCCGCTTCAGAGAGGACGCGCACGGATTCGCTCAATGCCTCGGCCTCATCAGCCATTGCGCGCAGCGAGTCCAATTGCGCCCGTCGTCTGCGCACCCGGCCCACGGCCCGGTCCACAAAGGCATCGAGGCCCGTCGTGATTTTCTCGGGAGCGGCGACCTCGGAGAGGCGGTATTCGTGAGTGAGTGAATTCAAACGCCGTATTGTTTTTGGAGCAATTGGCGCAACGCGCGCACCCACTGGTGCAGGAGCGGCTCGGGTGCGAGTTGAAAGCGGATCTTTCCGGAACGTCCATGCAGCAGCATCGCCTCCTCGCCGGGTGAGACCGTGGCGCGCACCTGGAAGAACGGTTCGGCCGCCCGCACGCCGGAAGCGTCGTGCAATTCAACCGGCACTTCACCGCCGCCACGCCAGCCGAGCGCAGCCGAAGGCAGCACCTGGTGTTCGACGGGAATGATCTTCTGCCCAGAAACGGATAACGTGCGCCCGGCCTGACCGCGCAACCGGATTTCTGCGTGACGAATTTCGCGGGTGAACAGCCGGGAGGCGTCTTTCTCGGAAACAATCGCAGAGAAATAAAATCCGCCGGCGTTGATGACCTGACCCAAGGGTGTGCCGCGGGCAAACCATGCGCCGGACAACCGGTCCACCTCGGGCGCGATCCATTGCCCGGCATGCGGCGCGCGCACCTTGAGTGCCGCTTGCTGTTCCTCGAGCCGGTGAATGTGTTTTTCGACGACCTCGCGGCGGCGGCGGATGGGCAGGAGGTCGGCGGTTTGTTCCTGCAACGCCCGCAATTCCTGCGCTTCGCTCTCGGCCAGTTGCGCGCGCGCAGCGACAAGTTCGAATTCGAGTTCCGGATCGCGTAATTGCAGCAACGCCTGTCCACGTTCCACGCGGCTGCCCGGGGGGACGAGCAGCTCCTGAATCGAACCCGGAGCCGCGTTGACGACGATGGTGTATTGCTCCGCCTGGAGGACGCCGGGGGCGCGAAAGTGATTGGGAAATGGAACGAGTTCCAGAAACAGCAATACGATCGCCGCCGTGCCGACGCAGACGGCCGTGGCGCGAACCCGTTGCCGCTCCAGCCGCGGACTGGTGGCGAGGTATTGAACCAGTTTGACCAGCGGCACGACCACCCAAGCGACACCGCAAACGACCGCCATGATGACGCCGACGATCAGGTACCGCTTGGAGAGGAAAAACAAAATCACCGCAAAGACGAAGATTCGATAGATGTGTCCCGCGAACCCATAAACACCCAGCCACCAGGCTTCGCGCCGGCTGTGGGCCGGGCTGGTGGCCTTTTCGCAACCGAAAGCGTAGCGCTCGATCAAGTAAATCAATTGTTGGTTGGCGCGGAAATAAAGGTTCGGAATATCGAGCAGATCGGAAAGTATGTAGTAACCGTCAAACCGCATGAGAGGATTGGCATTGAACAAGAGTGTCGAAACCGAAGCCACAAACATCATGTTGTAGGCCAAGCTGTGGACGGTGCCCGCGCCGGTGTTGGCCCAGACAAACATCAAGCCGGCGGCGAGGAAAAGTTCGGGAATCATTCCGCCGAGTCCGACCAGCACCCGGTGCCAGCGGCTGCGGAACGACCAGGAGGACGTTGCATCCACGTACGGCATCGGTGTGAAAACCATGAACATGATGCCCATCGTATGAACTTCGCCGCCGAAACGGCGGCACATGATGGCGTGCCCAAATTCATGGACGGTTTTAACGAGCACGAATCCCAGATAAAGCAGAAACCAATTGTCCGGCGCGAGGATGCTCTGGCCCTGTTCCCGCAATTTGTCCGCGTGATCGAGCGCCACTTTGATGCCAGCCAGCACGAAAAACAGCCAGGCCAGGCCGCCCAACGGACTGAACACGAGTTTGATGAGTGGCAGGGCTGATTGGAGAAAACGATCCGGATCCAGCAGGGGAATCCGCGCGAACATGATGTTGAGCAGGCGGGATTTGATCTCCCGATCACGGCGTTGCTGATAGCGCTCAAAAAGTTTCGCGCTGTCCGCCGGCAGATCCGAGTAGAGCAGGTTGGCGGCGTAAAGTTGCGCGAGCAGGCGGAGTGCGTCTTCCTGGCCGGGGGCACGCTCGGGATTGGCCGCGAGGCATTCCTGCCAGGCCTGCTCGATGGTGCGTTTCAAGTTGAGGCGGGAGACAAAATCGTACGCGGGCGATCGCAGCCGGAAAAATTGGTTGTTGATGGGATCGTGGATGACGTACCACCGTTCACCGCGATAAAACTGCCGCCGCACATGGAGGTGCGGTCGCAAGGCCGCGCGTTGATCGGCGATGCGATACCAGGATTCGCTGAATGTGCCGCCGGTTTCGGCCATAAATCACCACCAGAAATACATCCGCAGAAAATCAATCGTGCGGTGCGCGATGATCCAACCGATGGTGCGCTTGCCGACATTGATCTTGGCCACCCCGCTCATGCCGGGGCGCCACCAGTCTTGCAGCGGGCCGGTGAACTGCGCACGAACCACAAAGAGATTGTCCTGCTCTTTGACCTGCGCCACGGGTTCGATCCGCGTGAGCTGCATTGGGAAGCGGAGTTTCGGCTGGCTGGCGAAAGCGAATTCGCCGGTGGCATCACCGCGCACGTCGTGGATGTCCCGTTCGTCCACATTGCATTCGACATACATGCGGTCGGTGCGGGCGACTTTGAACAGCGCGTCACCTTGCTTCACGGGTGCGCCGATGCGCTTCTTCAGGTCTCCCTCCACGACGACGCCGACGAAGGGCGCTTTCAGTGCGGCTTGGCCGAGGCGATAGCGAATCAACTCCAGTCGGACCCGGGATTGTTCGGCCTGGGCTTCGGAGACGCGCATTTCCGCGAGTGCATTGGCGGCGCGGGCTTTTTCCGCTTCGCGGTTGTAGCGGTCGAAATCGGCGGCGGCCGCGGCCTCTTGAAGCAACAAGTCGCGGGTGTCGAGTTTGAGGAGGATGGCGCCCGCATTTACAGTGTCGCCGATTTCGGCGGGCACTTCTTCGATATAGCCTTCGAACGGTGCGGAAAGAATACCGACGTCATCCGTGCGCAGGATGAAAGTGGCTTCGACCCGGTAATTCATCCGGCCAAAGAGGAGAATGGCCAGTGCAAGGGCCACCAGCACGGCGATGACCTTGGCCCACGTATGCCGGACGCCTACGGCTCGGGCAAACTGCTCGCGCGCCGCCGAAGCCAGCCGCGCTCCGAACCAACGATCGGTCAGCTTCAGTTCGCTCAGCCGTCGCACAGCCATTTCGCCACCCAAGGTCAGCAAGCGCTGCTCCTCTTCCGTGAACGGCTCGGTGTTACGTTCGCAGGTAATTACTCCCAAAGGTTGACCATTCAGACGTAACGGGACCGAGCAGAGGAATTTCACTTTTTGCGCCTCGGCATAGCGCGCATGGTCGGCCGTAATCCGCGTATCGGTTTCCGGGGCCGGCCAGACGATGATTTCATCCTGATCGAGCGATTCTTCCATCGTCTGCTCGATGACTTTGACGGCTTCCATCTTTTTCTCGAAGCGCTCGGTATGGCTAATGGTCTGGAGGCGGATGTATTCGTGCTCCAACCAGCCGAGGCTGACACGGTCGCATTTGTGGCGGGCGGCCAATTCGTTGCACAGGGTCATCGCCACAGCCATGAAGCGCGACTGCGCATTGAGCAGTGCCGTGAGGTCCATGACCGACGAGAACTGCGAGAGCTTGAGCTGGAGGTTTTGAACGGACGAGTGCGCCACGCAGACGGCGGGCGTGTCCTGCATCAGGCGGAGAAGGGTGGTAGCCGCCTTGCGCTCCGCCGGTGAACAGGCAGGGAAGTAGAACGCGCCAACCCAATGGTCGGTGCTGGACTCGTTGCCGAAGCGCACTGCTATGGCGCAATCCTGCGGGACGGATTCCGCTGCGCCTTCAAGCAGGCGAAGGGAGTGGTTTTCCGCAAGGGCGCTGATGGCTAAAGCCTCGAGAGCCTGGGTGAAATTTTTCAGCCCGCTGTTTGGTGGTTGTGCGGGCGGCCAAATGGCGACGCGTTGCCAGTTTCCGGTTGGGCCGGCGATTTTACGCAGGGCCACGGCCGTGCCGGCGCCGGAGATTTGAGCCATTGCCTCCAGCAACGCGAGCCAAAAGCCGGCGGCGGGACCTTTGTAATGCCGTAACTCCTCGAGCTTGCGCATAGCGCTTGCGAAGCGGTCGGATTGAGTTTGGGAATCGGGAGGCATGAAGCCGGGATGTTCTGTTGAGGTTCGGTTGTTCTATTCGACAAGGAGTTTGCCGGCGACGCCGGGCCGGATTCGGCCATCAGCGTTGCCGAACAGGACGCGGATCTTTTGCAGTCCGCTCGCCGGATCCACGACGGGCGAAATGAAGGCGATCTTACCTTGAACCTTGAACGTGGTTGTGCCAGCCGCGAGTTCCAACTGCACGGTTTGGTCGGGCTTGAACTGACTGGCGAGCCGGGCTTCGACGTTGCTCACGAAGTAGCATTGATGTGTGTCCACCAGCCGAATCAACGGTTGGTAAGGCTGACAAGCTTCGCCGACGTCGCGCGTGATCTCGGCGATATTGCCGGCGCACGGGGCAGCGACACTGCGCTTGCGCAGTTGCTCGGCGGCCATTTCGTACTCGGTGGCGGCGATCTTGTAATCCGTCTCGGCTTTCTCCAGTTCCTCTTTCCGGACCGAGATGCTGTTCTTTTTGAAAAGAGTTTGGAGTGCTTCCCAATCTTTGCGGGCTTTTTCCATGGCCAGTTTGCGCCGATCTGCCTCGAGTTCTTCAAGTTTCTTGTCGAGTTCGATGATGGTGTCGCCTTGCCGGACGGAATCGCCTTCCTTGAATTTCCACGCACTGACGATGCCCGGCACCGATGCGCTCAAGGTTACGTCAGCGATGGGCTCGGTGATGCCGGCTATGGTGACCAAGCCGCCGGCGAAGCAAATTCCTGCGCCCGGACTCAAGAGCAGCAGCAAACGGAGGTAAGTCATTTTCATGGTGTGCTGATCGAAAGAGTTAGGGCGAGGGAGCGCGTTCGGGTTCGGTGCGATTGAGTTCCTCAATCTGCTTGCGGGTCGCGTCGCGCAGTTTGTCGTAAAAATCCTGACTGGGATCGGTTGGCGGCTGATTGGTTGCGTTGACCTGGATAGGTGGGTTAACGGGCGACTGGGGCACCGCTTTCGAGGCGTTAGTGCCAAGTTTGGTGGCGTAATCTTGCTGGATCTCCTTGATCACCGTCGCAATTTGTTCGTCGTTC
>CAYWCK010000041.1:0-20226 GCA_964456685.1 uncultured Bifidobacteriaceae bacterium | reverse complement strand
TATTAATCTTGGAAGACTCGGCGGATGATGCCGAGTTGATGGTGCATGAGTTGCGCCGGAGCGGTTTTGATTTCCGCTGGCAGCGAGTTGAAAACGAGGCGGATTTCCTCGCCCGGTTACAAGATGCCCCGGACCTGATTCTGTCGGATTATTCCCTGCCGCAATTCACCGGCCTGAAGGCGGTCGAACTTTTGCGGCAAAGTGGTTTCGATACGCCGTTCATCCTCGTCTCCGGGTCGGCCGGCGAAGACAAAGCCGTGGAAGCGATGAAGCGCGGCGCGACCGATTACCTGCTCAAAGACCGCATTGCGCGGCTCGGCCCGGCGGTCACACAGGCGCTGGAAGCAAAACAGTTGCGCGCGCAACTGGCCCGGCAAAGCGCCGCGTTGCGCGAAAGTGAGGCCCGCTTTGCCGGCATCATCAACTCCGCCACGGACGGCATCATCACCGTGGATCACGAGCATCGGATTGTGCTCTTCAATCCGGCGGCGGAACAGATGTTCGGCCATCGCGCCGAGGCCATGCTGGGTCAACGCCTCGACGGCCTGATTCCGCACCGGTTTCATCACGCCCACACGAGCCACGTGCACCGCTTTGGGGAAACCGGCGTGACCAGCCGGCGCATGGGCCGGCTGGGAACGATTTTCGGCGTGCGCGCCGACGGAACGGAATTCCCCATCGAAGCTTCGATCTCTCAAGTCGATGCCGGCGGCCAGAAACTTTTCACCGTGATCCTGCGGGATGTGACCGAGCGCAAACAACTCGAAGCCGCGGTGGTCGCGGCGGCGGAAGGTGAGCGCGGCCGGATCGCGCGCGACCTGCACGACGGACTCGGCCAGCAATTGGGCGGAGCGCTGTTCCTGAGCGACCTGCTCCATCGCGATTTGAAAAAGCGCACGGCCGCCGAAGCCACCCGAGCCGGTCAGGTGAATGAACTCGTGGCCGAGGCGCTGCAACAGGCGCGGGAACTGGCGCGCGGCCTGTATCCGGTTCCACCCGAGCCTGATGGCTTGATGACCGCGCTGCAAAACCTCGCCGACCGGGTGACGCGCGACCGAAAAATTGATTGTAACTTCGACGCCGACGCGGCGGTGTTGTTACCCGACCAGACGCTCGCCACCCATCTTTACCGCATCGCCCAGGAGGCCGTGAACAACGCGTTGAAACACAGCGGGGCGAATCAAATTGAAATCCGGCTCCAGCTCGGCAGCGACATGCTGGAATTGAGCGTGCGGGATTACGGCCAAGGCTTACCCACACCCGCACCGGCGCAAGGACTGGGCATGCAAACCATGCGCCACCGCGCCAATATGATTAACGCCCAGCTGGCCACGCAAAACGCGCCGGGCGGCGGCGTGCGGGTGGCCTGCTCACTCCGGCGCACTTGGTCCAACCCTCACCCCACTTCGCCGACAGAAGCCTAGCACCCCGTCGCCACCATGGCCGCAAAAGTCAAAACCACTTCCGCCAGCGTCGCAAAAAAACGGATCGTCGTTGTGGATGATCATCCCACGATGCGCATCGGTCAGGTGGAGATGCTGAATCGCGAACCTGACTTCACCGTCGTCGCGCAGGCGGGCACAGCCGGCGAAACCATGCAAGCGATCGCCAAGCTCAAGCCGGACCTGGTGGTGACCGACTTCACGCTCCCGGACAAAACCGGTTTGGAAATGATCAAAGACATCCAAGCCTTGCACCCGGGCCTGCCGGTGCTCGTGGTTTCGATGCATGAAGAATTTTTTTATGCCCCGCGCGTGCTGCGTGCCGGCGGACGCGGCTACGTGATGAAAAGCGAGGGACCGGAAAAGGTCATCGCCGCCGCGCGCACCATTCTCAGTGGACAGATCGCCCTCAGTCCGGCCATGGCAGCCCGCGCGTTGGAGTCGTTCAGCGGTCAGACCGGAAAGTCCGGCACCGCGCCCGAAGACAAATTGACCGATCGCGAACTCGAAATCATGAGTCACTTCGGCGAGGGTTGGAGCACGGAGGAAATTGCGCAGAAACTTCACTTGAGCGCCAAGACCGTGGATGTGCATCGCGGTCATATCAAAGAAAAACTCGGCCTGCGATCCACGCCGGAATTCCTGCGCTTCGCCATCCGCTGGGTGGCCGCGCGCGAACGCTCCTCTTAATGGGCGGCCCTTCGTTGCCGTCCCGGCGCAGCGGCGATAAGCATTTTGCTTACGCGTCGCTTCCAATTTCCGCCACGTGACCATTCGCGGATGGCTTAATGCGATCGGTCAACCAGCCCAATAGTTTTCCCCGGGCCCGGCACGTAAAGTATCCCTATGAAAACGGAATTTGCCCAAGCAGCGCCCGCGAGAACGGCGACGACAACCGCCCTGTCGTTTGACAGCGCGCCGGTGCGCGGAACGACGATGCACGTCGCAAACCCGGTCGCCCCGGCCGACCGCAGCGACAAGGAACTCATCCGCAAACTTGCCAGTTCCAGCCTCTTTCTCGATTACCAGCATGCCTTCGGCGAGACCACCGGATTGCCGCTGGCCTTGCGCTCCGTCGAAGACTGGCAGCTCGCGCACGCCGCGGACCGCCGGCAGAACTCGTTCTGCGCGCTCGTGGCCAAACAGAACAGCACTTGCGCCGCGTGCCTCCAACTCCAGCAACAGGTTTGCAACACCGCCAACGGCGTGCCGGCCACGCTGCGTTGCTCGTTCGGCATGAACGAAACCGCCGTCACCGTGAAGCTCGGCGAACGCACGATTGGCTATCTCCAGACGGGCCAGGTTTTTTTCAAAAGTCCCACCAAGGCGCAGGCCGCCGGCGCTGTGAACCGCCTGCTAAGCCTCGGCGGTGGTGTGAACGCCCGCGAAGCCGCCACCGCTTACGCGGCCACCCGCGTGTTGCCCAAGCCGACGTACGACGCGATGGTCCGCCTGCTCGAATACTTTGCCAAACAACTCAGCCTGCTCGCCAATCAAGTGCTGATGCAGGAACGCACGGCCGAGCCACCGCAGGTCGCCCGCGCCCGGCAATACATTCACGAGCATTGCGAAGAGGAACTGTCCCTCAGCGACGTCGCCCGGCACGCCGCCATCAGCCCCTTTTATCTCTGCAAGAAATTCAAGGAGGTCACCGGGCTCAATTTCACCGACTACGTCTCGCGCGTGCGCGTCGAAAAGGCCAAGGAAATGTTGCGCGACCCGAATCATCGCGTGAGCGAAGTCGCCTACCAGACCGGTTTCCAATCACTCTCCCACTTCAACCGCTGCTTCAAGCGCATCACGGGCCAATCGCCGACCGCTTGCCGGCAGGAACTGCACGCGGCGTGAGCCCAGCAACCGGATCTTGTTATGGCCAAGCTCGCCCCCAACTTTCAACCAGCGCCAAGCGCATCGCTGCCCGGCGGCAACCTGCTCCTGCGCCTCCGCTCTGGCGAAAAGCGGCAGGCGTTGTCCATCACCTGGCCGACGATTCCGGACGATCCGCGAATCGAGCGCCGGCGCATCCCGCCCCGCCCGAACCGCCGTCTGGTTCAGCCGGTTGTTTTTGGCGACTTCGAAACCAGCGAGTGACATCGTGCCGACGGAAATTTCAAATCAGATTCAGCGGCCGTACCGAACCTTGATCAACCGGGCTCTGGAGGGGGATATTCTTTTGAAAAAGCGTATTTTTGTTGTCGAAGACCAGCTCGCCGTTCGCGAAGCCATCGTCGAGAACCTCAACGGCGAGGCCGACCTCTGCGTGTGCGGCGAGGCCGACGACGTGTCGCCCGCCGTGCAGGCCATTGCGGCAGCAAAACCGGATTTGGTCCTCACCGACCTGCAACTCAAATCCTCCCACGGGCTCGAGCTGATTCGCGAACTGCGCCGGCTCTATCCCGAGTTGCGCATCGTGGCCATGACGATGTTTGATCCGGTCGGACACGAGCGGCCAGCCCGCGCCGCCGGCGCCACGGGTTTCGCGTTAAAGCAAGAGGGACCGGAGAAACTGATCGCGACCATTCGCGCCGCGTTGCGCGACTGAACCTGAGACCGATCCCGCGGCCCATTTGATTTCAACCTCGCCGTTCTGCGCGACGGCCAGGCTTCGAGCTCGATCACTGCCTCGGGGCGGCGATCATTGTCTTGGCGGCACGATGGAACTTGGAGCTTCTTTTTCGGTGCGCTAGGTTGCCGGCGTGACGGTTTCCATTTTCCAGCTCCTCGCTGAGGCCGGCCATCGTGGCGAGAACGTCGCGCTCGGCATCATCACCGCCGTGAAAGGCAGCAGCCCGCAGAAGCTCGGCGCGAAAGCCATTTTCCACGCCGACCAACGCATCGAGGGCACGCTCGGCGGCGGCTGCCTCGAAGCCGAGGTGCAGCGGCTCGCCCTCGAATCCCTCCGCGACGGCCAGCCCAAAACTTTCGACCTGGTGTTGGATCACGACTTCGGCTGGGACGACGGCTTGATCTGCGGTGGCAAAGTTTCCGGCGTCGTTCTGCCGAACGCCGGCAAGTCCGGCGAAACCCTCTGGCCGCTGCTCGCCGCACGCGATCGCGCCCTCACTTGGGGTGTGACAAATGATTTCCAGATCGCGCGCGCCGGGAACGCCGGCAAGGGTGCCGGCGCTCCCAGCAGAGCGTCGGAGTGTGCCGCCGAGTGGCGCTACACGGAAACCATCACCCCACCCTGCGCATTGTGGATTGCGGGTTCGGGTCACATCGCCCAAGCCGTCGCGCCGCTGGGGGTTCAATTGGATTTTGCGGTGACGGTCTTCGATGACCGCCCCGAACTTGCCAACCACAATTTTTTCCCGCGCGAAGTCGCGCTGCGTCTCGGGCCCTGGGGCGAGTTGGTCACTGCACCCTTGCCCGTCGCTCCCACGCTGGGCCTCATTGTCACGCGCGGCCACAAACACGACGCGCTGGTGCTCGAAACGTGGATTCATCGCCCGTTCGCCTTTCTGGGCATGATCGGCAGCACCCGCAAGGCGCGCACGATCAGGGAACATTTCCTCGCCCAACAATTGGCCACGCTGGAGGAACTCGACCGCGTCGCCTGCCCGGTCGGCATCCGGATTCAATCCCGCACCGTCATGGAAATCGCCGTGGACATCCTGGCCCAATACATTGACCGCCGCGCCACGGCGCTGGCCGCGGCGGGCGTTACGCCGCCGGCCAAGCAGGACGTCACTTGGTGAACGTGACGCCCGCGCCCGGAATCGTTTCCACGCTTTACTGCGAGAGCAACTTTCCTAAGCTCTCCCGCCATGCACAAACCTGTTCCGTCCCGGCAAGGGATTCTGGCGCTGGCGGTCCTGCTCGCGATCAATTCACTTTCGGCCCAACCCATTCCCAAAATTGAATTGAGAGAGGTCCTTCCGGAACTCAAGCCGAGCAAGCCGCTCTGGCTCGAAGAAGCCAACGACGGTTCGGGCCGCCTCTTCGTCATCGAGCAACAGGGCCGCATACTGATCGCTCGCAAAGGCTCGGACGGCAGCGGCGCGAAGGAATTTCTGAACATCGTGGACCGCAAACCGCTCGTGGATTTCGAGGAGGGCTTGCTCGGCTTTGCGCTGCATCCGCAATTCAAAGCGAACCAGCTCTGCTACGTTTTCTACAGCCAGCAAAATCCCAAGCGCAGCGTCATCAGCGAATTCAAAGTCTCGGCCGATGACCCGGACCGGCTCGACGTGAAATCCGAGCGCATCTTGTTGGAGGTCCCGCGGCCCTACTGGAATCATGATGGCGGCCAGGTGAGTTTCGGGCCGGATGGTTACCTGTACATCGTCAACGGAGACGGCGGCAGCGGCTCGGGCGACCCGCACAACAACGGCCAGAATTACGTCTCGCTCCTCGCCAAGATGCTGCGCATTGACGTGAACACCCGCGCGACCGTGGGCAGCGGACAGGGCAAAAAAGAACTCCCGTACGGCATCCCACAGGACAACCCTTACGCCAACGAACCCGAGAAATACGGTGCGCGCAAAGAAATCTGGGCCGCCGGCCTGCGCAACGCATGGCGCTTCAGTTGGGATCGCGAGACCGGCGATCTCTGGGCCGGCGACGTCGGGCAGGAGGAATGGGAGGAAATTGATCTTGTCGTCAAAGCCGGCAACTACGGCTGGAGCGTGCGCGAAGGTTTCCAGAAATTTCGCACCGGCCCCGAAGGTGCGCGCTACCACGATCCCGTGCTGGCCTATGCCCACACGCCCAAGTTGGCGGAGAAAAGCCAATTCCCCGACCACGGCACCGGCGTGAGCGTGACGGGTGGCTACGTTTATCGCGGGAAAAAATTCCCGTCCCTGCGCGGCGTTTACATCTATGCCGATTACTCGCTCGGTACCATCTGGGGCTTCCGCTACGCCAACGGCAAAATCACCGACCGCGGCACCATGCTGCAACAGCCGAAGAACATCTCGAGCTTTGCTGAAGATCGCGACGGCGAACTCTACGCCCTCACCATGGATGGGAAGATCTTCAATCTCGCCGTGCCCTGACAGCGAAAGTCAGCCATGCCTTTGGCGGGGCGACGGCACCCAAAACGCCGCAGCGATTCATGCGGTTTGGGGAAGACCGTAGAAAACCCCGCGAAAAAGTGATAGACCGCGGATCAGATGACCTATATGTAGCCGTTGTCCATTTCCAACGCATGAGTGCAAACAGATCACTCAGAATTCCTTTGGTATTTGGCGTCATCGTCGTTCTCACTGGGCTCGGACTGTGGTATTGCACATCGACTTCCCAGATCAAAGTTGCGAGCACGTTCAAAGCGGAGGATGTGCGTGCGATTCGAAATGAAGTTTCTGCGAGGCGCTGGGCAGAAGTTCGACAGTCCATCTCAACCCTCAACATTAAGCGCGCGTGGAGCTTTGCTCTGCCAATTCTTTTCAGCCGTACCGAGAGCATTTCTGGATTCCCTGGTCCGCCCGGCGGGGCACGCGTTCAGTGTCGCAGCGTGTTGTTTGATACTGAATGTGCTTATATGGTCTTCAACAGTACGAATGGATGGAAATGCGACTCGATGTCATTTATCGACGCGTCAATGATGCGTGAGATAAGACAACAATTACAAAGTCGCTGCGCTGCCGAGAAACGGTGACGTTTGCACGATCAACCCGGCCACTGCAGACAGTGCTGGAAGGCGCTGGCCAGTCCGCTTACGCCAACTGCGATGTTGGTCCGATTCGGCTGATCGCTAGGACTGCCAAGCAACTGCTTCTCCTCAACCCATTGCTATGCATGCTCGCCGGCGCGGAACAAATCAAGGGCGACCCCATCCTCACCGCGCGGCCGGGCCGTTCGCATCGCGCTGCGCCAGGCGACGCAGGGCCACGCGCACGGCGACGCGCACTTCTTCGCGGGCATCGTTGGCGTTGGCTTGCAAGGCGGGCCGGGCGGAAGGGTCGTTGAACAGCACCAGCGCCCGCGCGCCGAAATGCCGGAAGTCGTTCATCATGGAATCGCTGTCGCGCGCCGTGCAGAGCATGTTGGTGGCGGCGCCCACGCCGCCCACGCGCAAGCCACCGGAGATGACCGCCGCCAACGTGGCATCGGTTTCCTGACAATCGGTCAGCTGCTGGCGCGCCGCGGCCGTATTCAAGCGCAACAGGCTGATCAACGCGGTGAAGCGCATCCACACATCGTCTGAGCGCACCATCGCCGCCAGCACCGCCAATCCGTCTTCACGGTCGAGAAATGCCAGGGCGCTCGCCGCCGCCAGGCGCGTGCGCTCTTCGCTGTGTTGCACCAGGGGCATCAGCGCGGATGCCGCACTGCGATCACCAATCTCCGCCAACGCAAACGCCGCGGCGAACCGGACGTCGGCGTTGCTCTCGCCCAGTGCGTTGGTCAGCGCGGGCACGGCCGCGACGGCGCCAATGTGCCCCAGCGCCCACGCCGCTTCCTGGCGGACGGAAACAATCCGATCCTGGAGCGCCGCCACCAGCGCCGGCACGGCGTTGGAATCGCACAATCTCCCCAGCGCGGTCGCCGCTGCCGCCCGCGTGGTGGCGGCGGGATCCTGGCGCAGAATGTCGCCCAGTTCCGCCACGACGCGCACATCGCCGGCATCGCCCAGCGCCTGGATGACGGCGCTGCGTTCGGCAGAAACACCTTCCGCGAACACCTGGCGCAATGCCGCAATGGCGCCCGGCGAACCAAGCCAGCCCAGCAAATCCGCCAGCTCCGCGCGCAGCCGCCGTTGTTCCACAAACCCTTTCAGGAAAAACTCCGCGCGATCCGGACCCGTCAGCCGCGCGAGGGAACGCACGGCCTGGGTGCGCACGGTCTTGTCGCGATCCCGCTGAAAGGCGGTTTCGAGAGACGGTGCGGCATCGGGCCGGCCCAATTTGCCGAGAGCGGTCGCGGCGCGCGCCCGCACTTCGCGATCCTCATCCCGTTGCAGGGCCTTCACGAGCGCGGGCAGCGCGGCCGGGTCGCGCCTTTCACCCAGGGCGCCCGCCGCGGCGGCGCGCACGGATGAATCGGCATCCGTCCCCAGCGCTTGGATCAGCGCGGTCCGGATATCTGCCTGGCCGGCCGCCGGCATCCGGCCAAGCAACGTGGCCACTTCGCTGCGCACGCCGGGAGAATCATCCTTGCCCAAGGCGGTCAGCAACACGGCGACTTCATTGGTCGCTTCAAGATTCCCGAGCGCCTCGGCGGCGGCTTGACGCACCGTCTCATCCGGAGAACTGGCGAGCCGCGCAGTCAGCTTCGGTATCGCCGCGAACGCACGCAATTCACCGAGGCCGCGAACGGTTTCCGCTTCGGCGTCCGCTTCCAGATTGCCGCTGTCGAGCAATTGCAGCAGGAAGGCCGCGGCTTCCGCGCTGGCATGCCGGTAGATCCCGCCTATCGCCTCGACTTGCACGCGTCCCTTGCGTTCGGTCGCCAGCACCTCGCGCAGAACTTTGAGCACCTCCGCGCCGCCGACCCGGTCCAGCGCAGCGGCCGCCGCCGCGCGCACTTCCGGCGCTGGATCGCGCTGGAGGGCGGCGATCAAAGCCGGGAGCAAAGCGTGGTTGGTGTGGCGCGCGGCCCATTCACCCAAGGCGCGGGCGGCGACTTCCCGCACCACGGGCACGGTGTCCGCCTGCAGCACGGCGCGCACGCGGGCTTCACTTTCCGGGCCGGGAAAAAATTGCAAAGCGCGGATCGCCGCGCCGCGAACTTCGGAAGTATTTTGCTCCGTCGCCTCCAGCAACGCAGGCCGAATCAGCGCGTTGGTCAGGCGGCCCAAGGTATCGGCCACCGCGGCGCGCACGATGCGCGCGTCCGAATCTTCCCGCAAAGCGCTGATCAGGGCACGGATCGTTGTTTCGTCCGGGTGATTTTTCAAGGCCCGCACCACATACACGCGGACGTTGGCATTGGTCTCCGCGCGCAACGCCGCCAGCAAGGCCGGACGGGCGGCGGGATCACTTTGCCACGGCCGCTCGCTCATCACGACCCACTGACGCACCCAATCGTCCCGCTCCCGGGCGAGCGCATTCGTCAACGCACTGAGGGTTTGCGGGGTGTTGAATTCACCGAGCGTCTGCACCAGTTCACTGCGGATGCTTTGGTCCCGGGCGCTGTGTAAGGCGGCGATCAGCGGCGACAAAGCACGTTCATCCTGCAATTCCCCGAGCGCCCGCACTGCGGAACCCCGCACGCGCTTGTCCGCATCCTGCTCGAAAGCGGCGAGCAACGCCGGCACCAATCGGGTGTCGCCCATCTCGCCAATGGCCTCGGCCACCACCGCGCGCACCCCGGGCGTGCGGTCGTGCGCCAGGATGTTTGTCAGGATGGGTACGGCCAACGGCCCCAGCGCGGCAAGATCACGGCGCGGATCCACCTCTGTGTTTTCGTCACCGAGAATGAGTTTGGCCACTTTCGGAAAAGGTTTCGGCCAGTTCCGCATCGCGCCGAACAGGGAGTTAACCGCGGCGGAGCTCCCCTCGCGCCGCCGCACTTCGGACAGGATGCGATCAACTTCCCGGCGGGTGTAGGATTGGGGCGTCTCCGTTCGGAAGACGAAAAACCAGAGCCCGGCACCCGCGAGCACGGCCACAAACAATCCGATGACGAGTCCCCGGCGGCACCGGTGAAAGATGGAACCGGTTTGACGCGCGGTCGCTTCGCCTTGGCTGGGAGCCATAATGTTGGTGCCCGTGACTACCCGCGCCGCGACCCATTGTCAACGGCTCATGCAGCAGCAACGTGAGCGGATGTCGGTGGCGATTTCCCAGCGGATGCCCGCTCCAATTGAGAACTCCACTGCCGGCAAAGCCACAGCGGCACCGCGCCAAACACGCCGAACGAACAATCAATCAATCGCCACCAGAGCGGAATGCCGCGC
This sequence comes from uncultured Bifidobacteriaceae bacterium, assembly GCA_964456685.1. Lineage (GTDB taxonomy): Bacteria > Verrucomicrobiota > Verrucomicrobiia > Limisphaerales > JADLHS01 > CAYWCK01. The sequence continues at coordinate 9,942 of CAYWCK010000041.1, read as the reverse complement.
AGCGCGCCAAAGGTCAACGCATACGGGATCACCAACGCGCAGGCAATCAATCCGAAGTCGAACAACCCGCGATTCCGCACCGGGTCGCGCAGCGCGCCGATGAAGGCGATGGCGATGACGAAGTGCCCGAACGCCAGCCAGTCCGTGCCGTAGGCGAGAAAGGGAAACTTCAACGCCACTTCGTGCAACGTGGTTTGGATTTTCACCAACCAGACCGCCCAGGACGGCGCCGGAGTTGAGCTGACACCGGCGACCAGTTGCTGCGCCCCTGTCCACTCCGCCAGCCAATCCAGTTCCGCATTGAGCGGAATGGCGGTGGCGCCGCTGATCACCAAGCCGAGAATAAAAAGCCAGGTCGCGATTGAAATCCGAAAGCGCAGTGTGGCATCACAGTTCATATCAGGTTGATCGCGACGCCTGGTGCCGTTCCCACAAGGCGAGCAAGGCCGCCGCGATAAAACAGATCGGGGCGAACAAAATCGCCGCGAGATAAAATCCAACGTAAACGACCCCCAGCAAGGTAGCGTTGTCCGGATTCACATTCAGATCACCGGTTGTGCCGTTGAGAAAGCTGGTAAACTCGCGCAGCCCCAGAAAATGGACCACACCGAACGCCAGCAGGATGAGCAGGCCGTGACGCACGAAATCCTTGGGCGAACAGAAATCGGCGCTCCACCAGGGTTGGCGGACGGTCTTTGGTGGCGGGTTCATGGCGCCCTCGTGGTTTTGATTTTTTCCCACAACGGACCGAGCGTGGCGGCGTACAAAAGCGCCGCGTCCCCGACCTGGTTACTGGCGCAGTATTTCAGTTGCCCATTCCGCCGTGACGGAAATGCCGCGAAATCAAGCGTGGTTGCGAGCGCGCCGAGAAACTTCTGATCACCAAACGCACTCGCACCGATCAGCGCCATCCCGCTTGATCCCGCGCTGATGTTGAAAACCGGGACAATTGGTCCGGAGTCAATATCGGCCCAGCCTTTTTGTCCGCGTGGCCATTCATGAGCGTAACCAAAACCCAGCGTAATCTCCCCAAGTTGCGCCCGCGCTCGGTCGTACTGCTCTCGGGCGAACCCCTCGTCCAACACCTGCAAACAATGGCAGACCATCCAAAGGGTAGATCCTTCCGGCCCGTCCTTGACTTGTCGCCTTGTGGTGAAGCTCGAGACGAGCATTCCCGACTGCGGCTCCACCAGATTTTGCCGGGCCATGGCAACCCAATCACTAATCAGCGCGGAATGGTCTGTCCCATCAAGCCGATCTGCGGCCCGTATGGCAACCAACGCCAGCACATGATCAAACGTCCAGCATTCGTTGGGATAACTTTCCAGCACCGAGTTCGTGGCAGCGCGCAAGCCCTCAGACATGAGACGCACGCGCTCGGCAAGGGCTGTTTTGTACTCCGCCCGTTCCTCCAGCACGCGCCGCGCGGCCAGCATCAATGCGATTTCGCCATCGAGGAACAAACTGCGCGCTGGTTGAACAACATACTTGGACTGTTTCGCGTACGGCATCAGGAAGAAGCACATCCCCTCCTGCGCCTCCAACCGCAACGTTTCCTCGATGATTCGATCCATCGTCGCGAGGCACTCCGCTTTGCCGGAGGCATCACGTAATCCGAGATTGGCAAGCGACCAGACCAGAAAGCTGCGGCCCATGAAATCCCACTCCGCGTTGCTGGCCCGCATGCGCTTGAGTTCGTTGTCACGCAACTTCAAGTCGCGCCAGATTTCAAGATGCCGGTTTGCCAACGCGCGTGCCTTGGTTGTTAAGCCCGTCGACGCATGAAAGTCATCCGCGCGGTGCGCGAAAAAGAAATGCAAACAGGGCACCCAGATAATCGCGGCTACCACCGTGGCAACAAAGCCAGCCAGCACTCTTTTACCCAAACGAATCATGCAGTCGTGAGGTCGGTTGTCGCCGGTGACAGTGAAGTTTCCGTGGGCCGGGGCAGATGCGTGAGCGTGTAGAGCATCAGATAGGCGAGGAAGATGAACGTGGCAAACAGCAGCGGGAAGGTGAACGTGTGCGCGTTGGCCAGCGGGTTCGCCGCCCAGTTGCTGACGCCGTGATAAAGTTTCAACGGTCGGGCAATCACGTCCCAACTGTTGAAGCGCAGAAAGCGGCCGAGATAAATTCCAAAGCCGCTCAGTCCCGCCACGCCGCCGATGAACAACCAACTCGCGAGCCAGCCGTAGAGTCTCCGCACCACGGATTGCATCAGGTAGAGCGACACGAAGCCCAGCACGAGGCCGGTGAGCGCGCAGGTGAGAATGAGCGTCAGGTCCACCCAGAAGCGTTGATAGTGGCCGTAGAGCAGATGGATGAAGTCGGTGAAAATGTAGGGCGCGTTGGGAAAGAACAGCAGCCACGCGCCGGCCAGCCCGGCAAACCGCCAGTTGCGATGCGTGCCCCCGCGGTATTGATCCACCGCCAGCAGCGCGAAGAACATGGGCATCCACGCCAGGAACAGATTCCAGATGAGAAAGGCGTAGTTGAAATTGCGCGTGACGACGATGCGCGCCATCACCAGCGCCACGCTGATCACGGAGGCGAACAACAGCGCCAGGATCGGCGACCGGGTTTCGCGGTGGAAAAATAGATTCACGAATTTCATAAGCAGTCAGTCAGATCATACTCCGTCAGGCGCCAGACCAAACGGTTTTCTTTCACAAACGGATGGACCACCGGCGGGGACGGTTGGTTCATTCGCCGTCGCGAGTTCGGGGTTGAAGCCCACGGCGCCAAAATTTCGGAGCGCGAGGAGGTAGCCCAGATTGCGCGGAATATTCCACCAGAGTCCCGTTCGCGAACGCGCCATGCGTTCCACGATCGAGGGGAGCGAATAGAACTGCCGCGCCGCCCATTCCATGCCCAGGAGCAATTCGCGCGGCGACATCAGGGCCGGTTGAAACACGACATCTTTCTTGCCGTTGTACTTCGACCAGTCGCGCGTGAGAATCCGGCCCTCAGCGTCCAGCCGCTGGAAGATCGGCGTGTTGGGAAACGGAATGAGCACGCTTACCGTCGCGGAGTCGAGGCCAACCGAGCGATAGAACTCCACCGTGCTGCGGAAGATGGAGCGGTCGTCGTGATCGAAACCAAACACCACGCCGGCCTGCACGGCGATACGGTGCGCGTGAAAACGGCGGATCACCTCCGCGTATTCACCGGCGCGATTATGGCGTTTATTCGCGACGTCGAGGCTGGCTTGCGAAATTGTTTCCAGTCCCAGGAATAATGCCTTGCAGCCGCTCCGGGCCGCCAGCGACAGGAACTCGTCATCCTGCGCCACATCCGCCGTACACTGGCTGGTCCACCAGCGCTTGAACGGCGCGATGGCGGTGAAGAGTTCCTTGGCGTAGTCGCGGTTCGCGCCGAGGTTATCGTCCCAAAAAATCAACGCGCGACCGGGCATGCGCTTGATCTCGTCCACAATCTCGCCCACCGGCCGGTAACGCATCCGGCGCTGATACATCTGCGGGATCGTGCAGTAGTCGCAAGCGAACGGGCAGCCGCGCGTGGCAATGGTCACGCCGCGACCGTAAGCGCGGCCCTTGATCAAATCCCAGCGCGGCGCGGGCATCTGTTTCAACGTCGGCAAAGCGCACGAGCGATACATTCGCTGCAACGCTCCCCGCTCGAAATCGGCGAGCAATTGCGGCCAGACCAACTCTCCCTCGCCCACCACGACCGCATCGGCGTGTTGCGCGACCTCGTCGGGCAGCAAGGTCGCGTGCGGTCCGCCAATGACAACCTTCACGCCGCGGGCACGAAACTCATGCGCCAGTTGATACGCGTGCGGCGCGGCGGGCGTGTTCGCCGTGATGGCGACGACATCCACGCGCTTCGCGAAATCCACTCGCTGTACAATTTCATCCGTGTGGCTCACGTCCCAATGCGCTGGCGTGTAGGCCGCGAGCAAGGGCATCGTCAGTTGCGGAAAGCGGATCAGCCGGCGATGCCGCACGAGGCGCGACGACGCCGATTCCGCCGTGATCAGCTCCACGCGAAAGCGCTTCCCGGAAGCGGCTGAAGCCGAGGTCGTCATCGTCTTGATCCTTGGTTCGCGCGCGGTCGGAGTTTAGTCGTAACGATGCGGTTTCTTGCCGTGCGACGCGTCGTCCATGCAATCGCCCCAGTGCGTGAGGAAAAATTTCTTCTCCTCGTTTCCCGGCAGAAACGTATCCGACCGACCGATCAACGGCCGCAGCGCCGTGCTCATTTGCAACATCACCAGCATGAAGATAATGATCCAGGTGTTCAGGCCGGCGTTGGAACGGGCGTTCGACTGCGCAAAGCCCGCATTCAGGAAGCGCAGTCCAAAAACCGTCGCCACCAGCCAGAAGGCGAGATGCAGCGCGCCCATCCAAACCAGCGATTCGGTGGATTGCGAGAAAAGCCATGCGACGGGCGCAAACCCAATCAGCAGGAGCGTCATCAACATGAGCAAGCCGACGACGAGTCCAAACATCTCCGCCAGCCGTGCCTGCGATCCGCTCAGGCACGCGAAAATGTAAAGGCTCGGCAGGCAGATGAGCGTGGAGATGAGCAGGCCGATGGAAATTTTCACCGGCGCGGCCCACCATTGTTCGTGGCCAGAAAATGACCCCACCACGAGGCCGTAGATCAGGCTGAAGCCAACCGCGGCGATCAGCATGCCGGCTATCAATCCGCCCGCGCCCGGCTGGCGCAACGAATACATCAAGCGCCGCGGGTGCCGCAGGATCGCTTCCACGGCGGCGATGGGATTCGTGACCGGCACGCGCGCCGCGGGATCGTCGCCGAGGGCGGGACGCGCTGATGCGTTAGCGGTGGCACCCGGCGGAATTTGCGGCGGCACACCCGAGCCGATGGGATTGATGTCGTTCATAGTTTTGTGTGGTTGGCGTTAATCGAAATCGAGCAAGTCACCGAACGTGCGGAAAACATTCTCGTAAAAATTCCCGCGCAACGCGTCCTGGCGGAGGAAGGCGACGGGCAATTGCGGCGCGCCGATGAACGGTCGCGCGATCCACGTGAGCTGACTGCCGAGAAAAAGATTCACCGTCAACCAAGCGAGCAACACGCGCTTCGCCACGCTGCGATTGCCGGCGAGCTGGTTGAGGAGCTGAAACAGCCGCACATTTCCCGCGATCCCCGCGAAAGCGATCACGATCACGTGCAACAGTTTGATCAACGCGTAGGCCGTGGTGGATTTCACGTCCGGCGTCATCGGCGGCGCATTCCAGACGAGAAAGCCCATGAGCGGCGCGAACGCACCGAGTATTGCCGCCGTGATGGCGAAACTCATCAGCACGGCGAGCAGCGATTGGCGCAGCGAAATGTTCAGCCCGAGCAGCGGCGCGAGCATGGCGTTGAGCAGCGCGTTACCGAGCGTCGTCAGCAGAATGATCAGCGGAAATTTGATGCCAACGTACAGGGCCTGCATTGGATCGCGCCACCAGCCCATGGCCGCGCCGTAAAGTCCGGCGCCCACCACGATGACGGCGATGTGCGCGGCGAGGCGGCGCGATTGAAATTCCTGCGACCAGCCAGCCAGCGCGCCGGCTTCGCCGCTAAGCAGCGTGCCGAATTCGCGTGGGCTGGAGATGGCGGCGTGGGTTTGCACGGTTCAGTTTGCAGGAACAGCTTCAAAATCCGAATCACGCTGGGACCGCAGTTCCACGGCCAGCTTCACCACCGGCGCAGCCATCAAGGCGAGGGCAACGAGAAACAGCGGCCAGTTGAACTGGGTGGGCAGCAGGTTGCGCAAAGCATCCACGCCGCCATTGGAAACGCGCAGGGCATCGGCCATGAAAACGTAAAGCGCCAGCGCCACGCCGATGAAATTCAGAGCCCACACGCGCCAGTTAGACAGCGAGGGTGGCCCTGGGCGTTCAAACTGGCTGGCCAGCGTGCCCCAAACGATCATCAGCAGGGCGATCAGCACCGGCGCGAGCACCGGCCCCCACCACGGCAACGGGATGAGAAACAAAATGTCCCAATCCAGCAGCGAGTGGGGCCAGCCGCACATCAGTTTCAGGAACACGTAATAAAAAATGTCCCAGACGCCAAAGGCCACCACCATGTAGCCGATGCGCGCGCGCCACGTCCGCCCCGCCAGCGCGCCCACCGTGAAGAGCATCACCAACGTGGCAAACTCACGCGCGAACTCGACCGCCCCCAGCCCACCGACGATCGGCAGCGGATTGGGTTGATACGGCTCGATGCGATCAATGTGCGTCCGCAAATAATAGACGACGGCGGACTCCACCCACGCCATCGCGGCCGCGTAGGTGACGACGGTGAACCAACGACGGAAATCGGACTTGTTCTGATTTGTTTTCATTTGCCCTGAGTGGCCAGCGATTTGTGCCATTGAAATTCAAAGAGGGATTTTTCCACACTTTCGATCACCACATCGGGCGTGGATGTGCCAGCGGTAATGCCAACGGTGTCATCGGCACAAAACCAATCTTCGCAAAGATCGGCCGCGGTTTGCACGTGATGAACGCGCTCGCAATACTTCGAGCAGGTCTGCACCAGTTCCCGCGTGTTGTTGCTGTTCGCGCCGCCGACGACGATGACCACGCTGCATTGCTGCGCGAGTTCCACGGCGGCGTGTTGACGCTGCTTGGTCGGCTGGCAAACGGTGTCAACGAAGCGCACTTCCGCCCGCGGGAAACGCTGGCGAATCAGGCCGACCAGATAACGCACGCGCTCGATCGGCTGCGTCGTTTGCGCCGCGATCCCGAAGCGCGGACGCTCCCGCAGTTGCGCGACGTCCTCTTCGCTGAGCACGACATCGAACTCGGCCAGGTCTTCGGTCATGCCGCGCACTTCCACGTGATCGCGCTTGCCGATGATGATGGGATGAAATCCGTCGCGCACGAGTTTCGCGACGGCGCGATGAGCGACATGAACCAGCGGACACGTGGCTTCGAGCACTTGCAAGCCACGTTCACGCACGGCGCCGAGCTTGCGCTCCGACGCGCCGTGCGCGGTGATCATCACAGTTCCGGTCCCCACCTCCTTGGCGTCGGATCGAAATTCAATGCCCTGCTGTTTCAACTCCGCCAACACCGTTTGGTTGTGGACGAGATCGCCCAAAATGGTGAGCGGCTGTTGCTGTGCGGTTTCGAGGGCGAGCGCAATGGCGTCTTTCACCCCAAAGCACATGCCGAGATGTTCGGCGCGAATGATTTTCATAGTGACACCTCCGTGTGTAGCCGCGGACATAAGGCGGCTCGGAATTCAACCGCGGGAACGAGAATGAGCCTCATCACATTGGCGGCTACACTATCGGAATAAATCGGCGCTTTCACTTTGCAATACAAAGTGTGAGACCGCGAGCGTTCGGGTTCGTTCAAAGAATTGTTCATGGCTTACGGGTTTGTTGGACGATCTGCTCGAGGAGCGTGATGTATTCGGAGAAAGCTTTGCGACCCTTGGCGGTCAGTGAGCAGGTGGTGAGCGGGCGATTGTCCTGGAAGGATTTTGCCACCGCCACATAACCCGCTTCCTGCAACGTGCGCACGTGCGAGGTGAGATTGCCGTCGGTCATGTTGAGCGAATCGCGCAACTCCGTGAACGCAAGTTCCGGCGAAGCGGCCAGCATGGACATGATCGCCAGCCGCCCTTTCTCGTGGATCACACGATCGAGCTGAAGGAATGGTTCGGGGTTCACGCCGCATTCTTTCGCTCAGTGAAGTAAAGGTAGATACCGTAGGCCAATTGCAAAAAGCCAAAAAGAAAGCCCATCAGCCAATGACAAGTCTGCCACGTGATCTCACGGTGGTGGACACGGCCATGTGGGAAAAAGAGATCCCAAGTCAAAACAGCGAAGCCAAACAAGACAAATAGCCATCCAAACCAGCGCAATCCACGCGGAGTAAAAAAACCAGCAGCATGCAAGGCGCACCCGTAGAATATCGTCCAAATCGCAATCAATATCGGTGCGTGGCCTGCAGCGATGACAGCTTCAGGCGGCATAGCAACCGAAGACGATTTTGAAGAGGCCACAAACCACAAAATCGCGAATACAAAACCGCCAGCGAACGGTGGCGCCATCGCCTGCGCCACTCGTTTGGTGGGTGGAGACCAGAAAACTTCCTGACTCTTGAGTGCTTGTCGTCGTACCAGCAAAAGGGCGCCGCTTAGCCCAAGACACGCTACACCCACCCAATATCCGACAAACCCAATACCTGCCTGCATTTTCAACCATGCGCCACCAACTGCAGCAATGATGCCGACCAATCCAGCAACAAGCATGACTGGCGCAAGCGCCCGACGGTAGAGGGCGGACCGCTCCATGAGCGTGCGGATGACCTGCAGGTTCTCGGCCGCCTGATTCGTTTCCATGCCGTCACTTTGCATTACAAAGTTGTTGCTGGCAAGGGCAAAAATGATTGGCGGCTCGCGGCTACGCTTTGATGAGCACTTTGCCCAGCACGTCGCGGGCACGGAGCTTGGCGAAGGCGGCGGCGGTTTGGTCCAACGGGAAGGTGGAATCAATCACCGGCTTGAGCTTGCCGGCGGCGGCCCATTCGAGGGTAGCTTGCAGATCGACGCGGTTACGTCCGTAGCTGCCAATGAGCCGCTGCTGCTTCACGAAGAACGGCCAGAGGTTGAAGGAAATATCGCGGCCAGCGGTCGCACCGCAAGTCACCACCGTGCCACCGCGCGCGAGACATTCGAAACATTTCGGCAACACATCGCCACCGACGTGCTCGACAACCACGTCCACGCCGCGCTTGTTGGTGAGTTTGCGGACTTCGGCAGACCAGTCCGGCTGAGAATGATCCACCGCAAACTCAGCACCGAGCTTTTGTGCTAGGGAACGCTTGGCTTCAGACGAGCCGGTGCTGATCACGCGCGCACCAAGCTGCCTGGCGATTTGAATCGCCGCTGAACCAACACCGCTTGACGCGCCGATGACCAGCACCCAGTCCCCAGCCCGGACTTGCGTGCGATCCGTGAGCATGTGCATGGCGGTGCTACCGGCGAGAGTGAGCGCCGCCGAGGTTTCAAACGCCAAGCCCGCCGGCAACCGCATCAAGGCCCGCTGTGGCACGAGCACCTTTTCCGCAAAGCCGCCGTCGCGCATGACGCCGAGTATTTCATTGCGCATACACTGCGACTCTTCACCGCGTTGGCAGTATTCGCACTCGCCGCAAAAAATATTGGATTGCACCGCCACGGCGTCGCCGGGCTTCCAATCGAGCACCGCCGAGCCAACCGCCGCGACCCGTCCGGCCACTTCGCCACCGGGGGTCCGTGGCAACGGGATTTGCATTGGCAGTCCGCCTTCTTCGAGCCAGAGATCAAGCCGGTTGAGCCCGCACGCGATGACTTGAACGACGACCTCACCAGGACCCGGCTGGGTATCGGGCACTTCGCGAAGTTCAAACCTTCCCGGCGAACCGTTGGCAACAAGTTGAGCGGCTTTCACGCGCCCAAGTTAGCGCAGCGTCCTCGGAAGGCAGAGAAGAATTTGTGCGCGCGGAATCCTGGACCTACTTCAACGGCGTTTGCCAGACCCAATCGCCCTTGGAGAAATCCGCGCCCGGACCGCTGGTCGTGGTTGCCTGGGCCCCGTCGTCCGTTTCATTCCAGCCAATGGAGTAAAGCGTGAATCCGCCTCCGGCTTCGCGGCGGTAATGGAATGGCTGCCCGCCGATGAGGTCGCGCGGGAAAGCGTCCGCGAAGGCCGGCACGAGCGCGTCCAGTGATTCCGGAAATTCTCCGCGCGCGGCGCGATGGCGCTCCAACGCGCAGACAATGAACGCCTCGTTGACGAAGGTTTGGTTGCGCGCGGTTGTTTGCATAGCGCGGCTGAAATTCGGCAGCGCGACGCGGGCGAGGATGGTGTAGGGACTCCAGTGTTTCATCGCATCCTCCAACGCCTGACCGCCGGCGGCGACTTTCCCGGGGTGAACGAGTCCGGTCCGGGGATCAAATGTG
>CAYWCK010000040.1:10440-20316 GCA_964456685.1 uncultured Bifidobacteriaceae bacterium | reverse complement strand
TTCCGGCCGCAGCTTGCCGCCAACCGCGTTGAGATGCGGCGGAAGCCGGCCTTCATCGCCGAGATCAATTTCGCCGACGGAAACAAAGTACGGCGAACGCGCCGCGCTCGGTCCACCGGTACCGTCGCGCGCGTGACAGGCCAGGCAATTGAGCCGCGCCAAGGTGTACGCCACCTCCGCTTTCGGTTCGCGCGGTTGCGTGAGCATTTGTTTGTGCGCCAACACCTCGCGCAACGCATTCCGGTCCGCCGATGCGAAGGAGTAGTTCGCAGCCTTCTTGGTTGGACGATCAGCGAGACAACCCTTCGTTGGATTCAACGCCAACAACGGTTTTGCTTTCGCAGCAGGCTTCGCCAACCCGACGTCGTGACACGCGGCGCAGCCGAGCGAAGTGAACAGTTCCTTTCCTCGCGTCGCCTTCGCCGGGTTCACCGTGAAATTCTCGGCGCCCAGCGGCGTCATCGTTTGCTCGCCATGAAACAGCACGCGCGGCGGAAGCCGGTCGCGATTGCCGCCGGGTCGCTGCCACGATACGGAGAGTTCCGCGCCGCCGCCGGCGTTGAAAAAGACCACCTGGAAACCGTGATCGCCGGCTTCCAATTTGATGCTACCCGAGGTCTCCTGCGGCGCGTGTTCACCGTCATTGTCCACCACCAGCTTGCCATCAATGAACAGCTTCGCGCCGTCGTCCGCATTCACGAAAAAGGAATACTCGCCGGGCTTCTCGGCGCGGAAAATCCCCTGAAACCGAAAGCCGTAATTTTCCGCGCGATGCTTGGGCGAGAGTTCGACTCGATTCACGAACCCCTCGTCCACCGGCGTCATGTGGTCGAGATCGTCCACGGATTGAAACCGATTCGCCTCGTAGTATTGATACGCCAAACCCGGCACAGTGGTGGTCTCGCCGCCAGCAGTGGCCGGCGATTGGGCGCGCAACAGGTAAACGGCCAGCAGATTTGCCTCGCGCTCGGTGAGATTCAACGACGGCATTCGGCCGGCGGGATGAAACTTCACCGGGTCGAACAGAAAGCGGCTCAGTTCGGAAACGTTAAACTTGGTGGCGAGACTCGCGAGCGGCACGGATTCGGCCTGAAGTCGCTTCACCCCATCCGCCTCCGTTCCGCCTTTGGGAATTTCCGGCGCATGACAGGCGACGCAGCCGGCTTTGTGAAACAGCTCGCGACCTTGAACGACCTTCGCGGAATCACCCGAGTTGTTGGTGGCGGTGGAAGCCGGCGCGATTGAAATCAGGAAATGCACGAGCGAATCCACCGCGTCGGCGCGTTTGCGGCCCGAAAATCCCGCCAGCACGTCTGGCATCGTCGTGCCCGGCTTGGCTTGCGCGGGAGCGGCAAGATAGGCGCGGAGAAATTGCGGCGTGATTTGCAAGCCCTCCTTCCCCAGCAATGGCGCGACGGGCGATGCGAGGCGTGATCGAACGGCGTCTGTCGCCGCGTGGCACGAGGCGCAGCCAAGTTCCCCGAGCAAGAGTTCGCCACGGTTCACGCCAGATGGCAACGCCATATCCGGGCTGAGGACCACGCCGCTTTCGCCGGCAAACAACCCGACTTGTGAGGTCGCGAGCAGGCTCAAGCCGACGAGCAGGCAAGGCCAAATGCAGCGTTGCCGGGAAAATGAAATGGATTGTCGCATGAGAATTGTTTCGCGAACGAGCATCAGCAACGAATCATTTCACGCTGCCGGCGAAGGGATGTGCTTTCATCTGGAAACCGTAACGATTGCTGAGTGCGCAATGAAATAGCTCGCAGGAACTAATCTGACGGCGGAATGCAGTGCGGCGCTGCGCTTCAAGCTGCCTTGCCCTCAAGTTGCACTCACCAACGAATTCCAATCTTCATGGTTGTTTCACCTCCAGTCGGCCAGCGAAGTCCACCGCCACGACGGCATTGGTTTGCACGGGCGAGTTCTGCGGCAACATGATGACCGTCTGCGCAGCGTCCGAGACCACTTCAAGCTTGCTGCCGCCAAGCAGACGCGCGCCTTGCACCCTATTTCGCAAGCCGGGCAAAACCAATCGCCCGTCACTAGGCGGGGCGAGGATATGCAGGTAAAGCGTCCCGCCGTTCTCGGTAATTTTTTTCGTACACGTGCCCCAGTCGAGTTTGGCGAACGGGTTCGCCGTCGTGCCGTAGATGGACTCGCCATTCACTTTCATCCAGGCCCCGATGGCGCGCAGGGCTTTCACACTTTCCGGTGGCACGCTTCCATCGCCAGTTGGACCGATGTTGAGCAGGTAATTGCCGCCTTTGCTCGCAATGTCCACCAGATTGCGAATCAGCGTCTCGTCGGACTTCCAGGCCAGATCATGCTCGTTGAAACCCCAGGTCGTGTTCATGGTCATGCACGTCTCCCAATCCACGCCGGGCATGCCCGTAGCGGGAATGTGCTGTTCAGGCGTGGTGAAATCCCCGAAACGCGAATCCAACGTGGGCAAGGTCTGCATGCCGTTGCCAACCCAGCCGGCCTCCGGCGTGCGGAACAAGCGGTTGTTCATGACAATGGCCGGCTGGCGGCTGCGAACCTTCTGAATCAATTCGGACGCGCGCCACGCCGCATCGCCCTGAAAGTCCTTCGAACTGTAGTCCCACCACAGGATGTCCACACGGCCATAGTTGGAAACCAGTTCATCCACCTGCGCGTGCAAATATGCGATGTACTTTGCCTGGTCACGCGGACCGGGCATGGCGGACTTGTTTCCGCCGGGATAAGGCAAACCTTTGGCCAGCGTGTAGTCGTATTGATCGTGGTGCCAGTCAATCATCGAGTGATAGAAACCAACCCGCAGCCCCTCCGCGCGCAAGGCTTCCACAATTTCCTTCACGAGATCGCGATTCAGTCGTGAACCCGCGTTGTAGTCGCCGATTTTGGAATCGTGCAACGCGAAGCCATCGTGATGCTTGGTGGTGAACACCACATAGCGACACCCAGCCTCCTTCGCCAATCGCGCCCACTCGACGGCGAATCCCGGCTTCGGCTTGAACAATGGCAGCGCGTTCGAGGCGTAACTATAGGTGTCCGCGCCAACGCGATTCTGAAGCCACTCCATGCCGCCTTTCGTCCCGACGACCTTCCCATTCCAGTTCCCCGCGAGACCGGAATACAATCCCCAATGCACGAACATCCCGAAGCGCGCCTCGCGCCACCATTTCATACGCGCATCACGTTGGGTCGCTGACTCAGTTTGCGTTGCGCTCTTCGCGTGCGTATCGGGGGTGACGATCGTAGGCGACCCTTCCAACCAACCCAGCGACGCCAGAAATTTATCCGCCTCAATCAACGTCAGCGTGCGATGCGGCTCGCGATTGAAGAACGTATGGCCGACGCCGTCGTAAAAGCGTGTTTCGCAGCGCGCGCCGGCTTGCGTCATGCCGGCCTGGAATTCCTCGACCGTCTTCACCGAGATCAAACGATCCTCGCGCCCAAGGAAAACGATCGTGGGCGGTGCGTTTGATGTGATGTTATGCGCCGGGGAAAATTCCTTGAAGCGCTCACCGACGCGGCCGTGACCCCACTGGCCCGGACCGTTGTTGAAAACGGGATTGAACAACACCAGCGCCGCCGGCTTCGGCGAAACGCTCAAATCATCGCCGGGATCATCGAGGCCGTTGACGAGTCCCGTGAACGCAGCGAGATGTCCGCCGGCAGAACCGCCCGCGGCCCCGAGTCGCTGAGGATCGATGCCGAGTTCGCTCGCGTGACTCCGCGCCCAACGCATCGCGGACTTCGCGTCCTGAACACACTCGATCGGTGGTGCGTTCGATTTGCTGTTCAGCAACCGATACTCCGCGAGCAGGCAAACCATTCCGCGCGCCGCAAAATAATCCGCCTGCGGTTTCAGCAGCGCCGGTGTGCCGCCCGTCCAGCTCCCGCCGTGAAATAAAACCAATCCCGGTCTGCGGTCGGAGGCTTTCCAACCGTCGGGCTTCACGAGATACAAATGCAATTCCCGCTCGCCGACCCGTTTGTAAACCCGCCCCTCGCCAAGGCTGGCAGTGTTATCCGCTGCCAACGCTGCCGCAGCTACGAACATCGTGACCGCGGTGATTCCCATTTGAAGGATTTTCATAAATTCAAAATGCAGCGACCGACCAAAAACCCGCCCGCCCACCGTAACGCGGCGTAAGGTTCTCCCTCTCCCAGCGGGAGAGGGCCGGGGTGAGGGAGAACTGTTGTCAGTCATCCTGCCCTCGCGAACTGACCCATGCGAAACCAAAGACAACTCTCCCTCACCCTTTCTCCCTCTCCCGCTGGGAGAGGGAAACTGATTCCGTGAGCGTAATTCTTTCATCGCACCTTTCGCGAGCCATCCTCATTTCTTTTTCGCGTTTCCAGCGCGCGGGTCGGAAGGATCGCCAAACTTCGCGGCGCGATCGCGTTCGTGCAGTTCCCGCGATGCGAACGTGCCTTCCACCACCGGCGTGTGTGCGGCGGTGGCGAGCGTTGTCAGTTTGCCGAGAATCTCCGCGTTGTCCCTGGCGAGGTTCTTCGTTTCGCTGAGGTCGCGGCTCAGATCGTAGAGTTCCCACGCGGCATTCTTTCGCGGGCGTACGGCTTTCCAGTTGCCCATGCGCACCGCCGTCTGGCCGGCGAGTTCCCAATATAGATATTCGTGCTGCGCCTGCTTCCGGCCCGCTGCCGTCTCCCCGATGAGTTCCGGCCAGATGCTCAAGCCGTCAATGTCCGCCGGCGGTTTCGCGCCGGTCACTTCCGCGATGGTCGGGAGGATGTCGGGGAAGTAACACAGCAGTTCACTCACGCGACCGGGCTGAATTTTTCCGGGCCAGCGCGCCAGCATCGGCACGCGCAAACCGCCTTCGTAAAGGTTGCCCTTGCGACCGCGAAATTCGACGCCGGTCTTCGGATTCTTGTTCGCGCCGTGAACGCCGCGCGGTTGTTCCGCTGACGGAAAATAATCGTTTCCACCGTTGTCGCCGCTAAAGAAAACCAGCGTGCGTTCATCGAGCTTGAGTTCCTTTAGCAGCGCCAAGATCTCGCCGATATGCCGGTCGAGCAGCGAGACGAGCGCGGCGTAACGTCGCGCTTCCTCGGGCCACGGCTGGTCGCGAAACAGCGCCCACGCGGGATCGTTGTCGGGAATTTGAAAAAGCCCGTGCGGCGGCGTGAAGGGCAGATAAGCGAGGAACGGCCGGTCCTTGTTCGCGCGGATGAACTTCACCGCCTCGTTGAAAATCACGTATTGCGAATACGTCTGCCCGTTCGTGCCGAAATGATTTCCCCCGAGCGGCAGCTCTTCGCTGTTGCGAATCAGATACGGCGGAAAATACGAATGCGCGTGGACCTGGTCGTAGTAGCCGACGAACACATCGAAGCCGTGCTGCTCCGGCACGCCCGTCGAGCCGCGACCGCCATTGCCCCATTTGCCGAACCCGCCGGTCGCGTAACCGAGCGGTTTGAGGATGGATGCAATTGTCGGTTCGCCCGCGCGCAGCGGCGTGCCGCCACCGTTCGACCGCACCGAAGTGTGTCCGCTGTGCTTGCCGGTCAGCAGGCAACACCGCGTCGGCGCGCAAACCGAAGACCCGGCGAGGCATTGCGTGAAGCGAATCCCCTCCGCAGCCATGCGATCCAGATTCGGCGTGCGCAAATTCGGATTGCCCATGTAGGACGGCTCGAAATACCCAAACTCATCGGCGAGGATGTAAATGATGTTGGGTTTGGCGGAGGCGTCAGCCGCTTGAACTCGTGCCGCAAGCACGGCCAACACCAGCACGGTTAAATGTAACAGACGAGAGAAATTTTTCATTTCACACTCATGGTTTCGGCGGCTTCGTTGCATTGCCCTCAGCCGGCTTCGGCGATTCAATCGGCGCGCTGAACGGTGTCAGGTGGACGCCGAAATGCGAGATCAAGGGATACGCGCGGGCGTCTTGAATGACCAGTCGGACTTTGCTGGCCGACACGGTTTCGCGGCGGTCGAGCTTTTGAAAACCGATGGTTGTGCCTTCCGAAAACCGTTGCCACGCCGCGCCATCCCAATAGTCCACGCGATATTGTTTCACACGCTGGCCCATGAAGACCGGCTCGCGCAGCGCCACGAGATTGAAGCGCACGATTTGCTTCAAGTCCACTTCCAGTTGCGCGGCGGTGTCACTCGCGGCGGCAGCCCAGTAGGTGTTGGCGTTGCCGTCCACCGCTTTCGCGGGATCGTAGCCAGTGCTACTTCGCCAGGAACTGCTCGCCACCGTGGGTTTGCCGCGCGCGAAATCCACCTTGAACGTGGCGTCGAGCATCTGCTTGAGCGTGACCGCGCCGGCGATGTCTTCGTCGGGAATCAACCCGCGGCGGTCCGGCGCGAAGCCGTAGAGCATGCTGATGCCGCGACCGACGGATTTGAAATAAGTTTCCAGCCACCAATTCGTGTCGCGACCGGCGTTGGAATTCCAAAACCAACCGCGCCGCACCGAGGCATCGCCCTGGCGCGTGAAATAATGCGGCACGGGAATCGCCTTGTAGTTGGGATGCGCGCCGACGCGCTCCGCCGGAGGTTGCACCCCGCCCGCGTAACCCACTGGCAATTTACCCGGCAGTTGCCCGGACGGATTGAGCCGTGGCAGCTCGGAAAAATTCCAGACCGTTTCCGCCGCCGTGCCGGTTTCGTTGCCGATGCCGCTGGAGTCCGGCCCGCCCATCTCGATCGTGCAGGCAGGATTGCGGCGATAGATCGCGTCGTAAATCCGCTGCCAGTCGAACGGCATCGGGTTGTTCTGAATGCCCGCGAGGTCGAGCCAGAACGAATCAATCTGGCCGTAGCGATCGAACAGTTCGTTCACCTGCGCGACGTAGTAATCGTTGTAGTTCGTCGTGCCGTAACGCGCGTCGTGACGATCCCACGGCGAAAGATAGAGGCCGACGCCCAAGCCGCACTTGCGGCAGGCGCGGACGAATTCGCCCACGACATCGCCCTTGCCATCGCGCCATTTGCTGTTCTTCACCGAGTGCTCGGTGAATGCGCTGGGCCAGAGACAGAACCCGTCGTGGTGTTTCGCCGTCATCGTGATGCGGGAGAAGCCGTTCTCCTTCGCGACGCGCGCCCACTGTTCGCAATCGAGCGCGGTCGGATTGAATACGTCCGGGCTTTCCTTGCCGCTGCCCCAGCCTTTGCCGGTGAACGTGTTCGGGCCGAAGTGAATGAACATCTGCAACTCCTGCTGCTGAAACGCATACTGTGCCGGCGTGGGCAATGGCGGGAGTGGTTGCGGCGCATTGGCGCGCGTGTAGATGTTTGGCGTGGCAGCCGGCCGGAGCAAAGTGCTGCAAGAACAGAGCAGCAAGCTGGAAAACAGAGCAAGGAAAGTTCGGGCTTTCATTTTGCGTCTCGGGAGGGCGAATTGGTTTCGACCCGGGCGGCGAACATCAACCGATCGCGCTCCGCGTGAGCGAGAGTCGTCGCGCGATTGGAAATTTTCTTTCCCTTGGGATCGAAGTCCGGATTTTTCAGCGGGAGTTGCGCCTTCATGTCCGCGAGCAAGCGGGTCAGGCGTTCATCCAACGCCCGGACTTTTTCCGGCAGCGCAGCCGACAGATCACGTTGCTCGAGCGGATCGCTGGCCAGATTGTAGAGCAGATGCCGGCCGGCGGCGTCGTTGTAAAAGCGGATCAGTTTCCAGTCCTGTTCGAGAAGCACGGAGTTCGGCGCGGCGGAGCCGGAATAATGCGGGAAGTGGAACACGAGCGGCCGAGCGGCCAGCTTCGCATTCGCAGTCAACACGGGCAGCAAGCTCACGCCGTCAACGTGTTGTCCGGGTCGCAGGGGAAGTCCCGCCGCCTCCAAAAAGGTGGGGTAAAAATCCATGCCGATGACGCGCTCGGAACTCGAAGTGCCGGGTTTGACGCGAGCCGGCCAGCGAATCGCGAGCGGCACGCGCATTCCGGCTTCGAAGGGAGAGGCCTTGCCGCCGAGCAGCGGATAGTTGGAAGTAACTCCGGTGTGCCCGCCGTTATCCGAAACAAAGACGACCATGGTGTTCTCTTCCAACCCGCATTCGCGCAGCGTTTGCATCACGCGACCGACACTGTGATCAAGGCTCTCGATCATCGCGGCGTATTTCGAGTTGGTCTGGTCGCTGTGAGACGCACCGTCGTAAGCGGCGACCAATTCCGGTTTGGGTTGCAACGGCAGATGCACCAGATAATGCGAGAGCATCACGAGGAACGGGCGCGACTTGTTGGTGCGAATGAACCCGATGGCCTCGTCCGTCAGCACGTCTGCGAGGTAGTCGTCCGGGGCGAGCCCCGGCAAGTTCGCGAGCGTGTTCGTAGGGTAACTCTTCGCCCAGTGACCCTTCGTGTTGCCGCCGGCTTTGGGCAGCCGATAGCCGCGCGCAACCTGGAATCCAAAATCTTCGGGCTGATAACCAGGAACTTCGCCGCAATGCCATTTGCCAAAAAATCCCGTCGCGTAGCCGCCGTCCGCGAGAGCTTTGGCGAAAGTGATTTCACTTCGCGGCAGTGCATGCCGATGTTGAGCTTCAAGAAATTGGTTCGCGCCGCCACGGTCCTTGCTGCGATCAAACAGCCGATCATCGGGTCCGCCCGGGCCATCCCAGACGGTGGTGAGTGCGGTGCGCGCCGGATTTTTTCCCGAGAAGATCGCGCCGCGCGACGGACTGCACACGCATGCAGGCGAGTACGCTTGGGAGAACTGCATCCCCTCCCGTGCCAACCGATCAATGTTCGGGGTGCGATAGAAAGTGCTGCCCATGTAGCCGACATCCTTCCACCCCAAGTCATCCGCAAGAATGAAGACGATGTTGGGACGGGTGGCGGCGAGTGTGGTCAGGTTTGCTGCAAGCAGCGCAACAGCGATTTTGAGTGCAAGGCGAATAGCGGAGGATGATTTCATTCTCGAATGCCGGCCACCAGCAACGGGATCAACTCTTCCGATGCGATGTGCGGCGTAATTCATTTCCGCAACTCTTTTGCCGCCACTACGTCGCGAACAGCTTTGAGCTGCTGGAATTGATCCTCAGGAATTTCCAGCGTCGGACCTTTGATTTCCGGCTGCTCCTCAAACGTGCCGATGTCGAACGTGATGACGCCACCTCGCTTGATCACTTCCGTTGCGTAGTGAGCGACGGAATCCGTCGTGTGCTTCGTTCCTTTCGCGGCCCAGGAGCGACCCAGGTATTGAAACGCATGCCACTGGATGCCGTAGGTTTCGTCGAGCCGGCCGCGCGTGGGCAATCGCTGCTGTTGCTTCTCCCAATTACCCGTGCAGTGCCCGTGCAAAAAATCCGACAACGCATAATCCGACGAGGTGATGATCGCGTTGGGATTTCCGTGGCGCAGCGCTTCGTGAATATTTTTACCGTATCCCGGTGAGAAATCCTTCATGCCATCCACCCACCAACCGGCGACCGCCTGACCGTAGTGATCGCTATACCATTGCAGGCATTCGAGCCAAAGGCGCTCGCCTTCGAGACTCGTCTCCCCGCGGGTGAATTGCCGGCCCTGACCGTGCCAGCCATTTTTCTCGCTCGCCGGCCCCGGCGACGCGAAAGGCGACCCGGTCACGTAGAGCATCATTTTGATGCCGCGCTTCTTGAGTTCCACACTCAGGTCCATCGGCAGATCGCGACGCGAACCGAACTGGCCGCGCTCGAATCCCCAATGCTTTTCGTAAACCGGATTGGGCGCGCAGTAGTAATCGCCTTTTTGCCCGATGGAAATAATCACGTAGCCAGCGCCAATTTCCGCGGCCTGCTGCGCGACATTTTTCACGTCGGCAGAATCCACCTTGGCGTTCCATTCAGCGGAGGTCCACGGAATCTGTTTGAACCGCCCCATGCTCGGCACGAAGTGGAACATGATGCCGTACTTCGCCTGATGAAACCA
>CAYWCK010000040.1:0-10340 GCA_964456685.1 uncultured Bifidobacteriaceae bacterium | reverse complement strand
ACAGGAAACGATCACTTGCGTGCCGGCAATGCGTGCCTGCGCCGGATGCCACTTACGATCCTCGCCAGCGACGACGAATCCCTTCAACGCGCCACCCTTCGCCACCAACCCGCCGTTCGTGTGGCGGAACTGCAGCGTCACTTCGCCGCCCTTGATTTTATGTCCCGCCGGCAGCGGTCCGGAAATCGTCGGGACTTCTTTCCCGTAAACGCTCCCGAGCGCCCACAGCGAGAGCCGGCGACCGACCTCTTCCTTGTTCTGCGGATGCACGTTGTCTGGATTACCGATGTCCACTGTGATGGCCATGCCGGTGTGCGGCAACGCCAGCGTCTTCAACATCCCTTCGCGCACCACGCACCACGGCTCGCCGTTCTTGGCGAAGTTCGGCAACTGCACCCAGGCGAACGGAAATTCGTCGCCCCAGCGCCGGCGCCAATCCTTGATCAAGAGCGGCAACTGATGCTCATAGAGCCGTGCTTGCTCCATGCTTTTAGTGTTCGCTTCGCCCTGATACCAGATCACGCCCCGCAACGCGTACGGAATTAGCGGTGCAATCTTGCCGTTGAACAGGCCGCCGATTTTGATTCGCGCATTCGGCGGCAGGGCTTTCGTTGCGGCCGCATCGTTCGCTCGTTGCG
Organism: uncultured Bifidobacteriaceae bacterium; assembly: GCA_964456685.1. Classification (GTDB taxonomy): domain Bacteria; phylum Verrucomicrobiota; class Verrucomicrobiia; order Limisphaerales; family JADLHS01; genus CAYWCK01. Next base: position 9,702 of record CAYWCK010000040.1, on the reverse strand, counting down.
CGAGCGCGTCGAAGAGCGGGCGCAACTCCGGCTGCTGGCGCTGCAAATCGGCATCGGTCCATTGTTCAATCGTCGTGCCGCCCACCGATGAGTGGATCAAGCCCATGGGCAACATCAATTGCTGATGCAGCTCGCGCCCGAAAAAGAACAGCACCGCGGAATAGCCACCGACGGTTTCCGGTGAACATACCTTCCACGAGCCGCGGCAATCGGCCTGCGCATTTGTCGCCGCGCCGGATTCCACTTTGAACATGCGAATGCTGTGCAGATCGGCCGCCGCCTGTTCCTTCGCAAAGTCCTTGGCCGACTTGGTGGTCCGGGCCATGTTCGATTGGCCCGAGCCCAGCCATACTTCACCGACCAACACATCGTTCACCGTGACCGTGTTCTTGCCAATCACAGTCAAAGTGAGCGCCGGACCGGGCGCGAGCTTGCCGAGCGTGACTTTCCATTTGCCATCCGCATCCGCGCCCGCCGTCTTCCGTTGGCCGGCGATGCTCACGGAAATTTCTTCGCCGGGGTCGGCCCAACCCCAAATCGGCACGGCTCGTTCCTGCTGCAAAACCATGTGATCGCTGAACAGCGCCGGCAGCCGAACTTCGGCTAAACCGCTTCGTGCCACGAGCAACACGACACCGAAGGAGAACGACGCGAGGGATTTCATTGGATTTTTCATGGCGTCTTGAGGAACTGCTCAACTTACTGTTTTTGCTTCGGGAGGAGCTCGGCAATCTGCTGCGCCACCTGCTCTCCTTGCAGGGCCGTTCCATCCCGATTGAAATGCACGTCGTCGCTGTGAAGCTCCGGATGCCCGCGCATCAGGGTGAACAGATCGTCCACGGGAATTTTCCTTTTTCGCACCACGTCGAGCGCAATGGCATTGCGAGCCTGCACCCGCTCGTTCTTGGCCGCGTTCGAATCGCCATTGCCTGCAGTTGGCCGAAAGGGAGTCGTGGTTGCCCAGATCAGTTTTGCCTTCGGAGCATGCTTGCGGATCGTCGCCACAAACCCGGGAAATGCCCTGCGATAGGTTTCCTCGCTGTGCTGCCAGCCGTGCAAACCGTTGTTGAAATGGATCAGGTCGAATCGCACGTTATCGAGCACGGATGCGATCTGCTGGTTCAGCAGCGGATCAGTCAGGTATGCCGAGGTGGTGAGCCGCGCGACATAGGCCTTGCCCGCCAGTTGCTTCTCCACCGCCGGATGGTAGCCGCGAGTAATCGAATCACCGATGAGCAGCACGCGCGGCAGATTGGTTTCGTTGGCGTGAGCAATCCAGATGTCACACCACTCGATGCCTTCGCGGGCTGATGATTCAACACCAGCGCCGCCGATGCTGACGCTCGCGACAAATATCATTAGGCTCAGAAAGATTTTCATAGGTAGGTTGCTCTTGGATTGTGTGATGAAAGTCTCAGGTCATCGGCTTGCACGCAGCGCACGCTTTAACACCGGTTCGATCTCATCCGACATGCGCATGAAGCCAAGATCGGTGGGATGCACGCGGTCCACCGTCCCTTGGCCGTCATCGCCGAGAAGTTTTTCGCCACGGACATAAAACAACTTCCGGTCGCCGGCTTTGACGCGTTGCTCGAAAATCTTCCGCAACTCGGCGTTTGATTTGACATAGCCGGGCCGGCGCGATGGCGTCACCGGCGCATCTCCGACTTCCAAATGCTCGATGAGCACGATCGGTGTTTTTGGATGAGCGTTGCGCAGAGTTTCAATGAACCCCGGCATCCGCCGCGCGACTTCCTCGGCGTTCATGTTGGGCAACGGATCGAGCAGGTAAACCGCGGGATCGAGTTCACCAAAAAGTTTCGCCAGCTCCGGCTCGCAATGCGCGCTGCCGGAGAATCCGAGATTGATCATCGGGCAATCAAGCCGCCGGCCGAGAATCGCCGGATACGCCATGCCCGGTCGTGAAGCCGCGCAACCTTGCACGATGGACGTGCCGTAAAACACCACCGGCTTGGCGCCAGCCGGTCGCGCCGGCGGTAACTCGCATCTCGCCCCTGCCGGCATGCCGATCTCGATTTCCTTCACGCCGTTGTAAAGCGGCAGATACAAAATGCACTCGCGCAGTTCCGGCGTCATGCCGGTGGTCAGACGTTTCTCCGTGGTGATTGCTCCATCATCCGGTCGCGTGCCACCCAGCCACATCCATTTGCCTTTGTGCCGCAAATACAAATCCACGCCACTGACGCCGCTGGGTGGCATGTGGGGCTTGCCAAGTTTTTCCCGGCGCACCGTCCAGCGCGCGTAAAGTTCCGTCGCGTCCGTCACGAAACGCACCGCGATGCCCGCGGAGTCCTGCCCAAGATTCCAGACTGACGCCGTGGCGACACCTTCCGCGCGCGCCGGCAGGCGATCGTAGAAGCTCTTGGTATCCGTCCAACCCTTGCCTTCGATGCAGAGTTCTTTGGCGTCAACCCATCGCAACTTGGCATTCGCCGGTGCGCCCTGGCTGAAACTCGAAGGCGGACATCGCAGTGCGAGACCGAGAATAACCACGAGGAAGAAATGCGGGAGCGTTCGCGAACAGTATTTCGGCCAAGTTACCGCGGCTTCATAAGTTCTGTAGCCGCAGCTTTTCTCTATCGGCGGGTTCTCCCTCACCCTGGCCCTCTCCCGCTGGGAGAGGGAACAGCGTTTGGTCAACTCCGGTTGTAAGCCAGGTTGTCCGACGATTCCAGCTGCTGGTCCTTGAAGGAGGCGGCGAAAGATGCTCCCTCTCCCAGCGGGAGAGGGCCGGGGTGAGGGAGAATCATCCCCATTTGTCACACGGCTACACTTTAACTTGCACCGCGCTAGATCGGTTTGCATAGGAAGTCTCTGGATTCTTCGCGTTAAATTATCGGAGCACCGGCGCAATTCGGATCAACACCACGCCATGCCGTGGAACTGTGGCACTGAAACCTTTCGTGAATTCACCAAGGTCAGTTTGCCGCCAAAGGTCGCGCACGCGCGCTTTGCTTGCGATTCCGAACTGACTCCAGGTCACGGTTACTGAGTTTTCAAATTCACCGCGATTAAACAACCCCACCGCCTTGCTGCCGTCCTCCATGTCCTTGCCCCAGACTTCCACGTTTTCGTCCTTGGAAATCCGATGCGCCTGGCGGCCGAGCGGATCTTGATTCACTTCCAACACTTCATCGTTGGTCAGCAGATTGAGTGTGAAGTCGTCCAGTTGAGTCATGTCGCACCCGATCAACAGCGGCGACGCCAGCAGACACCAGAGGCTGATGTGGGTGTATTGCTCGTTCGCCGTGAGCCGCGTGGGATGCAGCCGACCGCCGCCGAGCATGCCGACGACAAACATGTCGCAATCATTCCAATGCCCCGGCCCGGCCACTTTCTCCAAACCATTTTGCGTAAAGCCGATGTCATCCACGCTCGCCCACGTGTCGGTGATGTCGCCGGTTGTGCGCCAGCAATTCGCGCCCGCTTCCTTCGCCCACGGCCACACTTCGAGCGTCTCGCTCAAGCTGAACACGAGGTCGCGCTTCGTTCCGGCGAGCGCGCGCGCCATCGTCAGCCATGGGATGCGTTGTTCGTGCAGACTCACGTTCGGAATGATGTGCGTCGTGTAACACCAGTCGTATTTAAGATAGTCAAAACCCCACTCCGCGTAGCGTTGTGCGTCCAGTTGTTCATGCTGAAAACTGCCCGTGTAACCCTGGCACGTGTAAATTCCGGGTGAGGAATAAATTCCCGCTTTCAGTCCGCGACTGTGGATGTAATCGCAGAGCGCCTTCATGTCGGGAAATCGCGCGTTCGGCAACACGTTGCCGTTCGCATCGCGACCAACGCCCGCCACGAGTGGGTCTTTGGAACTGTGCTGCCGTTGCCAGCAATCATCAATGTTGATGTAGGTCCAACCGTGATTGATCAATCCGCTGCTCACCATTGCATCGGCCGCCGCGCGCACCTTGGCGTCGTCCGGGTTGCGCACGAACACATTCCACGAATTCCAACCCATCGGCGGTGTGAGTGCGAGTGTGTCGCCGCAAAGAATTTTGAAATCGCGACGCGCTTCACCGTGCGCGTTGGCGGCGCGCAACTGCAGACGCCATTCGCCGCGCCGCGCGAGACTGCCAGTGATCCGGCCTGTTGCGGCGTCGAGTCGCAAGCCACGCGGAAGCTTGTCCGCACTGAACCGCATCGGCCGCTCACCCGTGGCTGGGATGGTGAACAGAAACGGTGAACCCGGTCGCACGCCGAAAACCTTGGCGCCATTGATGCGCGGGCCGGCGGCGGCGGGCGGCGTCAGCAAGTAAGGCGCTTCCCGCGGCGGAGGAATCGTCCGAGGCTTCGCGCCGTTGACGACGAAATGCGCGTCCGCCCAATCGGCGTGATCGTAATTCACCGCGTCGCCCAGGCTGCTCACGACCAGCACCAGCGTCTGCACGCCACGCACATCCACGTCCAGTCTCTCCGCGGGCATGCCGGTCTGCAGCAGTTTGCTTTTCCAAAGCCGCCTTCCGTCGCCAAAAACCTGGAAGACCACGCGACCATTCACCAGTTGATGCTCGCCGTAACCTTTCTCGAAAGCGCTCCGCAGTTCGCGTTGCACAATTGGCGTGACGACTTCGTCATCAATTCCCACTGCCGCGCGAAAACGCTGCGCGCCGCCCTGAAGATCAAGCCACAGCGTGCTTCGCGCGTGCGTGCCCACGCCGTTGGTGAACCGCTCGCCGCTGATGATCAACTGGCGACCGCCGACGGATTTATTCGCCTGCGGCCCGCCCCAGCTCTGTTGCATTTCGCCGAGGCTCAGCGAACTCAGGGGGACAATGGAGGGCGATTGATCCGGTGGCGGCCCGTCCGTGGCTGCGCTCGCCGAGAGCAAACACACGGCACCAAACAAAGCGACAAGAAATTTAATCGGGGTATTCATCACTCGGCGTCCATCGAAGCCAACTGCCAGCGGCGGGACTTCATTGCGAAAACTTCCGTTCGGTGCTCCAGTGGTAAACCTCCCGACCGTTCACATCGCGATGCTCGAAACGAACGCTGCTTTGCTCGCCGGCAGGCGTGATGCGGACGGCGAGGAAGCCGCCTTTCACACGATGGAAGCGATGATACTTCGGGTCTTCGCCGGGCGAACCGCCCGCATGTTCGTCGCTCGCCGCGCCGACGCTGAATTCGTGCAGACCGGTCTGCGGATGCACGGAGTGATATTGCCAATGCCGGTCGCCGCAGATGACGAAAAAATTTTCCGGCACGTTCGCCTTGAGCCACGCGCGAATTTCGTCGCCCTCGTGCTGGAAGCCGGCGTTGGAATGATTGTCGTTCTTCTTGCCGCGATCCGGTCCGACGAGCGGCGTCGGGCTGATGAGAATCTTCCAGGTCGCGCGGCTTTCCTTGACCGTGCGGAAAAACCACGCCTTCTGTTCCGCGCCCCAGATCGTTTTGCCCGGACCATCCGGCGCGTCGTTCGGCGAACGGAAATCGCGTCCATCCGTCAGCCAGATTTGCAGATCGCGACCCCAGCGAAATGTGCGGTAGCTCGGGCCGGCGACCATCGGTGCTTGCTGGCGGAAAATCTTCTGGCCTTCGGCGAACGTGAACGTGCCCATTTCCCGGCCCGGCCACGAATCATTGTTGAGCGTGTCGTGATCGTCCTTCAGCCAGTAAGTCGCCACCTGCCGGTTGAATTCGAACAAACGCGGCAGACTGAACATCCGTTGCCAGTGATACCGCGCGAGTGCGGGCGAGGTCGCCTTTGGCGCGTCGTTGTCGTAATAAACCAGATCGCCCGTGAGACAGGCGAAGCCCGGCTGCAACGCGAGCATTGCGGGATAAATCGCGTGCCCATCCGGATGACCGCGATCGGGATAACCCTGGCAGGTCATCACGCAAAACGTCAGCTCCGTCGGTGAGGTAGCAGTTGGCGCGGTGCGAAACTGTCCGCGCAACGCACCGTGCGCCTTGCCGTCCGCGCCGACGCTTTCGCTGGCGAAGAAATAAGTCGTCGCCGGCTTCAGCCCCGAGAGCGCGAAATGATGAGTGAAATCCTCGCTCGTGGAAACTTCCGCCCAATCGGTGGTCGTCGCGTCGCGCAGGTCCTCGCGAATTCCGTAACGCAACCGCATGCGTCCCGGCGCTCCGGGACACGCACCTTCCAATTGATCCGGCGAAGGCTCGCTCGCGCTCGCGTCCGAACCGACAGCGCGACGCGTGGCGTTCGCGGTCAGCCGCGCCCAGACGATCGCGCTGGTATCGGTGACTTCACCAATCCGCAAGCCAGTGGCTTGCTGAGCTTCCGCACTTTCCACGGCGAACGACCTCAACTCGGGCAGCAGCGTTGCGCTCGCGAGCACGGCGCTGGTCTGACCAATGAAACTACGGCGATGGATTTTTGGCGGAGGGCTTTTCATTCGGAATTTTCGAGTCAGCGGGTGGGGTTGTAAGCCTTTGCGGAACACTTCGATTGAATCCAATCAATGTCCAGATTGTTAGGGGAACTCCAACCATATGCTTTGACTTCCACCGTCCGCTGGTCAATCCACCGGTGCATCTCTACGTGCCCATCGGCAAACGAAACTCCCGCCGCCCGATCATGAAAGGCCCCTGGCGCGCTCGTGGTTCGTTTGGCGGGCAGGTTATTCGGATCAAACGAATCCATATCGGTCGCGAAATACCCATCGTTGATGGTCGCGCCTTCATCAATGATGACGAACGTATTCGCCGGACCCGGTCGCGTGAGGTCGCCGGACTTCAAGTAATAAAGAAATCCCGGCGTCCACGAGTCGGGCACACCGATGTAGCCATTCATGGCAACGCTCCGACAAATCGGACTACCCACTGGAAAGCGCGCCCCGAAGGACTTATTACTCACCCGGATGTCTCCAGGACAGCGATAAACTTTGGTTTTCCCTGTCAAGTAAGGTGCCAGTTGCCCTTTAAGGAGGAGACCGTCCGAATCAACAAAATCAGGCGAAGTCGAATCGCACACCGCCCCAGCCACCCACCTCCTGGCATCGGAGAGGGTATCGTCATGATCAACCGCGTACTGCTGCCATGCTTGAATCATCTGGGTGTGGTTGTTGAGACACTGGCGAGATTGATTGCTGCTTTTGTTTCGATCTAGGGAGCTACAAGAAATGAGCCATAAGAGTGCGGCCCCCAGCACCACCACCAGCAAATCACTACGCGTGAATGCAGCTGCCCGCCGGCGGCGAACGGCGGAAAAGCCAACCGTGATTTCAATTGTAACCGATTGCTTTTCCAGTCTCATTCGTTGGCCTTTCGAGGAACATGCCATTCGACGGCGACATCATTAATCTGTTTCGGGCCCGGCGTGCTGCGGCCATCGGCAATGTATTTTTCCATCAGTCGGGTGAGCCGTTTCACCACCTCGGGATTTTCCGCCTGAACATTCTTTTGCTCCGCGGGATCGCTGGCGAGATCGTAAAGCTGGACGGGCGGCAGTTCCTTGCCCGCTTTGCTGTTGGTCTTAGGCTGACTCCAGCCGCCCGAACCAGAGCAAAAAATGAGTTTCCACTTTCCTTCGCGGATGGCGAAGTTGCCGTCGATCGAGTGATGCACCACCGCGTCATGTTTCGGTGGCTGGGGTTTGCCGAGCAATGATGGCAGCAGGCTCACGCTGTCCTCGGCGGCGTTGTCCGGAAGTTTCGCCCCGACGACTTCCGCGCACGTCGCCATAAAATCGGTGAGGCAGATCGTTTGGGAATTCGTCGTCCCTGCGCGAATCCTGCCCGGCCAGCGCGCCATGAAGGGAACGTGATGCCCGCCGTCCCAGATGTCGGATTTGTAGCCGCGTTTGTCGGCACTGGGGTAATGACCTTTCTCTTCCATCCCCTTCACCCCGGTGTAAGGCGCACAGCCGTTGTCGCTCGCGAAAAATACGAGCGTGTTGGTGGCCAGACCTGTTTGATCGAGCGCTGTCAGCACGCGACCGAACTCGGCATCAGTTTCCATCACGTAATCAGCGTAGACACTGAGTCCACTCTTGCCCTTCCACGCGTCGGTCGGCACGAACGGATCGTGCGGCGCGCACGGCGCGAGATAGACGAAAAACGGCTGCGGGTTGGCGCTGAATTCCTTCAGCTTGGCAATCGCGCGGTCGCACACCGTGGGCAGGATGTGCGAAAAATCGTCTGGCTTCAGGGGCGTGCCGGCGCCGTGCTTCGCGCCAGGTTGCGTACGATTGAACAACGGTGTGCCGATGAACCGTCCGTTCTCCACGAACATGAACGGCGCGAAAAATCGCAGGTCGCTGCCGAAGTGATAATCGTAGCCGCGTGTGCTCGGATCGTTAAGGAACGATTGGTCGAGCGCGAAATTACCATTCGTCAGCGGCGCATCCTGACCAAGATGCCATTTGCCAAAGCCAGCGGTGCGATAACCCTGCGCCTTCAACATGCCGGGCAACGTCAACCGGTCAGCCGCGATTAGCGCCGGGCTGGTCGGTTGGAGAATTCCCTTTTGCAAGTGGGTCCGCCACGCATAGCGCCCGGTCTGCACACCATAGCGCGTCGGCGTACAGACCGACGAACCGCTGTGCGCATCCGTAAATACCATGCTCTGGTCAGCGAGCCGATCCAGGTTCGGCGTGGGAATTTTGCCGCGCTCGGGATTCAACGCATGAACGTCGCCGTAACCCATGTCATCCGCAAGAATGAGCAGGATGTTGGGACGCCCGGTGGCCGGCTGGCTCACGTGGGAGCCGGGCAACGCTGCGCGAACCGCGGCGACCACCGCGCTCGCCTGCACCGCCTGTCCCGCGGGAGTCCAGTGGAAGCGGTCGCCGCGTGCGAGGTTCAATTTGCCGAGCATCAGCGCATAGAGGTCGTTGATCGTGATGCCTTGCTTCTCGATGACCTCGCGCGCCGCACGATTGTGGTCGGCCACCGTCGCGTTGATTTCCGCGTCGAGTTCGCCGGGCTTGCCCTTCGCGGTGACCGGCGTGGAACTGGCCCAAATCAACTTCGCCCCGCCCGTGTCCGCTTTCAGCGCGGCGAGGAATTCCGCGAACAACGCGCCGTATTTTCCTTCCGGAATCGCGTTCGACTGCCACGCGTGCAAACCGCAATCGTTAAAATGAATCACCGCATACGGCCCGTGCTTCAGCACCGAACGCAAATGCGGAATCATCTCCGGGTTCGCGACGTTCTTCGGCGTCATCCAGAGGTCGAGATTCGCGACGCCTTTGAGCGCTTCGGCAACTTCCTTGTGATAACCGTTCGCGACGGAGTCTCCGATCAGCAACACGCGCGGCAGCTTCGGGTCAGTATCCGTGACGCGCGCATGTTTCCACTGTTTGCCGTCGTTATATCCGCCGTCGCTGGGCATTACTCGCGGGCCATCGGTGCGAATCGCCACGGCGACATCGTTCGTTTGCCGCGCACCGGGTGTGCTACGGCCTTCGGCGACGAAGCGATCCAGCAATCGCGTCAACCGCTTCACGACCTGCGGCTCCGCCGCTTGCAGGTTGTTGGTTTCGCCCGGGTCGGTCGCGAGATTGTAGAGCTGCAATTCCGGGAGCGCCTGCTTGCGGGCCTCGTCGTCTTGCGGCGCAGCCCAACCGCCCGAGCCGGGACAGAACGCGAGCTTCCACGGGCCTTGCCGGATGGCAAACTGACCGCGAATGGAATGATGCACGGTCGCTTCGCGCAGCGGTTGCGACAATTTTTCGCCGCACACCGCCGGCAAAATGCTGACGCTGTCCTCACC
>CAYWCK010000039.1:0-20364 GCA_964456685.1 uncultured Bifidobacteriaceae bacterium | reverse complement strand
GTCGGCGTGATGGACATGCTGCGCTTCCACAAGTTCACCATCGGCTGGGCGTGGACGAGTGATTACGGTTCAGCCGACAACGCGGATGAATTCAAAGCACTGCGCGCTTACTCGCCCTTGCACAATCTGAAACCCGGCACGAAGTATCCCGCGACGATGGTTACGACGGCCGATCACGACGACCGCGTCGTGCCGGCGCACAGCTTCAAGTTCGCGGCCACTTTGCAAGCGGCGCAAGCCAGCCCCGCCCCAACGCTCATTCGCATCGATACCAAAGCCGGTCACGGTGCGGGCAAGCCGACGGCCAAGCTGATCGAGGAAGCGGCGGACAAGCTGGCCTTCGTTGTGCGCGAATTGCGGATGACCCCGCCCAACCTGTAATCATGGCGGCAACAATCATTCGCGCCGTTACCTTCGATGCCGGTCACACGCTGGTGGAGCCACGGGAATCCGTCGGTGACGTTTACGCGGCGGCCGCAGCGCGACATGGCGCGCGCGGTCTTTCGCGGGAAGACTTGGAGCGCAGATTCCACGCCGCCCTGCGCGAAGCCGGCAGCGCGGTGAACACAAAGGCGGATTGGGCGCGCATTGTGGACGCCACTTTCGCCGGCCTGTTGTCGCGTCCGCCCAGCGAGACTTTCTTTCCGGAACTTTTCGAGCAATTCGGGCGGGCTGCGGCGTGGCGGATTTATGATGACGTCGCGCCCACGCTGGCGGCGCTGGCGCAGTCTGGCGTGCGCCTAGGCGTGATTTCCAACTGGGACGAGCGCCTTCGATCGTTGCTGGTGGAACTGGGTTTGGCCGGACAATTCGAGGTGATCGTGGTGTCGTGCGAAGTGGGCTTCGCCAAACCTGCGCCCGAGATTTTCGCCGCCGCGGCGCGGGCATTCAACCTGCCGCCGGAGGAGGTTTTTCACGTGGGCGACAACTGGCAGGCCGACGTCATCGGAGCGCGCGCCTCTGGATTCCACGCCGTGCAAATCGCTCGTGCCGCGGAGGAGAACGCTGATCGGATAAGCAGCCTGCGGGCGCTCCAAACCCGCCTGATTCAGCGCCAAAGATAAGCTTCTGCCAAGCATCCCGAAAGCGACCCTTATACCGGGAATGCTTCGTTGCTTCGTCGGGGATGACTCATTAGAGTGGCGCGTCTTTTGGGGCTTGCGGCAAGCGGCCCTACTAATCAACTCGATGAACTGCATCTTCAACTCATCCTTGGGCAGGAAGTTCGTCATGGCCGGGACGGGCGCGTTGCTCCTCCTGTTCGTCATCGGCCATTTGATCGGCAACCTGCAGGTCTTCGGTCCGCCCGAACTCATCAATCATTACGCGCATTTCCTCCAAAGCAAGCCGCTCATGGTTTGGGGCGCGCGCCTCGGTTTGCTTGTGATTGTGGCGCTGCACGTGACCACGGCGATCCAACTGAGCGCGGCGAACAAGGCCGCGCGGCCGGTCGGTTACGCGGGCGGCGAGGCTTACGGCGCGGGCTGGCAATCGCGTTACATGCTGATGACCGGCCTCGTGATCGCGGCGTTCATCGCCTATCACCTCGCGCATTTCACGGCGCGGATTCCGGCGATCAACGGCGTCGGCGATTTCACGAAGATGAAAACCGTGCTCGACGGCCAGACCGTTCCGGATGTTTACGCGATGGTCGTTCTCGGCTTTCAAGTTTGGTGGGTGGCCGGGTTTTATATCATCGCGCAGGCGCTGTTGTTTGTGCATCTCAGCCACGGCATCGCGAGCGCGTTTCAATCGTTCGGATTGCGCGATCACGTCTGGTGGCCGCGGATCAAATGCGCGGCGCTGGCGGTGAGCGCGGCGCTGTTCATCGGCTACGTTTCGATTCCCGCTGCGATCTATATGCGCATCATCGGTTCGGAATACGGCGAGAAGGCCAAGGCGGAATTGCGAGCCGCCACCTTGCTCGATGCCGCTCCCGCCGCAGGAAAGGAGACGAAGTAACATGGCCACGCTGAATTCCAACATCCCCGCCGGTCCGCTCGCGCAAAAGTGGGAGAAATACAAGTTCAACACCAAGCTCATCAACCCGGCGAACAAGCGGAAATACAAAGTCATCGTCGTCGGCGCGGGTCTGGCCGGCTCTTCCGCCTCGGCGACGCTCGCCGAACTCGGCTACGAAGTTCACAACTTCGTGTTCCACGATTCTCCGCGTCGCGCGCACTCGGTCGCCGCACAAGGTGGCATCAATGCCGCGAAGAATTATCAGAACGACGGTGACTCCGTTCATCGCCTGTTCTACGACACGATCAAGGGCGGCGACTTCCGCGCCCGTGAAGCCAACGTGCATCGTCTCGCGGAGGTTTCGGTCAACATCATTGACCAATGCGCCGCGCAGGGCGTGCCGTTCGCCCGCGAATACGGTGGCCTGCTCGACAACCGCTCGTTTGGCGGCGCACAGGTTTCCCGTACGTTTTACGCGCGCGGTCAGACGGGGCAGCAGCTTTTGCTCGGTGCGTATTCCGCGTTGAACAAAATGATCGGCGCAGGCGCGGTAAAATCTTACACGCACTCCGAGATGCTCGATCTGGTCGTCGTGGACGGCCACGCGAAAGGCATCATTGTTCGCAATCTTCAAACTGGCGAGATCACCAAGCACAGCGCGGATGCGGTGGTGCTGGCGACCGGCGGTTACGGCAACGTCTATAATCTCTCGACCTACGCGCGCGGTTCAAACTGCACCGCCATCTGGCGCGCCTACAAACGCGGCGCGTGCTTCGGCAATCCGTGCTACACGCAAATTCATCCGACGTGCATTCCGGTGAGCGGCGATTATCAATCGAAGCTCACGCTGATGAGCGAATCGCTGCGCAACGACGGTCGCGTTTGGGTGCCGAAGAAGAAGGAAGATTGCAAGAAGTTGCCCAAGGATATTCCGGAAGAAGATCGCGATTACTATCTCGAACGCATGTATTCCGCGTTCGGCAATCTCGCCCCGCGCGACATCGCTTCCCGCGCGGCGAAGACGGTGTGCGACGAGGGCCGCGGCATTGGCGAGACGGGGCTCGGCGTTTATCTGGATTTCTCGGCGGCAATCAATCGTCTCGGTGAAGGCAAGGTCCGTGAGCGTTACGGCAACTTGTTCGCGATGTATCACGAGATCACGAACGAAGATGCGTACAAGACGCCGATGCGCATTTATCCCGCTGTGCATTACACGATGGGCGGCCTGTGGGTGGATTACAACTTGATGAGCAACTTGCCGGGTTTGTTCGTGCTCGGCGAAGCGAACTTCTCGGATCACGGCGCGAACCGCCTTGGCGCGAGCGCGCTGATGCAGGGGTTGAGCGACGGATATTTTGTTTTGCCCGCAACGATCAGCGGTTATTTGGCGTCACAGAAGCCGGAGAAGCGGCCCAAGACAGATCACGAAGCATTCAAGCAGGCCGAAGAAAACGTGCAGAGCATCACCAAGAAATTGCTTGGCAACCAAGGCAAGCGCACGCCCGCGAGCTTCCACAAGGAGCTGGGCAAGATCATGTGGGAACACTGCGGCATGGCGCGCACCAAGGCCGGCCTCGAAGCGGGCATCAAGAAAATCGCCGCGCTGCGGGAAGCGTATTGGAAGGACGTCAAAGTCCTCGGCAGCGAGAAGGAATGGAATCAAAGCCTTGAGAATGCCGGTCGTGTGGCGGACTTCATCGAACTGGGCGAACTCATGTGCCGCGACGCCTTGCATCGCGAGGAAAGCTGCGGCGGTCATTTCCGCGAGGAATATCAATACACGCCCGACGATCCCGAGACCAAGCAAGGCCTTGTGAACCCGGGCGACGTGAAGCGCCGCGACGATGCGTTCGCCTACGTGGCCGGCTGGGAATACGCCGGTTCGCCGGACAAAGCCCCGATCCTGAACAAAGAGCCGCTCGTGTACGAAGAAGTCCACATGAGCACGCGGAGTTACAAGTGAGCTGAGGATGTCACCAATTGTGATATGCTCATCGCCGGGGATTAACCAAGAAGACCGATGAATCCCGTGTTTTCGCGAGCTGACAGCGTTGACAGATCACAGTTTGTGATCTGTCAACCATTGAAAACACAGGGGATTTTGAACAACCGATCACAGTTTGTGATTTGTCAGAAAGCCCCGTGAGCGAAAAAGCAACAACCGCGATGGCGCTGCAATCAGTCCTGCCGGCGGCCCGGTTGGCACGTCTGGTCGTGACGTTCCGTGGTGAGAAGGTCATGTTGGATCGCGACCTTGCCGAGCTTTACGGTGTGGAAATCCGCGTGTTGAACCAGGCAGTCCGCCGCAACCGCGAGCGATTTCCTCCGGATTTTGCCTTTGAACTAAGCCGCGAAGAAATCCGTGACTTGGCCCAACTCACGGGCGATAAAAGTTTGAGCCGGGTTCGCGGTGTGTTCGCCTTCACCGAGCAAGGTGTGGCGATGTTGTCGAGCGTCTTGCGCGGCGACCGCGCGGCGCAGGTAAACGTCGCCATCATGCGGACGTTTGTGCAACTGCGGCAGATGCTGGCATCGCATGCGGATCTGGCGCGCAAGCTCGTCGCGCTCGAAAGCAAATACGACAAGCAGTTCCGCGTGGTGTTCGATGCCATCCGCGCGTTGATGACGGAAAAGAAGAAACCCCGACGCGAGATGGGTTTTCACACGTTGATGGTCAAGCCGTCAAAACGCGAAGGCGCCAAAGCAAAATAATTTAGCCCATGAAAGTTAAACTCAAAGTCTGGCGGCAGAAGAACCGCAACACGCCTGGTGAATTCAAGACTTACGAATCGCCCGGCCTGAACGAGAACATGTCGTTCCTCGAAATGCTCGACGTCGTGAACGAAGAGCTGGCGAACAAGGGCGAGGAGCCGATTGCGTTCGATCACGATTGTCGCGAAGGCATCTGCGGCACGTGCTCGTGCGTCATTAACGGCAAGCCGCACGGACCGCACAAAGGCGTCGCTACCTGCCAGACCTACATGCGCAGCTTCAAGGACGGCGACACCATTGTGGTCGAGCCTTGGCGCGCAGCGGCGTTTCCGATCATCAAGGACCTCGTCGTGGACCGCAGCGCCTTCGACCGCATCCAGCACGCCGGCGGTTTCATCAGCGTCCGCACCGGCGCAGCTCCAGATGCGAACTCGATTCCGGTACCGAAGGAGAACGCCGACCTCGCGATGGATGCGGCCCAATGCATCGGCTGCGGTGCGTGTGTGGCCGCGTGTAAGAACGCCAGCGCGATGTTGTTCGTGGCGGCGAAGGTTTCGCATCTCGGCCTGCTGCCGCAAGGCCAGCCCGAACGCTACAAGCGCGTCAAAGCCATGGTGGATCAGATGGATGCCGAAGGGTTTGGTTCATGCACCGTGACGGGAAGTTGCGAAGCAGTTTGTCCGAAGGAAATCTCCCTCGACTTCATTGCGCGGATGAACCGCGACTACGGCGTGGCTCTGCTGAAGGGCGCACCGAAGGCAATCGCGGGCGGCGGTGCAGGTTAAGCCGCAAACCCAAGCTCACTGACATGAAGCGCCGGCACTCCGGCGCTTTTTGTTTTCAGCCGATGCTGCATCGGCACAGGCTCAACCGTTTTGCGGGACTTTCGCCCGCACCGACACAGCATTGAGTGGCGGGTTCAGGCTTGGATCTGGTCCGCATCGAGTTCGTTGATCAGGTCTTTCTCGGCCAGGACCCAGTCCTCCAAAGTCAAAGGCCGGTGCGGCAGCTTGTCGCGGAATAACGCGTAGGCATGCTGTCGGACCATCGCTTTGGTGATTCCAGGCGTGAACGGCCGGGGCTGTTCCACGACTTTCGGCTTCGTGTTTTTCATAGGACGATGGACTCCGAATCCAGTCAGAACATACGCCTCGGTTTGCGCGCGGCAAATAATTTGCGCGCGCAAATTGTGGAAGACCGACGGGAAAAAAAGGTCTCGACCAATTCAGCGGGCGGGGGTGCCCGCATTGGCATTGGCGTCTTTCAGCCCCTTCATGGCTTCCATCATCTGGCGGGCGGCGTCGGTCATTTGGCGAACGGCGCTGATGGACTGATCCATTTTATCCAATTCCAAAACCGGAATCTGCCCGATCTGAAGAGGCAGCTTGGAGTTCTTCAGGGCTTCCTGTCGGGCTTGCGCCTGTTGGGCCAGCCGCACCGACATCTCGGCCAGCTTCACCTGTTGATCCGGCGTCAGCAGAGCGTTGAGTTCCGAAAAAGTTTCCGCATCGGCCAACATTTGCGCAGCGCCACCGCCGCCGGGCTGGCCGCTGATGAATGATCCGAAATTTTGCAGCATCGTCCGGGTTGGCTGCGTGATGCGGTCGTATTCTTCCTGGCTGATTTCCTTGCGCGCCAGGGAATCGCCGGCGAGGAAAAGCTCCATCATCTGCTCCGGCTCGCTGGACATGGCTGCTGCAAGCTCGGAAACGGCGCCCACGCGCTTGGCGACGGCGGCTTGCATCACGGCCACAGCCTTTTCCTGTTGCTCGGGAGTGAGCGCCAGTTCTTTGGTTGCGCCGCGAACGAGTGCCTTGCCCGCCGCTTCGGCAATGGTGCTCGCGCCGGAATTGGTTGCCGCCGCTTCAGCCAGCTTCATTGCTTCCGTGATGACGCTCGTCAGGTTCGAGGTAATTTTGCTGGAGAGCGTCGTTTTCTCGACGCCGTATTTCTCGGCCAGCTTGGACCAGGCGCTAACCGGCGCGGGCGTTGGAGCTTTGGTCGCCAGCGCGGGGGTAGGTCGGTTTGAAACCGGCCGGGGCGCCACCGCGGGTGTCGGTGCCGCGGCGGGGTCGGTGGGAGCCGACGCACTTTCGGTGGCATGTTCGCCAGCCGGGCTCTGGTTTGCCTTGGGAGCGACAAGGTAAACGACGGCTGCTCCGGCGATGATGCCGATGGCCAGGATGATTGCGTTCTTTTTCATGGTCTTGCTGGTGATGGTCGCGGTTACCTTTGGCTTTTCAAGTGGTGGCAACGTTGGGACTACCGGATTGCTTTGTCGAGAGACTATCGCGAACTGCATGGCAGTCGAGCCGTTTCTCGGATTCAGCCGTGCGGCACAGCCTGATCCAAGCAGCAGACGAAGGGCGATCAAACGTCAGCCGCAGAACGGCATTCGGAGTTGCACCGATAACAAGCTCGCCTCACTGGCCTTGCCTCGGTTTGGTGGACAGGTGGTGAATGCGTGAGGCCGCGCTGGTAACGAAAGTTTACTCCAGCGACGCGAGGTCGAGTTCGAACCCGGGCAGGACTTCGGAGCGGATTTTGCCTTCGGTTGTGGCGCAGGACATTAATTGGAATCCGCCCGGTTTGAGCGCGAGGATTTCGATGGAGCGGTTGGCAACGTCGGCCAGCCAGAATTCCCTCACGCTAAAACGCGCGTAAAGCTCGCGCTTGTCGTAGCGGTCACGGCGCAGGCTGGTGGGAGAAATGACTTCGACCACGAGATCAGGCGCGCCCATGATGCCACGGCGTTCGAGTAGGCCAGCGTTGGCTGTGGAGACGAACACGAGGTCGGGTTGAACGACGTTCTTCTCGTCCAGAACCACATCCACAGGCGCGAAGAATACTTCTCCAAGTTTTCTGGATTCGACGTGGCGTTCGATCGCCACAAAGATTTTGCGGGCCCAACGCTGATGGAAAAGCTCTGGTGCAGGAGACATAAATGCCTTGCCGTTGATGATCTCGAAATACACCTCATTCCCGACGCCGAGGTAGTCCTCATACGTCCAGACTTTCTCCGGGTTTTCAAGGACTGCATTCACGCCAGAAAAATAACCGAAATCTTGAGGCGGCGAAAGGGCTTTTTCCTATTCCTCAAACAATGCCTGCGCGAATTGCTTGGCGTCGAAAGGTTGCAGGTCGTCCGGTTGTTCGCCGAGGCCGATGAATTTGATGGGCAGGCCGAGTTCCTTCTGAATGGCGACGACCATGCCGCCTTTGCTCGTGCCATCAAGCTTGGTGACAATGAGGCCGGTGAGCGGGACGGCTTTGTTGAATTCCCGCGCCTGATTCAGCGCGTTCATGCCGGTGCTGCCGTCGAGCACGAGCAGGACTTCGTGCGGCGCGCCGGGCAGTTGCTTGCCGATGACGCGATGCAGCTTGTGCAACTCCTGCATGAGATTGTGCTTGGTGTGCAGGCGGCCCGCGGTGTCGATGAAAAGGTAATCCGCTTTGCGCGCCTGCGCAGCGGTGACGGCGTCGTGGGCCACGGCGGCGGCATCCGCGCCGTACGCGCCGGCGACGACTTCGACTTTCAAGCGCGTGCCCCACAGTTTGAGTTGCTCGATGGCGGCGGCGCGAAAGGTGTCGCACGCGGCGAGCAGCGCGGTCTTGTGTTGCGATTGGATCAGGTAGGCGAGCTTGGCGCTCGTGGTGGTTTTGCCAGTGCCGTTCACGCCCACAATGGAGACTACGGTCGGGCCGTTCGGAGCTTTGATCAAATCGGCGTTGTTGCGGGCGAGGCTTTTTTCAATTTCGCTCCGGGCAATGGCGAGATAATCGAGGCCCGCCGTCCCTTGCGATTCGTAGGCGTGTTTGACGGCGGCGACGATCTGTTGCGTCATGGCCATGCCGAGGTCGGCGGCAATCAGCGCATGCTCGATTTCCTCCAACGACTCGGCGGTTAATTTCGGCGAGCGCGTGATGATGCGCTTGATTTCGTGCGTCAGCTTGGCGTGCGTCTTGGCGAGGCCGGCTTTGAATTTGGCGAATAGACCCATGATGGAGAGGGGAACAGTTGAAGCAGATCGGGAATCAGTTGGCGGCCAGCCGTTTTTGCCGGGCAGCGTGCATTTTCTCGACGTGCGTATAGGGCAGCTTGATTGTGCCAATGAGGGGCTTGCCCTTGCTCTTGCCGTGGCAATCCGAACCGCCGGTGACCAGGAGCTTATGTTTGTCGGCAATCATCAGGTAGCGCTCGCTTGCGCTGGTGGAATGCTTTGTGTGAAAGCATTCGATGCCGTCCAGGCCGGCCGCGACGAGATCGGGTATGATTTCATCCGTGCGATTCAAACCAGGATGGGCCATGACGGCGAGGCCGCCGGCTTGGTGGATCAATTCAACCGCATCCAGGGCGGACATCTTGGCCTTGGGCACCCAGGCCGGCCGGTTCTTCTTCAAGAACCGTTCGAAAGCTTCGTCATGACTCGCGCAATGTCCGGCCTGGACCAGCGCGCGGGCGACGTGCGGCCGGCCGGGTGACTGGCAATTGGCGAGCGCGAAGACCTCCTCCGCCTGCAAAGGAATCGCCAGCTCGTTGAGGCGCGCGACCATTTCGCGGATGCGGTTCTGGCGCACGCTTTGAAAGCGGGCGAGCTCGGTGAGCAGCCGCTGGTTGTGTTGGTCAAGAAAGTAGCCCAGGATGTGAATCTCGTTCCCGGCATGTTCGGCGGTGAGTTCGGCGCCGGTGATGAATTCGATATTGGCCTCCGCACACGCCATTGCCATGCGGGAACAACCTTCCACCGTGTCATGATCGGTCAAGGCCAGGGCGGCAAAGCCCACGCGCTGACCGCGGGCCACGACTTCTTCGGGCGAGAAGGTGCCGTCGGAAAAATGCGTGTGCAGATGCAGGTCGGCAAAACTCATTTCACGATTCTCGCCGGCCGCATCAACTCGCCTTTGATCTTGTCGAGGATGCCATTCACGAACTTGCCGCTTTCATGCGTGGAGAATTTTTTGGCAATGTCCACCGCTTCGTTGATGCTGACCACGGGAGGGATGTCCTCGCGATGGAGCATTTCGTAAATGGCGAGGCGCATGACGTTGCGGTCCACGGCGGCGATGCGGTGCAATTCCCAGTTCTTCACGTGCCGCATGATGTGCTCGTCAATGGCGGCGCGGTGCTGGAGCGTGCCGCGGATGAGGGGTTCGGCGAAAAGCCGGGTTTGCGCCTCCTCCGTCGAAGGCGGGGGAAGTTCCGCCTGCTGTCCCCAGGTGGCCGGCCCTTTTTCCTCTGCAATGGCGGCAGCTCGTTGCGTCTGCCAGAATTCCTCCAGCGCGCGGTCGAGGTCTTCCGGCGGACTCAGGTCATGCTGGAACAAGAATTGAACGGCGCGTTCGCGCGCTTCACGACGTTTGCCCATAGCTCAACTCCAGCATGGCGCACAATCCGTGGACGGGAAATGAAATAATTCTGGGCTTCGTCAGGGGGGCGGCGATTTCGGGGCCGGGCTGATGTTATTCAGCCACCACGCCTGACCTTCATAGGAATCAAAACCCTTCTGCCCGAGCACACCCTTGATGCCTTTCTCCGTCTCGGTGCGTATGCCAGCCAGCGCGGCCTTGCGCGCGTCGTCACTGAGCGACTTATCGGTGCGGAGCGCCGTGGCCTGGCCTTCGGCGACCTTCTTCATTTCGTAAACCTTGATGGCCGCATCCTTGCCGAGATTTTCGCGTTCGGTGATGCGATAGATGGACTGAAAATTAAAATCCTGCGCGCGCTTGTATTCCTCGTAACGGGTGTCGCCGAGCAGTTTTTTGACTTGTTCGTCCAGTTCCTTCTCGGCGGCCTTTTGCTTTTCCTTCTCGGCGCCCTTCAAACTCGCCGTGCCCATGCCGCCCATGCCGTATTCGTCGTCATAGATTTTCCGCAACTTGAACACGTCGAGGAATTCCTGCTCGTTGGGCTCAAAAGAAGCCAGCTGCATCCGCATGATGTTCGCGGTCATCGAAAACCGCAGATTGTAATCCATCAATTCCTCCGGCGAGAGGATGGCAGCCAGAGCGGTTTCCGATTCCTTCATGACCTTCCGGATGTCCTCCGGGTCGGGCATGCCCCCTTTCATGGCCTTTTGCATCTTGGTCTGCATGTCCTGCATCATCTCGAACACCTTGGAACGCTTGTCGGCCGGCAAAAAGTCAAACATGGCTTCGATCTGGCTGGAGGCCCCGGCGATGAGATCCGGTTTTTCGTCCGGCGCCGTGCCGAGCAATTCCACGAGCAGCGCGCGTTTCTCCTTGTTGAGCGCGCGTTCTTTCTCCGTGCGCTCCGGGTCCATCATCGCGCCCATCATTCCAGCGGGTTTCCAGAACTCGAATTTCTTCTTCGGGCCGGCGAGTTCCTTGCGGCGGGCTTCAAACAACTTGTTCACGTCCGCCACGATGATGTCGCGAATGGTTTCCTCCGGGCAGCCGATAGAACGCAGGTTGGCGATGTATTTGCGATAGTCCTCCGATTCCACCACGCGCCAGTCGAATTTTTGCTCAGCACTGACGGTATTTGTCACCATCTCCGTTCGTGTCGCCGCCGGTTGCGCTGTCGCTTTTCCGGACTCGGTTTTGGCCTCGGCCACCGCCGTGGGTGTGGGTGCAGGTTTGGATTTGAGCGCCCAGACCAAGCCGCCGGCGAGGGCGAGGTTTATGAGGAGCGAAAGGAGCAGAACTGGTTTCGAGTTCATGGTGGCATGTTTAGCGGTTTGCCTAGAGGGACGGAACTACAAAAGATTAAACAGATTCCAACCCGAAACGTTACAAACTTTTCAGTGCCGACGGCCAAAAAGCAAAGCCGGCAAGCTACCGCGCAGGCTGCAACCCCTGCCGTCTGCGAACCACAAGTTAAACGGATCATCCGAAGCAATTGCTGGATGATTGGCTGGTCCGGCCCATGTGCGTTTCTGGCCTGATTCGCGTGGCTTGCGCATTTCCTGCCTTTTCCGCAACAAGCTACTCTAAACCGAGCCCAGCCCGACTGGATGAGGATTTGACCCACCCCTTGCTCTCTCCTACACTCCGCCTTCCGTTTTATGAAGATTTTGGTTTGTGATCCAATCTCGCCGAAGGGAATCGCGGCGTTGCAACAGCGTCCGGAATTTCAAGTGGTCGTGCTGTCCAAGCGCCACACGGAGGCGGAGCTTTTGCCCTTGGTGACCGACGCCGTGGCGATGCTTGTTCGCTCCGAGACCAAGGTTTCGCGCCTTGTGCTGGAAGCCGCAACCAGGCTCCGGGTGGTCGGCCGCGCGGGCGTCGGGGTGGACAACGTGGACGTCGAGGCCGCCACGCAGCGGGGCGTCGTGGTCATGAACACTCCGGGTGGCAATACCGTTACCACGGCGGAACTTTCCTTTGCCATGCTGCTGGCCCTTGCGCGCAAAGTGCCGCAGGCGCATCAGACCATGGTCGAAGGCAAATGGGACCGGAAACAATTTCAAGGGGTCGAGCTGTGCGGAAAGACGCTTGGGGTGCTGGGCATGGGCCGCATCGGTGGCGAAGTGGCCAAACGCGCCCTCGCTTTCGGCATGAAGGTGGTGGCTTATGATCCATTCCTGACCGAAGCCCGGGCCAAGGCCATCGGTGTCGAGCTGGCCGGGGAACTTGATTCCGTCTATCGCGAAGCAGATTTCATCACGGTGCACATGCCTGTGACGGAGGCCACTCGCGGTATGTTGAATGCCGCCGCGTTCGCCAAGATGAAGCCCGGCGTGCGGATTGTGAACTGCGCCCGAGGCGAGATTATCGCCGAGTCGGACCTGATTGCCGCGATGGATTCCGGCAAGGTTGCCGCCGCGGGTCTGGACGTTTTCAGCACGGAGCCGCTTCCGGCGGATCATCCCTTCCGCAAGCATCCCGGCATCACCCTCACGCCACACCTTGGCGCGAGCACGGCGGAAGCGCAGGAAAAGTGCGGCATCGAAGTGGCCGAAGTCATCACCGCCTATCTCCTGACGGGCGAGGTCCGCAACGCGGTGAATCTCCCGTTCCTCGACGCGAAAACCTACGAGCAGGTGAAGCCCTACATGACGCTCGGCGAAAAGCTGGGCAAATTGCTGGCTCAACTCGCCCCTCCTCTGGTGGATCGGTTGCACATCACCTACGGCGGGAAGGCGCAGGAGTTGCCGAACATCGATCCCGTCACGCGCTCGGTTTTGCAGGGCTTTCTCTCGCGGGCGGCGGTGAAAGATTTGAACAATATCAACGTCCGCAGTGTCGCATCCACGCTGGGCCTCACAGTGGAGGAGAAGCGCTCGAACGAGCCCGTCACGTTCAACGAATGGTTGCACGTCCAAGCGTTCAACGGTGATGAAAAAGTCATTTCGGCCGGCGGCACGTTTTTTGGTTCGCCCAACAACCCGCGCATTGTGCGGCTCTACAGCACGCCCGTGGAGATTCCCATCAGCGGCGTCATGCTGCTGCTCACCAACAAAGATCGGCCGGGCATCGTCGGCCATCTGGGAACGCTCCTGGCCAAACACAGCGTCAACATCGCCAGCATGAGCCTGAGCCGCGACATTTGCGGAGGACATGCCTTTACCGTGCTCAACCTCGACAGCGCCCCGCCGGCGGCCGTGGTGGCGGAACTCGAAAACGATCCGGACATCGCCAACGTCAAGGTGGTCAATCTCTGAAATCCCAAATTGAAAAACATGAATCGTAACTTTATCAAAGCCATCGCCGCGAGCTGCGGCCTGGCGATCACCGCGACCGGCACCTTGCTGGCTGCTGAGACCAATCCCCCGGCGAGTAAACCGGCGGACAAGATTGCCGAACTGTTTGGCGATCCAGTCCTGGCCCAGGGCAAGGGTGTGACTATCAAGCGCAGCGAACTGGACGCCGCGGTGATGGGCATCAAGTCCAGCGGCATGGCCCGCGGCCAGCAATACACGCCGGAGCAAAGCCTCATGCTCGAACGCCAGGTGTTGGACCGGCTGGTGCAAATTCAATTGCTCCTGGCCAAGGCCACCGACGCCGACAAGGCCAAAGGCAAGGAAACCTCGGACAAGCGGTTCGAAGCCATTCTCAAACGGGCCGGTTCGGAGGAAAAACTCGTGCTCCAGCTCAAGTCGGTTGGATTAACGGCTCAAGAGCTGCGCAAGAAGATGGCCGAGGAGGCCACCGCTGAATTTGTCGTGTTGCGCGAGTTGAAGATTGATCCCTCCGACGCGGACGCGAAGAAGTATTACGACGAATTCCCGGCCCGCTTCGAGCAGGCGGAAATGGTCCGGGCCAGCCACATTCTCGTGGGCACGATTGACCCGGAAACCCGCGCGCCGCTGAGCGAGGAAAAGAAGGCCGCCAAGCGCAAGCTGGCGGATGACCTCCTCAAGCGCGCCAAGGCCGGCGAGGATTTTGCCAAGCTCGCCAAGGAATACTCCGAGGATCCGGGTTCGCGGGACAACGGCGGCGAGTACAAGTTTCCGCGGGGCCAGATGGTGCCGGAATTTGAATCCACCGCCTTCGGTCTCGCGCCCAACCAGATCAGCGAAATCGTCACCACCCAATTCGGTTACCACATCATCAAGCTCAGCGAGAAATATCCGGCGCGCAAGCTGACGCTCGAGGAGTCCATCGAAGGCGTCAAGATCATCGATCAGGTGAAAGATATCCTGAAACGCCAGCAGCTCGAAAAGGCCCTGCCGGATTTCATCGAAAAGATTACGGCCGAGGCGAAGGTGGAAATCCTGGACGCCAAATTGAAGGAAGCCGGCGAGCAGCTCAAGGAACTCGGCAAGAACTCCGCGCCCTTGGACAAAGCCGCCGCAGAAAAAGCGGTCAAAAAGTAAATCCTGACGCTGAAATTATTTTGGCCAACGGTTTGGCCGCTCTGTCCCCGCCTGTGTTGATCACCGGCGGGGATTTTTTTTCGGGCTATGAAGGCCTTCGGTGAGCTACGCGGAGTCTGGCTATTAATGGGAGCGGGAATCTTGCCCTGGCGCAGCCGGCCAAGTTGGCTTACTGCTCATCGATTGCGTAATGCTCGACTGCTTGAAAATTTCCGGCGATAGGCGCCCACGGCGCGGTCAGCCCAGCTCACTCAGAATCATCCGCCCGCTTGCGTTTGACTTCCACCAACAGGAAGCGCGTCAGTCGGCGCAGGCGGGTTTCCAAATCCACAGCCTCCATGATGGCCTGCCGATCGGCGGGATCACGCAGCACGGCACACGAAATCAAATCCGTGGCCTGTTCCGGGTCCGTCAACGAATCGAGGTAGCCCAGGATTTCCTTCGAGGAGATTTCCGGTTTCGGTTTTGGAGATTTGCTCTGCGTCAGGAACGGGAAGGGCAGGGAGACGCCCAACTCGAGCCATTCTTTCAACAGCCCGCGCACTTTGGCGAGTAGCGGATCGGTTGCCGCCGAGTCACTCGGGGGCGTGCGCAACGGATGCACCCGTGCGATGCGGTACGGTTTCACCTGCACCGTTTCGTCCAGTTGCACGCGCGTGAGTCCCTGCAGGATGAGGTGCGAAGTGCCATCGGCATGGGCGACGGAAACCCGGATCAAGCCCAGGCCGGCCACGGTTACCGGCGTTTCCTGCTTTGCATTCGGCCGCTGCATCGCCACGGAAAACATCCGGTGCGAGTTGAGGGCATCCGCAAGCATCTGGCGATAGCGTGGTTCGAAAATGTAAAGCGGCAGCAGCGCCTGCGGAAACAAGGTTGCTTCCGGCAGCGTCATGACTGGGATTTCCCGCGGCAGGTTCACGGCCTCAATGTAGGCCAGACATTCGCTCGCGCAAGCCGCATGCGGGCGCGAGCGCTTGATTGGGGAAAGGTCGCCATGGCAGGCCACCACGCACTGTCACCTTTCTGCCGGAGAATGGGTCAGATACTTGTGGTGGATGTCCTCGTGCGGATCAGACCAAGACGCCGTTCGCGATCGGTTGGCCGCCCGCGCGCCGGTTTGCGGTAACTTCCCGCACTAGCGGTTTGGCCGGGCGGAGGAGTGGTTGGGTAGGGGGCGTCTGACCGCCATTCAACGCCGCCCGGAATTCGCTGGGACTGCGGCCCTCCGCGCGTTTGAAGAACCGGCTGAAATACATCTCGTTCGTGAACTGGAGCGTGGCGGAAACCTGTTTCACGGAGAGGCGCGGGTCGGCCAGCAGCCCTTTGGCTTGTTCCACGCGGACGCGTTGGATGAAATCGTGCAAAGTTTCTTGCCGCGCTTTGGAAAAGAGCCGACGCAGCCCCGAGTAACTCACGCGTGAGACGCGAACCAGATCCTTCGCCTTCCAGTTGCGCGCCGGGTTGTCGGAAACGGCGTTGACCACCAGGCTTACCGGCAACGGCGGTTCCGCATCGGACGTCGGCAGCGCTCCCCGCGAGGCCAACAGTTCTCCCAGAGTGCGATCCAGCAGCAAATGCGCTTTCCATTCGTGGTCAGCGGGCCGCCGTTTGAGGATTTGTTCAAGCTCGCGATAGGATCTTCGAATCGTGCCCGTGTCATTCAGGTTGAACTCGACGCGCTGACTGCCGCCGAGTTGATCGTGCCAGTTCTTGAGACATTCGCCCCCAAACCGGATGCCCCGTAGGGTCAAGTGGGTGCCTGCCCGCGGGGTATAGAGCTGCGGTTGGGTCAGGTCCACAAACCAGACCCGCCGGCCGGGTTTCAATTGATAACGGACTCCCTGGGTGTCGAGCGTTCCTTGGCCGGACATAACCCAAAAGAGGTGGGCGCCGGCTTCCGCTGCCGGTCGGTAACCTTCCGGCCCTTCCACGCACAGCGCGCCGACGGAAAACAAACGCCAAAAAAGCCGTTGCACCAAACCGGAGGAAGTTGCCTCGATTTGGCCGGCTAGGTGCGCCTTGCTTTGACGCGTGCGGTTGCCCATGTGCTTTTTGGTTCTAAGGGATTCACCAGAGAACACACTTTGCGCGGATGCCGCCGGAAACAAATGGGGAAATTGCCAAAATGTTTGCACTTGCTGACCTGAAGCTAATCAGCGGGTTAAGCGGCAGGGGTGGCCGGGCAAGGCCACGGCGCGTTTTGAATGATGGTCGGAGCCAAGACGCCAGCCGGAGTGCGTGGACTGAAGACCGTCGTTGTGTTCTGCTGGCACAACGGCTATCTGATGCCGGAATCTTCTGCAATGATCGCGAAAGAGATGAAATGTTGTTTGCTCGCACGCGGCACAGAGAGCGATTGGCCCATGTGTTTGGTTTGCCTGATCGCGTTTCTCGCCGCCGGGCAGGCCGCTTTTGCCGGTATGCCAGCGCCGGTGGCAGATTCTGCGGCCGAGCCGGTTCGTTACGTGGGCACGGAACAAACGGACCGCCGCTTTTTCGATGGTGCGCTGAGACACGCCGTGGGGGTGCACTCCTACCAGGCCTTTCGTGCCAATCGAAGTCATCCGACCGAGGGTGGCCGCGTGGGCTGGACTTACAACCATCAGCCGTTTCTCGCCTACTGGCAGGGTCACTTTTACCTGCAGTACCTCAGCGATCCGACAGACGAACACGGCGCGCCGGGGCGCACGTTGTTGATGACGTCAAAGGACGGATTTGCATGGTCGGCTCCGCAAATCGTTTTTCCAGAATATCGCCTGCCGAAAAGCCAGCCAGGTGAGCAGCGTATTCCGGCGGGCGCATTCGCCGTCATGCACCAACGCATGGGGTTTTATACTGCGCCGGACGGCCGGTTGCTGACGCTTGGATTCTACGGTTATTCCCCTACGCCTTATGTCTCGCCGAACAATGGTCAGGGTTTGGGCCGGGTGGTGCGCGAGGTCTATCCAAACGGAAAATATGGCCCGATCTATTTTATCCGTTACAACCGCCACGCCGGTTGGAACGAAACCAATACTCATTACCCGCTTTATACGAAAAGTCGGGATCAAGGTTTTGTCGCTGCCTGTGACGCTTTGCTGGCGGACAAACTCGCGACCTTGCAGTGGTGGGAGGAGGATCGCGGGGAGGATGGATTCTTTTCCATCGACCTCAACGGCGTCGAGCCGAAGGCGCTGGCGTATTGCCACCGTCCGGATGGAGTGGTGCTTGGCGTCTGGAAGTCGCAAGTGGCAGCGCTTAGCGCCGATGAAGGCCGAACCTGGACCAAACTAGCCCGGTGTCCAACGCTCATGGATTGCAGCGCCAAGACGTGGGTTCAGCGCACCGATGATGGACGCTACGCGCTCGTTTACAACCACTCTGCCACCCGCCGAAATCGTTTTCCCCTGGTGGTGATGACGAGCGAAGACTGCCGGGACTTCGATCACATGCTCTGCTTGCATGGCGAAGTCCCGCCGATGCGATTTCAAGGTCTGCACAAAAGTTTGGGTCCCCAATACGTGCGCGGCATCGAGGAAGGTAACGGCCAACCGCCCGGCGACCATCTCTGGAACACCTACAGCATGCACAAGGAGGATATCTGGGTCAGCCGGACGCGCATACCAGTCAGCGGAGTCGTGACGGAGTCGGTGGACGAAAACTTCAACACGCCCGCCTCCGCCGCGGAACTCGAGCATTGGAATCTCTATTCGCCTTTGTGGGCGCGGGTTTCAGTCGTGGCGGAGCCAGGCCAGCGGACCAATCGGTGTCTCGAACTGCGCGACGCCGAGCCGTATGACTACGCCCTCGCCGAGCGCGCTTTTCCGGAGAGTCGTCGCCTGAAAATTGCGTTCCGCGTGCAGGTACGCAAGGCCGGCGTCGCCGCGCTCGATTGCGAAGTGCAGGACCGTCAGGGCCAGCGCCCGCTGCGCCTGCACCTCGATGGCGCGTGGCTGGCCGCGGATTTGGGGCGCCAGCGGGCCGAACCTTACGCGATTAAACCGGGCCAGTGGTTGAACATTCAACTGGCCCTGGACTGCGCGACGCAAAGCTACGAACTTTCAGTGAACGGATCTGCGCTCCGCAAAATCCCCTTCGCCAAACCCGTCGAGTCCGTAGAGCGACTCGTCTTCCGGACCGGCCCGTGGCGTGGCGCGGTGCCGTCAGAGATTGTGGACGGCCAGCCGGCCCGTTTGGGTTTGGACGAAGAGGACTTGCCGGGCGCCGATGAAAAGGTGGCGGAGAGCATTTTCCTGTTGGATGACGTGATGACGACGAACGCGCGCGATTGAAGTGCCCGCAGTTCAGCGCCTGACCGCCGCCGGCCAGGAGTAACTTCCTGGTTTCAGCGTGAGGCGGCGCGAGTCACCCGCGATCTGAAAGGTCACGACACCCTGCGCGATTTCTTGGACTGCCGTCAGCCGCGACCATCCCATGACTTGCAGCAGATTCGCGCCGGTCGCGCCGCCTTCGAGATAGACCTGGCTAAACTGGCGCCGGGCAAGGACCGCTTGGGCAACTTGGACCAATTGCTGAGCCAGTTGTCGCGCGATGTCGCGATCACCGACCGGCGGCAGGCCGACTTCCAAAATGATCCGCGAGCAGCTTTCCGCCTTGTTCGCGACCTGATTCGCAATTCGTTCGACTTCATGCCCGGCCAGTTTTGTTCCCCTGGCTACGGGCTCCGGCAAACCGAAGACCGGCACTCCGCGCCGGCGTTCGGTCGCGACGAAACTCCGGCAAGCCTCGCTTGCACTGCCGCACACGAACAACTCGCTCGCTGTGCTCGGCGCCGGCGGATTTGCAGTTGCTCCGGCACGGTGTCCCCGGCTTTCGAGCAAAGCGGCAAAAAATTGCGCTGCGCCGGCCATGAGCGTCCCGCTGTCCTCGATGTTCGCCCAGCGCTGCAAATCTTCTGTCGTTTCCGCCGCACCGACCACAATGCCCGCAACGGGCAACGCGGCTCGAGTTGCGCATACCGGAACGACTTCGTCGCGTGCGGTCCGGCCGAGCAACTCCGCCACCGAGGAAGTGTGCCGGGGATATTCCGGGTCCAATCGGAAGTCGGTTTCGTGTATCGGGCGGCCGCCGACGAAATATTTGCCGTCGCGCACCACCCGGCCCAGCGTTGGATTTGCCGGCACCAGCAGTGCCCGCGGGAGTTGAAGTTCCTTCAAGATCGACTCCAGCTCCGCGACGATGCGGCCGCGCAAAACCGAGTCCACCTTCTTGTAAATCCGGCTGGCCCCGGATGCCACGAGGTTGCGGACGGCGGCCGCGGCTCGCTCGCTGGCCTCGGCCGGCGCGCAGGAGCGGGAGTCCGTGTCCACGCAAACCAGTTCGGCCTCGCTGTGCCGGCCGGGCGCGGTCACGACTTCCGACTGCAATCCGTAACGCCAGCCAATGCCCGCCAGTTCCGCTGCTCCCGTCAGGTCATCGGCAACGACGCCAATCATGCTCGTGCTCCCAGAAACTTCCGGCCGCGCGCCATCGCCACTGCAGCGTCAATCGCCGCGAACAAACTGGTCGGACTTGCCACGCCTTTCCACGCGATGTCGAACGCCGTTCCGTGGTCCACCGAAGTCCGGATTATCGGCAGGCCGAGCGTGATGTTCACGCCGGTGTCGAACGCGAGCATCTTGAACGGAATGTGTCCCTGGTCGTGATACAAGCAGACGAAAGCATCGAACTTCTTCCGCTGCGCGGTTGTGAACGCAGCATCGGGCACCAGTGGACCTTCCGCTTGAAAGCCCTTCGCGCGCGCCGCGGCCACTGCGGGAGCGACGAGTTTCTCCTCTTCCGCCTGGCCGAACAAACCGTGTTCGCCGGCGTGGGGATTCAAACCGCACACGCCGATGCGCGGGTGGCGGCGCAACATCCACCGCAACGCTGCGGCCGTGAGCTCGATCACATCCAGCACGCGCCGCACCGA
>CAYWCK010000038.1:19717-20398 GCA_964456685.1 uncultured Bifidobacteriaceae bacterium | reverse complement strand
CGTCGCTGACCACCTCCAAATTCCCACCGACGAACGCGACCGGCTCAAATTCCCCAAGCGTTCGCTGACCGTCTCGCTGCCGATTCATTGCGATGACGGCTCGACCAAAGTTTTCACCGGCTACCGCGTGCAACATTATCTCACGCTCGGCCCGACCAAGGGCGGCTTGCGGTTTCATCCGGACGTCACGCTCGGCGAAGTCGCCGCGCTCGCCATGTGGATGAGTTGGAAATGCGCGCTCACCGGCCTGCCCTACGGCGGTGCGAAAGGCGGCATCACGTGTGATCCCGGCAAAATGTCCGCCACCGAACTCGAGCGGCTCACGCGGCGTTACACGCAGGAAATGATTCCGTTCATCGGACCGCAGGTGGATGTGATGGCGCCGGACGTGGGTACCAACGAACAGGTCATGGCTTGGATGATGGACACGTACTCCGTCCACAACGGCTACACCGTGCCCAGCATCGTCACCGGCAAGCCAGTCGCTCTCGGCGGCTCGCTCGGGCGGCGCGAAGCGACCGGTCGTGGCGTGGCGTATCTCGTGAACCGCGCCACCGACGCCATCGGCTTGGACATCACCAACGCCACCGCCGTCGTGCAGGGCTACGGCAACGTCGGCAGCATCGCAGCGCTTTCCCTCGCCCGTTACGGCGCGAAGATCATCGCCGTGAGCGATGTGCG
>CAYWCK010000038.1:0-19707 GCA_964456685.1 uncultured Bifidobacteriaceae bacterium | reverse complement strand
AGTTTACAACCGCGAAGGTCTCGACCTGTGGAAACTGGAAAAACACGTCGCGCAAACGAAGAGCGTCGTGGGCTTTCCCGATTCCGAACCGGTCTCCAACGACCAACTGCTCCTGTTGCCGTGCGACATCCTCGTGCCGGCGGCGCTGGAACGGCAGATCACGGCGGCGAACGCGGGTAAAATTCAATGCCGCATCATCGCCGAGGCGGCCAACGGCCCGACCACACCCGAAGCGGACGTGATCCTCGCGCAACGCCCGGAGATCTTCATTATCCCGGACGTGCTCTGCAACGCGGGTGGCGTGATCGTGAGCTACTTCGAGTGGGTGCAGGACTTGCAGAGCTTCTTCTGGGGCGAAACCGAGATCGTGGACAAACTCTTCCGCATTCTGGAAACGTCGTTCACACAAATCCTCGCCACGAGCCGCAAACAGAAAATCTCCATGCGCCTCGCTGCGCTCAGCGTCGGCGTGAAACGCGTGCAGGAAGCGAAGCGGATGCGGGGGCTGTTCCCCTAAACACCACAGTAAAAATGAAAACTGCAACTTCGTGCCTTGCCATCACCTGCATAACTGCAACCGCGTTCTGTCAGGGAACTGTTTCTTTCTCGAACCGCGATACTGTCAACGGGCTTTCAACGCATGTGTATGCCTACGCAGGTGGCGATGCATTTGTGGTTGGGAACATCGAGTACTATTGGCGCACCGGCAACACAGCATCTGAAACTCCCGTCGGCACGCAGATCTATACCGGCGCACTCTTAGCTGGTTCGGGATATTCGGCCCAGCTCTTTGCGGCTGCTGGAGCCGACCGGGATTGGAACTCATTGAAACCCGCCAATGGTATTACGACCTTTCGCACGGGAGCGGCGGCTGGCTTGGTTGCCGCTGTTGTTGCTACGCTGACCGAAGTCCCAAAGGATGCGCCGGTGGCGACCGTTCAGATGCGCGTGTGGGACAATCAGGGGGGAACGATCACTTCGTGGCAACAGGCTGAGTATTTGTCGCCGTTCAGCCTATCCAAGCCCTTCAACGTTTATAATATCGGCGGCGATCTCAACATTCCTCCAAGTTTACTCGGGCTGCAGAGCTTCAACATGGGGTGGTATATTCTGCCGCGCCTGGTTCCTGAACCTTCCGCCGCAACGATAGGCCTAGTTGCTGGCGTGCTTGTAATTGTCGGCCGGCGGTTTAGGAGCAGACAACCGCTTGATACTTGACTAAAGCGAGCCGGGCAGGCGCGGAGTTCCAACAACCAATTGCCAAACGGTTCGCGCTTGCTCGGCTCGCTCGAATTTTACGACCGTGTGCGGAAACCGCCCTTCAAGAAGGTGATCAAGCATACGAGCTGAATCAGTCCAATCGCGCTGCTTCCTTAAACCGGGCCGCGGAGGTCGAGGATGACAACCGCGAGTGCGCCGGCGAAAGCGGCTACTCCAACCCGCGCTCGAACAAATCATCTTCGTCCAAACCGACATACTGGCCGAACTCGTGCCGGTGGATCACGTGGTCTTCGCCAAGTTCTGCCCACCTTGACGTTTACCTCATTTGCGACTACTAATTGTCGCAAATGAGCGCATTGTTGACCAAGCCCAAAACCCGCAAACCAGCCGGCGGCAAGCTGGTGGAAACCTGGGTTCACGGCGCCGCCAGCCAGCACCCCACCACCGCCAAGCTCATCGCGTCCATCCAAAGCGGCCTGCCGATCGCGGAATTGGACGCGTTGCAGACGTTGCTGGAAGTGCCGATGGAGGCACTGGCCACCAAACTGGGGATTTCCAAAGCCACGTTGCACCGGCGCAAGGCGGAGGGGCGGCTGGATCCCGCGGAATCGGATCGCGTGGTCCGCTACGCGCGGTTGATGGGCCAGGCGGTCAAAGTGTTCGGGGCGGAAGCCGCGGCGCGGGACTGGCTGAACACACCGCAGCCGGGTCTCGGTGGCGAAGTCCCGCTGGACTTTGCCGAAACGGAGATTGGCGCGCGCGAGGTGGAGAATCTGCTGGGCCGGATTGAATTCGGTGTCTATTCGTGATGCTCACGGGCTGGCGCATCGTGCCCGCCAACCGGGCGGTGGATGCCTTCGTGGGCGAAGGCGCGCGGCGGTTTGGCGGCCGCTGGAATTCGCCGGGGCTGGCGGTGGTCTATGGCAGTGCGCATAAATCGCTGGCCGCGTTGGAACAACTGGTTCATCGCCCTCCCCACCTGCCGAATCTCTTCAAAGCGTTCCGTTTTGAATTTCCGGAAACCCTCCTGGAAGTCGTGCCGCCACGGAGTTGGCCGCGTGATTGGCGGCTCTCGCCGCCCACACCCGCCGCCCAGCAGGTCGGCGATGCCTGGGTACGCGCCAATGGGTCGGCGGTGTTGGCCGTGCCCAGCAGCATCATCCCCGAGGAGTTGAATTTCATCCTCAACCCGGCGCATCCGGACTTCAAGAAAGTCGCGGTGGACAAACCGCAGGACTTCGCCTTCGACCCGCGTTTGCTCCGCTGAACCTTCAACCGCGAACTACTCCAACCCGCGCTCGAACAGGTCGTCCTCATCCAGTCCGAGGTAGTGACCAAGTTCGTGCAGGTAGGTGATGTTCACTTCGTCGCAAAAAATTTCTTCATCCTGCTCGGCGAAGTCCCAGAGATTTTCCAGAAACAAAATGATCTGCGGCGGCATGGGCACGTGGCCTTCCTCGGTGAACTCCGCGCCGGTAAACAAACCTAGTGAATCGGCCGCGATTCCGTCGGCAACGAGATCGGCATTGGGGGCCGGCTCGAAGGTGACAGGGAGTTGTTTCGCCCGCTCGCGGAGGGGCGCGGGCAATTCGGCCAGGGTGGCTTCAATTTCCTCCAGCGCCAGCCGCTGCAGCTTCGGCCAGTGGGCAGTCATTTCCGGCGGGCGGCCTTGCGCGATTGTTTGAAGGCCCGCAATGCCGCCGGATCGGTTTCGAAAAAGGCGGCGAGATCGGCCAGGGTTTCCAACGTGGCCGGACTCAGGTGGTGCTCGATGCCCTCGATGTCCGCCCGTTGCGTTTCCGCGTCCAGGCCAAACAGGGAGAAAAAGCGCGAGAGCGTGGCGTGACGATCCTGAATCTTCCGGGCAACGACGCGCCCTTCCTCGGTCAGAATCAGGCCGCGATATTTCTCATACTTCACAAACCCGGCGCGGCCGAGCTTTTGCACCATGGCCGTGACCGAGGCCTGGCGAACTTTGAGCGAGGACGCGATGTCCACGACACGGGCATAACCTTTCGCCTCGATCAATTCATGGATGCGTTCGAGATAATCCTCGGCGCTCTGGCTGGGTGCTGGGGTTGGCACGGCGGAGTTTTAACCACGAATGAACACGAATGAACACGAAAAAATTTGGTCGGGCGGGCAGTCCCCGGCCCGCCGCGGCGCGCACGGAGTGAAGCGCCCTACCTACGACGTGAGCGCTTTCGCCGTCTCTTCCAAGCTCGCCACATCGGCGACGTTCAGCATCTGGGCGCTCTTATCAATGCGCTTCATAAAGCCGCTCAGCGCCGTGCCCGGTCCGAGTTCGATGAAACGCGTGAAGCCCTGCGCCAGCAGATAGCGGATGGATTCCTCCCAGCGCACCGAGGCGGTCACCTGTTCCAGCAAGCGCGCGCTAATCTGGTCCGGGGTGGTGTGCGGCTGGGCGGTGACATTGGAAATGACCGGCACGGCGGGCGACGAGATTTTCGCCTTGGCCAGTTCCGTTTGCAATTTCGGTTGGGCGCTCGCCATCAGCGGCGAGTGATAGGCGCCGGCGACGGGCAAAGGGATTGCCTTGCGCGCGCCTTTGGCTTTGGCGGCCACGCACGCTTGTTCGATACGGTCCGCCGCGCCGGAGATCACGAGTTGACCGGGGCAATTCAAGTTGGCGAGCACGACCCCCGTTTCCGCACACACCTCGCGCGTGGGGGCTTCGTCCAGACCGATGACCGCGGCCATGCCACCCTGCGTGGCGTCGCACGCTTCGTGCATAAATTTGCCCCGTTGCCGCACAACGCGCAGGCCGTCATCAAAACTCAGCGCCCCCGCCGCCGTCAGCGCGGTGAATTCACCGAGGGACAAACCCGCGGCGGCGTCGAACTGGAGCGAAGGCACGCGCTCTTTCAACAACTGAAACGCCACCCAGCTCACAAGGAAAATGCCCGGCTGCGCGTGTTCGGTTTTGGTGAGTTCGTCGTCGGGGCCGTTGAAACAGATGCCGGCGAGATCGTAACCGAGGTCGGCATTCGCGCGATCGAACCACGCTTTGGCGGCGGGAATCGTCGCGGCAAAATCCCTGCCCATGCCCACGGCTTGCGCCCCCTGGCCGGCGAACAATAATGCGGTCTTGCTCATAAAGGGCGCACAATAAACACGAACGGCCCGGTCAGAGAAAGGAGAGATTTTGGCCGGGGCTGTGGACTTGCAATCGTCCCGTCGCTCCTCAAGGGTGAACCGCGTATGAAGCACCTGACGGAACATCTCTGGTTCGAAACGCCGCATCGCCGGGATTATCTCAACATTACCGACACCATCGCCGCCCTGGTGCGCCAGAGCGGGGTGCAGGAAGGACTTTGCCTCGTGAACGCCATGCATATCACCGCGAGCGTTTACATCAACGACGACGAAAGCGGCTTGCTCGCCGACTACGACAAATGGCTGGAGCAACTCGCGCCGCACGCACCGACCTCGCAGTACGAACATAATCGCACCGGCGAGGACAACGCCGACGCACACATGAAACGCCAGCTCATGGGACGCGAGGTCGTGGTGGCAATCACAAAGGGCCAACTCGACCTCGGCCCGTGGGAACAAATTTTTTACGGCGAATTTGACGGGCGGCGACGGAAGCGCGTGCTCGTCAAAATCATCGGGGAGTAAAAAGCGCATCCGGCCGAAGCGGATGGAGGCGACAACGGGCAACAAGCTTCGAAACGTGGTTTCAGCCGAGCGAATTCTTGACGCCTTCCCGCCATCGCCGCATGTTGGCCCCGTGGACAACGAAGGCAGACCCGCTCCAGCCCAGGACGTTCGACCACGTTCCTCCCGGCGACATCCCCGCCCGGTGCCTTGGAGGATGTTCGTGCCGCCCGGTCAATATTCAGCGCCGCCACCTTCCAAGTTCCGCGTGAAGCAACTGCCCGTGCTCCGGCGGCGGCGGCGGACGATTTCGCCGGATTCTCCGCATCACAATGAAACACGTCGGGTGAGCTTCACCCAGGCGGCGCTGGTGATCGGGGGCGTCCTGCTTTTCATCGTCGCGATGGTCTATTTCTTCGCGCTGGCTTCACCGTTTGCCAGTCGTCCGGCGCTCAAAGTCCCCGAGTCGCACACGGCGCCCGCTGGGAAATGAGGGGGTTCATCCAACTGGCCGGGAAGCTGAGTGGCCGGATCAGGCGGAGATTTTGACAGTGGCTGGCCGGTGTCGGTGCCGTCGTTTGCGGCGGCGGGGTCGCCGTGAAATCGCGACGCAGGCATGTTCATCCATCCGATCAAGCAAGGAGGCCCGGTAGGATTCAGAAATGCTCAAACCCGGCCCGTTGCCGTTGAGGTGATTCAGCACCTTGGCGATCCAGACTACGAGCAAGACCAGCGCGGCAAGCGCCAGACACAAGAAGAACCACGGCCGCAATACGTCCACCAACAAGGCGACCTTGTTCATGAGCTGGGTCAGACCTTCCCAATGCCCCTCGCGCATGCTCGCACCCTACCCCGCGGCGCGAACCGGTCAAGCCGGCATTCGCGCCAGTGTTTCCTGCTTAATCCCGTCCGGTCACCTGCCCGGGCCGGATGACTTCGTTGATTGAGCATTCGCCGGCGGTCGAGTAAATACACCGCATGTTCTCCTCCCGAAAGGTGTGCCTGGCCTTCGCCAGCCTGCTCGGTTTGCTTGGTCTCGAACCCGCCAGCGCGCAACTCGCGGCCACCAATCGGCACGTGCTGCTGATCACCATTGATGGACTCGCCGCTTCCTATCTCAAGGATTCGGAAGCCTCGTTGCCCACGCTGCGCCGGCTCGCTGCCGCCGGCGCTACCGCCGAAGCGCTCCACGTTTCCAATCCCACCGTCACCTGGGCGAACCACACGACGCTGGTGACGGGAGTGCATCCGGATAAACACTCTGTGCTTTTCAACGGCATCATGTATCGCCGCGGCGCGGGGGCTTCGGTGAATCTCGAAGGTGAACGCGGCCAAAAGGAACTGGTCGCTGTGCCGACCATTTACGACGTGCTCCATCCGGCCGGCTTGCGCTGCGCGAATATC
Organism: uncultured Bifidobacteriaceae bacterium; assembly: GCA_964456685.1. Taxonomy (GTDB): domain Bacteria; phylum Verrucomicrobiota; class Verrucomicrobiia; order Limisphaerales; family JADLHS01; genus CAYWCK01. The sequence goes on along the minus strand of CAYWCK010000038.1, from coordinate 13,461 downwards.
AACTGGCCCTGCACCAGCGGCGCCCGCACGCTGCACGATAACTTTCCCGATGTGCCCAACGCCCTCGCTCACACCACCCCGCGGCTGCGGTTGGAATTGATCCGCACGGGCATTCTCAGCAGCGACGACGAAGCGGCTTTTCGCAACGGCGGCGCCGTGCGGGGCGATGAAGTTTGGAAAGCCGCCGCCGTGCATTTGATCCGCACCCGACCACCGAATTTGCTGCTGCTGCACTTACTTGCCCCGGACACGGTGCAGCACAAGCACGGCCCTAATTCCACTGCCGCTTACACGGCCCTCGCCTTGGCGGACGCTCATGTCGCCGAGGTGCTGCGGGCGCTGGATGAATCTGGATTGCGCGAGCGCACGACCATTTTCATAACGTCCGATCACGGATTCGAACAGCCGAAAAAAATCATCTGTCCGAATATCGTCTTCCGCAAAGCAGGTCTGTTCCGGCCCCCGCCCAACCGCCGCGCCCAGGCGGTTTCCGAAGGTGGCACGGCCTTTGTCTATCTGACCAATCCCGCCACCCAAGCCGCAGATCGCGCCCGGGTGATTGGTCTGCTGCGCGGCCACGAGGGCATTGCTCAGGTTCTGGAGCCGAAAGACTACCCGGCGTTGCGCCTGCCCGACCCGGCCAAGAATCCCCAGATGGGCGACCTCGTGCTGGTGCCGCAGGAGGGGTACGCGTTTGCCAATGAGGCTTTCGAAGATGAGGTCATCACCGAATTGACCATCACGGCGGGCAGCCACGGCTATCTCGCCTCGAATCCCAAGATGGATGGCATTTTCATCGCCGCCGGGCGCGGCATCCGCCCCGGCACGAAGCTGCAATTCGTGGACAACGTGGATGTCGCGCCAACCATTGCAGCGTTGTTCGGTGTGAAACTTCCGACGGCCGAAGGTCGGGACATTCCCGGGTTGCTGACCGATTCAACCGCACGCTGACTCGATCCAGTTACTTCCGCCGACGCATTTCAACTTCGGCCACGAAGCGTTGCGGGTCATCCGGGGTGATCACGATTGTCCGCCGCGTCAGCTTCAGCACGACGCAGCGCTTTGGGTCGGTGCCGTAAGCGCGATACACCCCAAGCCGGCCGTTGCGAAACCAACCGAAGAAACCGAACAACCCACCGCTGCCGCACAGACGAATCGATCCGCGGATCGCATCGGCGTCGGCCGCTACCGAGACGACGGTGTTCAGCGGCACGTGATTCGCCCACCCCAGGCGCTCGATCAATAATTCGTCGTCGCGCAGAACGTAACCCCGCACCAGAAAGGGCAGCGTCCCCAGCAAAATCCCAATCGGCGCGATCACCATCAGCAGCGAAGCGAACCGCGGCGTGTTCGCCGGCAACGCCGCCAGCCCGAACAGAATCACGCCCACCAAGAGTGCGCAAACCACGATGGTCACAACTTTCACCACCGCCGCCCACGGCGCCCCAAAACGAATTTCATTTTTCATGATTTGAGCCCATTGCCGCACGGCCTAATCTCCCCCACCGCCACCTCGCTGTCGAGGTCATGAAGCTGTGGCGTAGCCGCAGCGATTCCGTCCCTGCCCACACGCCCGAAAACCATCGCCGAAATCAACTGACTTCCTAAGGCCAGTCTGATAAGCCTGCCACCGTGCGGGTGATGGGTCATAAGTTTCGCGGAACCGGTTTCGGTTTGCTGATTGCAGTTCTGCTCGTCGCGCCCGTGCGCGCCGCGTCGCCTTTGAATCCAGCTGATCCCATCGGATTCTTCACTAACCTCGCTTCGCGGTTGCTGAAGATGGAAATGAATCTGGAACTCAACCATCTCCAGATTTATCCGACGAACCAATACACGCCGGCCGTGCATCGGCTGCTGCAAGTCAGTGCGAACATCTACGAAGCCACGACGAACCGCTTCAACGATGACTATCCGCATCTGCCGACCCTGTTCCGGCCACGGTTCGCCAACGAAAATGGAACGGTCTTCATCACCGGCTACGTGGAGGAATCGAATTCGGCGTTTCTCGGAAATCGTTTGAGCGACTTGTTCCACCCCAGCGCAAGCCAGATTCAACCAGATGATTTGGTGCTAGGGATTCCGGTTGTGATTGGTGCGAAGAAAGGTCTGCCGAATTTCAACGAGTTTTCGATGGAGACGGTATTGCAAATTACGCGGAAACTGGAGTTGGTGAAGTCCGCTGCCGGCGGCGGGAACATGATTAACCAAACAAACCAGTTGTTTGTGATCGGCATCTCGAATATTTGCGGCGCTGAGTTCTGGAATTCCTACCGGTCAAATTACAATCGGCCAGTGGAAATTACCGTCACCAACTTTTGGCGACTCGGGTTGACTAATGACTACGAATTCGTCCACACGTCGAACTGGACTGCCTTTGGGAGTTATCAGACGAATCTGTGGCTGGGTTGGAACCCTGCCAACAAGCGGGATGCCTCACTCCTAGTTCCAATGGTGACCAACCACATCGTGCTACCAAATCTCGCCTACCGGTTTGGAAGCCAGACATTCGATGCCCGGTTATCGAATTTCGAACGGCCTAGCGGTTACGCTTTCCCACGTTGGGGAATCGCGATCACCAACCGGGTGGTGGCCTATGCAAAAGATGCAGCCAGCGGGCGGCTCATTGATTACGTGCAGTTGAATGGCATGGTCGCCTACCAAGATTTGAGTCTGCATCTCGCTCAACCGCATAACGCGCTTGGCTTCGCGGGAGTCTGGGCCACGAATGCTCCTGTGACCGACAGTCCGTTGTTAAGCGATCTCCCAGGAATTATCCAACAGATTCAAATCTCCAAAAGCGAAGTTGAAATCGGTGGCAACTGGCAATATTACGGCATCGGGCAGCCTTCCGGCGCAACTCGCGACCAAGCCATTGCGAATTTCCTGGCGTTCTTCGCACCCAACCACACTTACATCTATCAGCCTGGAACTGGTCAGAGCTTCAACGGCACCAATTTTAGCCTGGTAGCCAACGCACCATTTACGCCAACGCGGAAGTTTTCCTTTCCGATGAAGTGGCAAGCCCGGGACCCGATGGTTCATTACCTATCGAGCGACCTCCTCTATTTTGAGAAGTCCGGGGTTACTGTCCCTTGGACACCTCCTAGCATCACTAATACTAGCATCAACAATCTGGGAAGCCTGAATGATCGCTACCAACCTTGGGGCGGAAACCCATTCGTCGTTCCAAGCGATGATCCCAAAGCCTTCAATGTCGTCATCAAGGACCCCGCAGTAGCTCATTCTGACGATTGGGATTTTCCTCACAACGAATCGTTGACCTTGCCGATGCTCCGTCGCATCCACCGGGGCACGCCGTGGCAGACGCTTTATTTGAAATCGCTCTCCGTCGCCGAAGCAGTGGGCAATTACAAATTGCAGTCGAGCGATTGGCGTATTTGGACCGGCAATTTCGATTTATTTGATGCTCTGCACACACAACCTGAGCGGGACTGGTCACTCGTTGCCTTAATTGCCTCGCTGCTCAACACCAATCGCCCACAAGATTTGCTCTCGATAAATTCCACCGACCCCAACGCCTGGCTCGCGGCGCTCAATGGCCTCGCCGTGCTTACCAATTCCGCGAGCGACGAATACCTGATTGATTACTCCAGCCCGCTCTTCGAGGAGCTAACGATGACGTCCAACTCGACCCCAGCCACGGTGATCGAGCTAGCCATTCGCACGGCGCGCTCCGCACAACCAAACCAGTTGTTTCATGAGGTGGGCGACTTGCTCGCTGTGTCGGCCCTGAGTACGGAATCGCCGTGGTTGAATCGCAGTTCGGAAATCCAACTTGAGCTTGGTTTGACCGACGAAGCCTATGAGCGAATCCCTGCCCAGCTGCTCGCCCGCGTGCGCGCCGATTCCTGGGGCAGCATGGAAATCAGCCCGGATGGTGGGCGCGTGCAGTTCGCCGGCCTCGATGGATTTCCCTATCGTATCGAGCTTTCCACCAACCTGATCGATTGGCAGCCAATCGCCACAAATCTGCCGGTCAATGGAGTGATTGAACTGGTCGTACCGGTCGAAGCCGGCAGCCATTTCTACCGGTCCGTCACGATTCCCTGAGTGCATGAAAGGCAGCACCTTTTACTGGCAATGCCCCGGGCGTCTGGTAGAGTAGAACCGTCATGAAAACCCGCTCGCTCGCCCGCATTTTGGCCATGGGCATGGCCGTGGCCAGCCTCAATTCCGTTTCCGCTCAGGAGAAAAGTCCGCCCATTTCAGCCGCGGATCGGGAAGCGGCCTACGTGGAGGCGATTGAGAAACGCACCGCTGACATTCTCACGGCGCTGAAGATCGAGGATGCCGCCAAGGCGAAGAAGGTCACCGACATCATCCTCGCCCAGTATCGCGTGCTCCGCACCCGTGACGACTCCATTGAAACGATGATCAAACTGATGGAAGTGGAAGAAGCCGCGGGCGAACATTTGCGCGCCGGCTTTGTGCAGGCGCTCACCCCGGCGGTGCATGCGAATTTCCTCGCGCGCCTCGGCAAGGAATTGAGCCCGGAACAAGTGGACACGGTGAAGGACAAGATGACCTACGGCAAAGTGAAGGTCACCTACGATGCCTACTGCGACATCATTCCCGGACTCACGGATGCGGACAAGGCGAAGATCATGGAATTGCTCAAGGTTGCCCGCGATGAGGCGATCGAAGGCGGCAGTGCCGCGGAGAAGTCCCGCATCTTCCAGAAGTATAAAGACCAGATCAACGCCTACCTCGACGCGCACGGGCACAACGTTGCGCAGTCCTACAAGGTGTGGGAAGCGAAGCAGGCCAAGGCGGAAGCCGACAAGGCCGCCGGCAAGTAACCAGGCCGAAGCGCCGGTTGCGCAATCAGCAAAATTCCCTTCCGCAAGCAGCCCGCGCCGAACATTTGTTCGGCGCTGCGCTTTTCAGAGGGCGGCGAACAGCTTCTCCAGAAACTCGCGGTTGCGGCGCGCACTGGCAGTGACTGCTTCCGGCGTCTCACCGAGGACGCAGCATTCCACCATCACGGGGCCGTTGAAGCCGGCGCGCTTGAGTTCCCCGAATACCGCGGCGAAATCCACCTTGCCCTGCCCGAATTCCAGCATCACGTTGCCCTTCTGCTCCCCGCAATCCTTGGCGCAAAAGCCCGTGACGTGCCGGGCGATGGGCTTGAGTTGTTCGAGCGGATCCTTGCCGGTGTAGTGGATGATATTGCCGGCGTCGTACCAGATTTTGAAATTCGGATGCTTCACCGCCGCGAGGCAACGCTGGATCTCCTCCGCCGCTCCGCTGCCGCCACCATGCGGTTTAAGCACGAGCTTCAGGCCGCGTTCCTGGGCGTAAGCGGCGCCATCCGCCATGAGCCGGTAGTAATTCTCGTAGTGGGCCGGCTTGTCCACGCCGAACGTGAGCAGAAACTCCACGCCCACCGTCCGACCGTTGTCAATCTGCTGGCGCAAATCCTTGATCTGCTCCGCGAGCGACAAATCATTCTTCGTTCGCAGTGCGCTCATGTTCACCTTCAGTCCGCGCGCGGCGATTTTAGCTTTCAACGCCGCGAGATATTCCGGCGTCGCCTCTGAGCCGGTAAACGGCTCTTTCGCCGAGCGCGTCAGCAAGCCGGTGAGCCCGTAGCCGGCGGCCTTGATGCCGTCCAGCGCGGTGTCGTGAGTCCAGCCCTTCATGTCGTTTACCCACGGGCGGTTGAAACAGCCGATGGGCCAGTGGACGCCGGCGCCCGCTTCGGCCGCAGAAATTTTGGTGGTGGTCATGGAGGCAAGGGCGGCGCCTGTCAGCGCGGCCGAGCGGATAAACGCACGTCGATTCATCCGTGGGATTTCACGCGGCGGGAAGGTTTTCGACAAGGGAATTCTGCGCGACCACTGCGACCGGCAGGGCGCTTCACTTCGCGCGTGCCGTCGTGGACTTGTGATCGCTGTCTTTCGCACCCTCTGCGGAAACTTCAGCGCGTCCGGCTGAGCTTGCCCGGCCCGCAACCAGGCGATGGGCGAGAAGCGCTGCCGTCAGCGCAATCAACCAACAGACCGAACACCAGAGCAGCGAGCTTAACTCCAAGTCCTTCGCGCGGGTATTGAACCGGTTGCTCCAATCCAGCAACAAAACCATTCCCACCAACCCCAGCGTCAGCACGCCGAGAAAGCCGGAGAGGTTCCGGCACGGGTGATAGGCCAGCACCAGCACCGTCACGAGAATCACCAGGCAGCGCACGGCGGGAAACTTGTTGATCATGGCCGTGCTCGCTAGAATCGTCCGCACTTCCGGAAAGGAAAGCACCACGCGATCACCCACGCGCCGCATGTTCTTGTCCGGCTGCGGCCCCATCAGCTCCGATCCGTCCACGGTCACCCAACAGTGTTGCAGATTTGCCACCACCGAGGCGGTCTTGAAGCCGCGCGCCCGCAAGACGCTGGCGGCAACAATCGCCTGACCGTCACAATCCTCCCGCTTCCGGTCAATCGCCTCTTTCGCCGTCGGCCAGTAATCGAGGTTGCCCCAGTTAAACCAATCGTATTCGTAGCGGATGTGCTCGTAAACGTAGCGTTCGACCGCGCGAAATTCCTCACGCTTGGTGGCGTCGGGTTTCAATTGCGCGGTAATCTCGCGGTTCATTTCGGCCACCTCGGGCAGATCCGGCTGGATCAAGGACTCGACGTTGCTCAAGTGTTGAATCTCCCGCACCAAAAGCACGGGATGCGGGTAAAGCGTGAAGAGCACTACCACACCAAGCAGCAGCAGCTTCACCAACCAGCGCCAGCCTGCGCGCAATTGCGCGAGCCAGAGCCAGGCGCGAAGGCTCGTCTGCTGTACTCGGAAAAGAAGGCTCATCGCGATTCGCCACACTCTGGCAAGTCCTGGCCCATAACGCTAAGGGCAATTCTCCGTCGAAGTGATGTTCCGGTTCATTTCTTCGCCTCACCCGGCGCAGTGAGGATGAATTGAATCAAGTTCCGGAAATCCGCGTCCGGCATCTGCTCCAGGCCCTCGGGCATCACCGACAGCTCGCTGATTTTCAGGTTCGCAATCTCGCCGCGCGCCACGACTTCTTCCTTCGGACCGGACGCGAGCAATTTCACCTGCGTGGGTGTTTCTTCAATCAACCGTCCGCTCACCGTGCGATCATCCTTCGTCTCGATGATCACGTTCTCGTAGCCTTTGCCGACGATTTGGTTCGGATCAATCACATTCGCCAGCAACGCATCGAGGCTGGATCGGCCCACGCCCGTCAAGTCCGGTCCGACCTCCGCGCCCTCGCCGTTCAACTTGTGGCAGACAAAGCAGGTTTTCTTCGCCACTTCGTGCCCGGCGGCCAGGTCGGCCTTGCCGCCGAGAATCATTTCCTTCTTCATCGCGATGATCTTCTGTTTGTCCGCGTTCGCCGGGCGGAAGCGACCGATGGCCTGCGCCGCGCGCTGACGGATGCTTTCTTCATTCGATTGCGACAACGTCCGCACCGCCGACGCGGAGAGTTCCACCGGCGCCACTTGCTTCGTCTCGATGGCGCCCAACAAAGCCAACAGCCAGCGCCGACGCGACACCAACGTCTCCGAGGCCGCGCGACGCTCGACGGCGTTCAGCTGTGGCCAGTGCTTCAACACCTCGGCCCCCACCTCGTCGCCCCCGACCGTGCTGAGCGCACGCAACGCCTCCAATTTCACCGCCTCCGGGTTCTCGCTCGCCACCACTTGCAAGAGCGCCGCCCGGGCCGCGTCTGTTTTGGCCAATGCCACCGACTGCATCGCCTCCACCCGAGCCGCCGCCGGTGCCTGGCGGTCGCCAACGACCGCGAGTGATTTTGCCAATGCCGCGGCATTGCCCCAAACCGTGCCCAACCGTTGCGCGAGCAATTGCACTTCAGTGCTGGCGCTCGCCGACAGCTTTTCGAGGAACAATTTTGGATCGGCGCTCGGGCGCACTGCCCGACCTTGCTGCGCTTGCAGCAGACCTTCAAGCGCCGCCACCGTGAGCGGGTCGTCTTTGCCGGCAAGTTCGGTGATGAAACTCACCGCGCGATCCACCTTTTCCACGCCCCCCAAGTCGCACAACCGCCGCATCGCCTTGGCAACCAGCTTGTCGGCGAGCGGGCGACTCGCCGCGCCGTTCTCCGCCAGCCAACGCAAACCGGGCTCGGGATCCCGCGCAAACAACGGCTCGCTCGCCAGCCAGATCATGTAATTCACCAGCCGATCCTGGCCAGCAGCGGCGGACCGGGTCAAAGTAGCCAGCGCTTTCGCGACCGGTGCGGTGTCATTGATCTCATGGTTGGTCACCAACCGGCTGGAGACGATGCGTCGCACCGCCACGGCCACGGCAAATTGCACGCGTGGATCCTTGTCGTGCGCCAGGGCTTCCAGTTCCTGAATGCCCTCCTTGGAAGTTTCATCGCCTTCGGCTGCGACTCGCCAGGCGGCCGCGCACCGACGCAACCAATCGTCGCCAAAAACCGTGCCGGCATTCCACAGCAGCCAGCGCGGATACTTGTTGTCGCCGTATTCCTCCAGCAGCCACAAGGCGAGCGTACGCGTGGCCAGCGATACGTTGCCATCCACCGTGTTCATGAAGGCGAGGCTGAAACCCGGCTCGCTATCGGGAAAACGCGGCTGCCGGCGCGGCGTGAACAGATTCTCCCGCAGAAGCCGTTGCGCCATGCGCTGGTGCCAGATGTTCGAGCCGCGCAACAAACCGATCAGTTCCGTGCCCGTCATTTTGCCGAGATCCATCTTCGCATCCGGGCGCGGTGGAATTTTCTTTCCGGCTTCCTTGCCCGCGTAAACCACACGCCAAATCCGTCCGCGCTCGCGGTCCACGCCTTCGGGATCGGCGTTGGCGTTCTGGTAGCACGGATATTTGTCATACCAATCGGCCACCCACAGCGCGCCGTCCGGGCCAACCTGTTCACTCACCGGCATGAACCAGCCGTCTTTCGTCGTTAGAAAGTCGGGCTCCGCCACCGCCTTGAAGCTCGCCCCGTTGGGAATGAGCCGGTCGTGATTGATCGCGTTCTGGTGGATGTTGCCCATGAACACACGACCCTGATACTCGGGCGGGAATTGATCCCCCTGATAAATGCAGATGCCGCAATACGCCGCCATGTGGTGTTTGTGCTCCACGATGCTCGGCAGGATTTCGTAGGCGTAAGGATTCGACGGTGACCCGGACTGCCGCTGATACGTGCCGCCGGGGGCCATGTGGAAGAGGTGGTCAATCACGCATGCGCTCACAAACGCGTTGCCCGTGGCGTCAAAATCCACTCCCCAGGGATTGCTCGTGCCTTCCGCGTAGATTTCGAATTTCTTCGTGCGCGGATGAAACCGGGCCACAGCAGCAGTCATTTCAATGCCGGGCTCCGTGGCTTCGGGAATCTTGACCTTCGAACGCGTGAACACGCCATGCGTCATGTAGAGCCAACCGTCCGGTCCCCAGGTGAAACCGTTGAGCAACTCGTGCCGATCCTCAAGACCGAAGCCGGTCAGCAAAACCTGTCGCGTATCGGCTTTGTCATCGTGGTTGGTGTCCTGGAGAAATAGTAAATCCGGCGCCTGCCCCACATACACACCGCCATTCCCCAAGGCGAGGCCCGTGGCGAGACTGAAGCCGTCCGCAAAAACGGTAACCTTGTCGGCGCGCCCGTCATTGTCCGTGTCTTCGAGAATCTTGATGCGATCGCGGCCCTTTTGTCCCGGCGGCGCGCCGAGCGGGTATTCGTAAAGTTCCAGCACCCAGAGCCGGCCGCGCTCGTCCCAGGTCATCGCCACGGGATTTACCACGTCCGGCTCGGCCGCGAACAAGCGCACCTCGAAACCGGGCGGCACGAGGAATTTCTTTTCCGCCTCGGCCGGCGCGAGGGCTGGCGTGGCGGCCGGCGCGTGCGCCCCGGTAAGTTGCTTGCCCGCGGCAAAACAAAGGTGAATGCCGGCGAACAGGATCGTGAGCGAGGCAAAGGCGGATTTCATGGTGCGGTTCGCCGGCATTGTGCGGAACAGAATTCGCCACGCGAGAAATTTTTCTGTTTCGCGGTTCGCGCCAGCTGTTCATCCTCTGCGCCGCATGAAAGCCGTCATTCTGGCCGCCGGCAAAGGCACGCGCATGAAGGAACTCACCAATGAGGTTCCCAAGCCGATGCTCAAGGTCGAGGGCAAACCGATTTTGGAACATATCGTCACGGGCATCCGTGCCGCGGGCGTCAAGGAAGTCTTCATCGTCACGGGTTATCGCGCCGAGACCATCGAGGAGTATTTCGGCGACGGCGCGAAGTGGGACGTGCGGATCAGTTACGGCCGGCAACTCGTCCAGGACGGCACGGGCAAAGCGCCCGAAGTGGCCAAGGCATTCCTGGGCGTCTCTCCCTTTCTGCTGACCTACGGCGACATTCTCGTGAAGCCGGAGACGTACGCGCAGATGATTCGCCGCTTCAATGAAGGCGATTTCTCCGGCGTCATCACGGTCACGCGCGGCGAAGACGTCACAAAGGGTGGGTTGAATTTCTTCGACGAAAAATTCTGCCTGACTCGGCTCGTCGAGAAACCGTCCGCCGCCCAGATCGAAGAACTGCGTCGCACCGGCTGGCTCACGCCCGGCGCACCCGCCTGGTACAACGCTGGCATCTACATCTTCAAACCGTCGCTGTTCGAATTTACCGCCAAACTGGAAAAGTCACCGCGCGGCGAATACGAACTGACCGATGCCATCATCGCGTTGATCGCGACCAAGCACGCCCTCGCCGGGCTGGAGATTCAGGGTCGCTGGGTGGACGTGCGCGATCCGGAGGTGTTGGCGTCATTGGAAAAGCAAACAGCCTGATCTGTGCCCCAATGTTACCGCTCGAACCTCCCGACACCCACTATCTGAATGCCGCCACCGGCTGGTTGATGTTGGGCGACATCGCCGAAGCCCGCGAAGAGTTCAACCAAATCCGGCTCGCCATGCGCATCCATCCGCAGGTCCTCGATTGCGAATGGCGTTTGCTGGCCCGCGAGGAGCGTTGGCTCGCCGCCGCCGAGGTGGGCGAGCGCCTGGTGCAATCGTCTCCAAACGATGTGAACGCCTGGGTGCATCGCTCGTTCGCGCTGCACGAATTGCGCCGCACGCGCGAAGCCTTTGAGCTCCTGCTGCCGGCCGCCGGCCGCTTTCCGACGGAAACGCTCATTCCCTACAATCTCGCCTGCTATACCTGCCAGCTTGGCGATCTCGCCGCCGCGCAACGCTGGTTGGAACAATCGCTCGCCTTGAGTCAAAACGTGCACCAAAAACTCGCGCGCCTGCAATCGGCGCTGGAGGACGTGGATTTGGAACCGCTCTGGCCGGAGCTCCGCGAACGCATCGGCACTTTGCGCAACGAAATCGAAGCCTGAACCGGCGGCGGATTTGAACTTCATGGCACGCGCTGCGGCGGTGGATTACTACTTCTGATTCAGCCGCGAGCAAAAGACGATTACCCTTGGACAATTTCCGCGGCGACGGATTTGCATTGCGGCGGCAAAGTCGCGACGAAGACGTGGCGGTTGGATGGGCCAGCTGCCGACCCGCCGGGCCTTCACGGATCATCTCGTATGAACGCGACGCTCGTTAGTCCGCAAAAAAAGCGAGTTCAGGCCGTGCTCGACCACGCCAGTGGCGACAAGCGCTTCAAAATTCTCGAAGTTCACATGAAGCGGCATCAGTTCCGGCATGATGCCCTCATCGAGGTGCTGCACAAGGCGCAGGAACTTTTCGGCTATCTCGAAGACGATCTGCTGTTGTTCGTTTCCTACAAACTCAAGTTGCCGCCCAGTCGTGTGTACGGCGTCGCGACGTTTTACCATTTCTTCAACCTCAAACCGCAGGGCGAACACACGTGCGTCGTCTGCATGGGCACGGCGTGTTACGTGAAAGGCGCGGACAAAGTCATCGCCGCGGTGCAGGAGCAGACCGGTATCAAGCCTGGCGAAACCACGGCCGACAACAAAGTCTCATTGCTCACAGCACGGTGCATCGGCGCTTGCGGCATTGCGCCGGCAGTAGTGTATGACGGCGCGGTCACGCCGCGGCAGACGCCCGGCGCGGCGGTGCAGCAAATCAAGAAATGGGTGGGCAAATGAACCTCACGGACCTGACCCAAATCAAGGAACGCGAGCTGGCCGCGCGCAAGAAGATCACGCTGCGTTGCTGCATGGCGGCTGGTTGCATGTCATCCGGCTCGAAGCAACTCAAGGAGGAACTCGAAAAGGCGGTGGCAGCGGCCGAGTTGCAGGAAACGATTGAAGTTCGCGGCGTCGGCTGCATGAAACTGTGCTGCGAAGGCCCGTTGGTCCAGGCCGACCCGGCCAATGCGCTTTACATCAAGGTCACGCCGGAAAACGCTCCCGCGATCATCGCGGCGTTGAACGTAGGACAGGCGTCGCGCCTGTCTCCAGCTTCAGAAAAGAATTCAGAGACAGGCGCGACGCCTGTCCTACAGCAAGCCGATCCGAGCGCGGCTTTCTTCACCAAACAACTTTCCATCGTGCTGGCAAATAGCGGCGTGGTGGACCCGGAGCGGATTGAAAGCTACATCGCGGCCGACGGTTACACCGCGTTGCGCCATGTGTTGCGCGAGATGACGCCGAAGGAAGTCGTGGATGCGATGGTTGCCAGCGGCTTGCGTGGCCGGGGCGGCGCGGGATTTCCGACGGGACTCAAATGGGGCACGGTGGCCAAATCCGCTGGAGCGAAGAAATACGTCATTTGCAACGCCGATGAAGGCGATCCAGGCGCGTTCATGGATCGCAGCGTTCTCGAAAGCGATCCACACGCGGTGCTGGAAGGCATGGCCATCGCGGCGCAGGCGGTCGGCGCGGACCAGGGTTTCATTTACGTGCGGGCGGAATATCCACTGGCGATTGCGCGTTTGCAGAACGCGATCAAGCAAGCCAAGCAACTCGGCGTGCTCGGCTCGGGCATTCTGGAATCGCCATTCAATTTCAACATCGACATCCGCATCGGCGCCGGCGCGTTCGTTTGCGGTGAGGAAACGGCGTTGATGGCGAGCGTCGAGGGCAAGCGTGGCACGCCACGGCCACGGCCACCGTTCCCGGCGGAGAGTGGTTTGTATGGCTGCCCGACTTTGATCAACAACGTTGAGACGTTCGCCAACGTGCCGCCGATTTATCGCAATGGCGCGGAGTGGTTCGCCGCCATCGGCACGGAGAAGAGCAAGGGCACGAAAGTTTTCGCGCTGGCAGGCAAGATCAAGAACACCGGTTTGATCGAGGTACCGATGGGCACGCCGCTGCGGACCATCGTGGAGGAAATGGGTGGCGGCGCACCAGACGGCGGCCGGATCAAGGCGGTGCAGACCGGTGGGCCTTCGGGCGGTTGCATCCCATCGCAGCATCTCGACACGCCGGTGGATTACGAGTCGCTCGGCAAGCTGGGCTCGATCATGGGTTCGGGCGGCATGATCGTGATGGACGACCAGGACAACATGGTGGACGTGGCCCGGTTCTT
>CAYWCK010000037.1:0-20484 GCA_964456685.1 uncultured Bifidobacteriaceae bacterium | reverse complement strand
CGGGTCGTTGCGGTATAGCCGCCATAGACCGGTGCCGTCTTTGCGTATGAAGAAGGTCAACTTGTTGCCGGCGGGAAAGGCGAGGATGCCCGCTTCCGTGCCGTGTGCGTTCAACAGCAGGCCACCGGCCGCGCGCGGGTCTGAGAGGTCGGCCAAACGAACTTTCGCCGTGAGTTGAACCCGCGGCGAGGCGGCTTGCATCACAGTGACGTTGTGAAATCCGCCTCGTCCGACGGGGCTGGCGCCGGCGAGCGTCCATTTGCCATCGGAAAATTTCGCGTCGCCGACGAACGCAGGTTGGCCCTGAAGGTCCAGACTCCATCCGTCCGGCAAGGGCGGCGCGGGCGGAATCGCTTTCGCGATGGCTTCCAGATCGGTGAAACGTTGTTCACAGACGCCGTCGCCATAGACGCCGGCGTAAATCTCCGGACGTTTGCCGCCCCAAAACGTTTTCACCGGCACGCCGACCGGTCGCCATTCGCGTCCGTCCTTGCTGTAATAACCCGCGAAGGTGCTGCCCGAACGCGTGAGTTTCAGCCAGACCGGAAACCCGACGCTCTCTTCCTGAACGTAGTTGCCAAAAATCGCCGGTCGATCGCTGGCTTCGTCCCAGGCAAAGTAAAGTTTCTGCCCCTGCGGGTCGATTACCAGGCCCGCCTTACCCGCCGTCAAGGAAAGCGATGACCAGACCATGATGCCAAGGTGCGCAGTGGTTTGGCCGCTGGCGGCGGTGATCTTCATCGTGACTGAGATGTCGCCGCTGAGGCTTTTGCAAATGATGGCGGAACGGGCAGGTCCCGTGTTAACGTTCCACGTGCCAGCGTTGTAATCCACAATGGCGTTGGTGACGAGTCCGCCGCGCCCAAATCCCGCAACTTGCCAGCCGGCTGGGGGTGGTCCCGCAAGCACGGGGAGCGCGCCAAGGAGGGTGAATATCAGAAGGGGTTTTGATAGTTCCCGGGGAACGGTGAGGAAGCTATTCATCGGCAAGAAACTCATGGGTCGTGGCGACAGCCTACGTGTCGGCCTCGGCAATGCGAGCTTTTTGACGAAGGAATTCTGATTTCGGGCGCTATGCTGCCCCACCCAACTGCAGGCGCGGATCGCTTTCCAGCATGGCCTTCAAGTTCGCCCAGTTGGCTTCGTTCATGTCGTTGAAGGCGTTGAGATAAACCGCGACTGGCTCGGGCGGATACTTGGCGAGCAACGTGTCCACGGCGGATTTCAACTTCGCATCATCCATGGTCGCCGGCAGGTCTTCCACCACACCGTCTTTGTTCTCGATGCCAAGCGCGTTGAGAAAATCCACGAGCATGGATTTCTGCTTCCCCACCAGCCACGCGCGCAGCAGCGTGCCCGCCATCATGTCGAGAGCCGGGCGGGAGAGTGTGGTCAGCATGGTGGCATGCCGGGACTGGCGTTCCTGGCGTTCGAGGAATACCGGACGCAGGTGGCGCGCCTGGGCCACCGCGGCGACCACGGTTTTGTAAGTGGGCTTGTCGGATTCGCGGGCGAACTCAAGAATATCATTTGCGAGTCCCGGTGAAACGAACCCCAGCAATTCGTGTGATGCGAGCATTTGGTTAATACCTTTCGGAAACAAAAGCCTCGGTGGATTATCCAACCGTTACGACGGAGATTCTGTGCTTGTCCGCGAGCTGCGCGCAAGTCTCTTGTTCCAGCAGCAATGTGCGTCCAGCCTCCAGCGCGAGCACGGCCACGCCCGAGGCGGCGCAAGTTTCCAGCGTCTTGGCTCCGATACACGGGATGTCGAAGCGCATGTCGTGATTGATCTTGGCAACCTTTACGGCCACGGCGCCGCCATCCTTCCCGGCAAGTTCGCCGCCGCGCGCGAGGCATTTATCCGTACCCTCAAACCCTTCCACGGCCAGTGCCGTCCCTTCCTTTACCACCACCAACTGGCCAATCTCGAGGCGCGACACTTCTTTCGCGAGGCGATAGCCAAACTCGACATCCTGAAGTTGCTCGGCCGACAGTTTGCGTCCGAGTACGAAGCCGGCACCTGGCATGAGCGGCCTTAACCATGGCGTGGCTTCAATCAATTCGATGCCATCCTTCTTCAGCTCGTCCGCGATGCCGCCGAAGAGGGTGTGGGCATTTTTTTCCTTGAGACGGAGCAAAAGTGCCACCGTGCGCAGGTCCGGGCGAAAATCAAACAGGTTCTTGGGCGCCACTTGCCCCACCATGACACAACGCTTCACGCCGTGTTGGGTGAAGAATTTTATCAATTTCGAAAGCTGGCCGACCTTCAGCCAAACAATCTCATTTACGAGAGAGGCTAAAGCGGGATCGGTCTCGCCCTCGATGGCCACGGCCACCAGGCGCTTCACGCCAGCCGCGCGCGCTTGTTGGGCCAGCAGCAAGGGCAGAGACCGGCTGCCTGCGATGATGCCGAGAGTTTCTACTGCGTCTGTCATATTCTCCGTCCTGCTCCGGTACACAATTTGTTCCATTAAAGGACAAAAATCGCCGATTGTAAACTAACGAGGCTTTCTCGGCTGCATCTCTGTATGTGGCCAATGACACCGGGGAATGAGTCGCTGCGGTTTCGCATAGGGGCGGTTCGCCGCGCGGCCGGACAACCCCGGGGTTGTCGAAGCCATACGAATGGTCTGTAAGGTGCTTCCTCACAGTTGGATGTTCCTGGTTGTACGTGTTCGGGGCTTTTTGCTTCGGCTCGGCGGGGGAATCTTTCAAACAATGACGGAAATCGAGCAAGTGGACTCAGTGGCCGGCCGGTACACATGGACCAAGGCCGCCGATGAGTCACGCGCCAAGGTCACCGACGTGGGCGACCTGTTTGGCTTGATTGGGGTGCTGCTGTTGGTCGGCGGCGCCTTCTGGAGCGCTTTGCGCCCGGGAGATTTTGCGGTCGGTTCAACTCGTTGGCATCTCCCGGTCTTGCAGGGCGGGTTGGTGCTGGGTGCTTTATTGCTTGGGCTCGGACACTGGGTGGCGCGTCGGCAGCGGGTGCGCATGAAGGAGGCGCAATCCGTAAGTGCCGAGTCATTGCGCACGGAACTGCGCGTGGCCCGTAGCGAATTGACGGCCCGTATGCGCGCCGAGAAGGACGCCCGCGCCATGCAGGAAAAATTGCAGGCCCAGGTTGCGGAGTTAACCCACGCTCGCGACGAACTCAGCGCAGAATTGAACCGCCGGCGTCAGACCGAACGCAATCTTTCCCAGCAACAATTGGAGCTGTTGCGCTCCAAAGACGTCCTGCAACTGCACGTTCAAGCGCGAACCCAGGAGTTGGAAAAACTTCAGCGCCGTTCGGAACTGATTTTGAATTCTGCCGGTGACGGCATCTGCGGTCTCGATTTACAAGGTCGCATCACTTTCGCCAACCCGGCGGCTGCCCGCATTCTGCGCCAACGGATCGAGGAGTTGATCGGTTTGCCGGAGGCTGAAGTGTTCGCTGGTTTCCGGGCGGAAGCAACCGGGGCGCACCCAAAGGAAATCGCCGCGACCAGGCGCGATGGTTCGACGTTCGTGGCGGAGTTTGTCTGCTCGCCCCTGACGGAGAATGGCAAGGTGATTGGCGAGGTGCTGCTGTTCAAGGACATCACCGAACGCAAGGCGGCCGACGAAGCGCTGGCCCTCAAAGCCTCCGAGCTCGCCCGGTCGAACGCCGAGCTTGAACAATTTGCTTTTGTTGCTTCGCATGACTTGCAGGAGCCGTTGCGGAAAATCCAGGCTTTCGGCGACCGGCTCAAAACCAAGTGTGATGAAGCCAAGCTGGAAGCGGGCCGGGATTATTTGGAACGCATGCAGAACGCCGCGGCGCGCATGCGCAATTTGATCGATGATTTGCTGACTTTCTCGCGCGTCATCAGTCGCACCGAACCGTTTGCGGCCGTCAATCTGCGCACCGTTGTTCAGGATGTGCTGGGAGATCTGGAATTTCGCATCGAGAAGACGGGCGCAAAAGTCGAGGTGGGTGAACTGCCCACCATCGATGCCGATGCCACGCAAATGCGGCAGTTAATGCAGAACTTGATCAGCAACGCGCTCAAATTTCAGGCCCCCGGCGCGACGCCAGAGGTATCGGTGACCGCCCGCCTGGTTTCCGGTGCGACGCCGAATGGTCAGACCACGTTCCTGGCCCGGAAGACCAGCGAAGCCGGCCCTGCGGGCGAGGAGACATTCTGTGAGTTGACCGTGCGGGACAATGGGATCGGTTTTGACGAAAAATACCTCGACAAGATTTTCGCTGTGTTCCAACGGCTGCATGGCCGGCAGGAATATGAAGGCACCGGAGTTGGACTCGCCGTGTGCCGCCGGATCGTGGACCGTCACGCTGGCCGAATTACCGCGCAAAGCAAACCGGGCGCGGGCGCAAGTTTCATCATCTGGCTGCCGGTTCGCCAGAAACCCGCCAATCCTGCCGCCGCATGAATCCACCGAACCGCCAGTTGATCCTGATGGCTGACGACGACTGCGACGACCAGTTGTTGGTGGAAGACGCCTTGAAGGAATGTCAAACGGGGGACGCCATCAAGTTTGTGTGCAATGGCGAGGAGCTGATGGATTACCTGCTGCAACGCGGCGACTATTCCGCCCCCGGCAGCGCGCCGCTGCCTTCGTTGATTTTGCTCGACCTGAACATGCCTCGCAAAGACGGGCGGGAAGCTCTGGCGGAGATCCGGCGGCATCCTGACTTGCGGCGGATTCCCGTCGTCGTTTTCACCACGTCGAAAGCCGACACGGACGTCAACGGGCTTTATGATCTCGGCGCCAATTCCTTTGTCCCCAAACCCACCGCGTACGATGCGCTGGTGAAGATCATGAATGCGCTGTCCGACTACTGGTTCGGCATCGCCGAGCTGCCACAACCGAAACTGAAACGCCTGTGAACCCCGCCTCGCTCATCAAAGTTCTGCTCGTGGAGGATGATGAAGATGATTTCATCCTGACGCGCGATGTCTGCGACGAGATTCGGAGCTGGAAATTTGAACTGGACTGGGTGCGGACCTATGAAGCCGGTTTGAATGCCGCCGTCGCCAACCGTCACGACATTTGTCTCGTTGATTACCGGCTGGGCGCGCAAACGGGCATCGAACTCATCAGTGCTGCCATCGCCGGCGGGTGCCAGTCACCGATCATTTTGCTTACCGGGTTGGGCGAACATGAAGTGGACGTGGCCGCCATGCGGGCCGGGGCAGCAGATTATCTCGTCAAACAAAGGCTGGACGCCACTCACCTCGAGCGCACAGTTCGCTATGCCATTGAGCGGAAGCGGGCGACCGCCCGCGCCGCTTTCGAGCAGGCGCGTTTGGCGGCTTTCGGAGCCGAGGTGGGTTTGGTGCTAACGCGGGCGGAATCCTTGGATGTCATTCTCGAGCACTGCGCGGGTGCGATGAGCCAATACTTGAACGCCGCCCTTGCGCAGATTTGGGTGTTTGATCCAGAGGCGGCAGTCCTGCGACCCCGAGCCATGGCGGGGCCGCTGGCATCCAGTTTTGGTTCAGCCCTCGATGTTCCGATGGTGCTGCCCAATCTGGGAGAATTGCGGAGTGGCCAATCGGTGCTCATCAAAAAATTGGCCGGTGATCCGCGCTTGATTGAACAGGCGTGGGTGCAGCGCGAAGGCGTGGTCTCTTTCGCCGCTGTGCCGCTGTTGGTGAACGGGCGGTTGGAGGGCTTGATGTCCATGTTCGCCACCACACCATTAACGGAGGCGACCTTGCCGGAAATGTCCTCCGTCGCGCACGGCATCGCTTTGGGCATCGCACGCATGCGTTCGGAACTGGCTCTCAGCGTTAGCGAAGGCCGCTATCGTTCGGTGGTCGAGAACATCAAGGAAGTCATCTTCCAGGTGGACGAGTTCGGGCACTGGACCTTTTTGAATCCTGCGTGGAGCGAAGCCACCGGCTTTCGCCTGGAGGACTCCCTCAAGACGTTTTTCCTCGATTACATTCATTACGACGATCGTTCACAGAACCGTCGCATCTTCCTGGAGCTAATCGAAAACAAGATCGATTACTGCCGTTATGAAACGCGGGTGCATACCAAGGACGGCAAAGTTCTGTGGATGGAAGTGTTCGCGCAGCGCACCCAGGACGCGGATGGGCGGGTCACTGGCATCACCGGCAGCTTGAACAACGTCACCGAACGGAAGCTGAGTGAAAGTCAGGTTCAGAAACTCGCGGCGTTTCCACGCGTGAATCCCAATCCCGTGCTCGAATTCGCTGCCGACGGACACATCAGCTATTTCAACGATGCCGCCCGAATGCTGGCCACCTCTCTCGGGCAGGATGACTTGACCAGCATTCTGCCGCCTGAAGCGACCAAGATCGCCCAGGAATGCTTGAAGACCGGGCAGAACCATCTGCGGCAGCAGATCATCATCAATGGCCACACGCTGACCTGGTCGTTCTTTCCCGTCGTCTCCAGTCAGGTCGTGCATTGTTACGGCTCGGATGTGACTGAAGTCGTCAGTTTGGAATCGCAGTTTCGCCATGCGCAAAAGCTCGAGTCCATCGGCCAACTGGCCGCGGGCGTGGCGCATGATTTCAACAACATCCTCACCGTAATCCAGGGCTACTCGGATCTCCTGCTTTCGCGTTGCAAGGGCGAAGCCGCATTCGCCGGACCGTTGAAACAAATTTCCGACGCCACGCGTCGCGCCTCGGCGTTGACGCGGCAACTGCTCACGTTCAGTCGCAAGCAAGTCATCCAGACCCGCACTCTGGCGCTCAACACCGTGCTGGGGAACTTGAGTTCCATCCTCTCGCGCCTGTTGGGGGAGGACATCGCGCTGGAGACCGAATTTACCGAAGGCTTGCCTTCCATTCAGGCGGACGCCGGCATGATCGAGCAGGTGGTGATGAACCTCGCGGTGAATGCGCGTGACGCCATGCCCAAGGGCGGGCAATTGCGCCTGACCACCAAATTGGTGCAGGTGGATTTCGCGCACGTCCAGCGGCAGGTTTCGGCACGACAGGGGGCCTTCGTTTGCCTGGCCGTCACCGATACTGGTTGCGGAATGAACCAAGAGACCTTGAATCGGATTTTCGAACCGTTCTTTTCCACCAAGGAAGTCGGCAAAGGCACGGGTTTGGGGCTGGCGACGGTGTACGGCATCATCAAACAGCATCAAGGTTGGATTGAAGTCGAAAGCGAACCGGGCAAGGGCACCACTTTCACGATCTTTCTTCCGGCCGTGGCCTTGCAGGCCGAGAGCCCGGCGGAGACTACCTTTCGCAAACGCGCCGTGCCGGGCGGCAGTGAAACGATCTTGTTGGTCGAAGACGAAAATGAATTGCGCGAACTCGTGCGCGAAATTCTCACCGGCTACAGCTATCGGGTCATCTCCGCGTCCAACGGCGTGGAAGCGCTCAAAATCTGGGATCAACATGATGGCGCCGTGGACTTGTTGTTGACCGACCTTGTCATGCCGGAAGGCATCAATGGCCGGGAACTCGCCACGCGCCTCCGTGAACGCAAACCTGATCTTAAGGTAATTTATACCAGCGGTTACACCGCTGGGGTGGTGGGGGGCGAGGCGGGCTGTGGCGATGGACTTTTCTTGCAAAAGCCCTATCGCCCGCCCGCCCTCGCTGAACTCGTCCGCCAGTGCCTCGATTCGCCGGAGCACTGAACGCTAGTTTGGCTCTGCTTCCGGTTGAAGTGAAGGCAGCGGCTCCAACGGAATCGTCAGCGAAGAGCCCACAGCCATTTTCGTCGGCTCCAGTCCGGGGTTCGCCGTAAGCACATCCGCAATCGTGATCATCACGCCGCTTTGACGTAAGGCGGTGACGATTGCCATCAACGTGTCACCCGGTTCCACGACATAACTCAACCCGCGGAAGGTTGGTGCGGCGGGCGTTGAAGCTGCCCCAGCATCAGCTTCCGTTTCCGCCGTTGGCGGGTCGTCGGTTAGGGAGAATTCGATGTGTGCAATCGGAGCCGGTTCCCGGGGAATGAAGGTTCCGTTCGCGTCCAGTCTCGGAAACCAATGCCGCCGGTCGGCCTCGGCACCCAGCGCGGTTTTGCGACAGCGCTGGACGAGGGACTTGTAGAAGATGTTGGCCGTTTCGGGATCGCGATCCTTTAACCAGCCCCCAGCAGTGCAGAGGATCAACGCGGTTTCGTCTGAATTATCCGGCAGCATGCGCGCAGCGCGACCCGCCATGAATGCGGCCTGGTAACGGTAATGAAACCGCAAATCAGGATCGGCAGTGTGCTCGCATGCCCGCTGGATTTCATTTGTTGTTGCCACGTTGAGTTTTGCCCGTTGCTCGTTCGCGGCGCGAGTTTCCCAATCCACGCCGTGCTCGAAATCGCCCAGCCAGATGTGATAGTCCGGCCCGAGTTCCGTGCCCACGAGTTCCATGCCGTTGGTGCGCGTGATCCAAGCCGCTTCGTAGAGCGCCCGCGCCCGCTCCGGCAGGGGCAACGCCTCGTTCCAGCCGGCGACGAGCCGATCGACGAGCCGATCAAATTGCGGTTGCCAGTCTCGCGGGTAATACGCTCGCGCTTCGCTGCCGCGCAGCTCGCGCGTCAATCGCCGTCCGAGCAAATACCGGATGTTCTCGCTTTGTTCCTCGATCGGCGGCCGCACGATCGCCTCCTCATTGGTGCTGATGACTTTTGCCTTGGGCGGCAGAAGCGGCCAGTCGTGATCCACGTAATCCTTGAGTTCATCCACGGTGAGCACGCGTTCGGCCACATAAGCCGCATCGCTCCAGTAACCCGAACGCAGCAACGCATCGAGCGCGGTGGTGAACTCGCGCCGGCTTAAGCGCAACACGCCCAACTCTGCCAGCGCCTGCTCGCGCGCCGTGGCCACGCTGTAGCCGTCGTCGTCGAGAGTGAGATACAGATTGTCGGCCAGCTCCGCAGCGCGGTCCTCCGCACTGGCGGTTTGAATTGGCAACCGTCCCGTGATTTTCGCCAGCAGCGCGGCGCCTTGCTTCAATTTGCCAGCGCGGAAATGCAGCTTGGCCTGAAGCCATTGCGCGACCGCGGAATTGCTTGCTCGATTGATCCATCGTTGCGCGGTCTCGAAATCACCTGATTGATACGCCGCCAGCGCCAGCTTCTCGGAGGAATCCACGTCGGTGACGCCGGCCGCCTCGACTGCTCGCAGCCAATTCGCCGCCAACTCGCTCGGGGTTTCCGTTTCGCTGGGGTGGTTCACCCAGGCCAGGTCTTCACTGGAAACCAGAAACGCCGTCAGGACTTTCTGGGCGTTCTCGTCCCGCGCGATTTCGGGCAAGACCGCAGATTCAGCGAGCGCCGCGTTGGCCACCCATTGCAACGAGATCACCGCCGATTCATCGCCCGCCGCGAGCTGCTCCAGATACAGCGTCATCGCTTCCCGATATTTGTGATCGTGGAAGAGCAATCGTGCCTCCCAACCGAGACTGGCCACCGCCAGTCCGGTGGAATCAACGAAACCTTTCCGCGCCAACTCGCGGACCTGCTGGTAATACTGGATCGCCTTATCCGTCGCTTCGTCGTCGAAAAACCTCCCCAACATGTAGGCCGCCCAGGTGGATTTGTATTTTCGTTCCGCTTCCGGCCGGGCGAGTAATCGCTCCCAGGCTTCGCGCGCGGCCGTCTTGTCGGTGATTCCCGGATTTCGCCAGACCACTGCGCCTTCGAGGTAATCCGCAAATTCCGCCGGCAGCCCCGGCACGGCGGCCACACCGCCGAACTTTGGCGCCGGGCCTTCGGGCGGCAGCGTGTGCCCGCCGTTTTCGTCCTGGATGAACTGTGTCGCGCCAGCCCACACGTCAAACTCCGCCAAGAATTGATTCAACTTCTCGCGTTGGGCGCGGTGCGCGGCGCAGATCCGTTCGCTTTCCTCGGCGGATGCGTGTGCGTGCTTCAGTGCCGCCGCCAGGTCTGCCAGTTCGGCGTCCCGCGCCTGTTCATCGAAGCCGTTGGTGGCGGGCTTGGCGGCAAACCGGCTGGTCACGAGCTGCATGCGCTCCAACTCGGCCCGGAAGCGGGCCACGGGCGCGCGCAAGAGCGCCGCGTCGCCGGCGCCCAGCAGGGAGTTGGGAAAATTCGGCCCGCAGGCCCGGGCGCGGGTGGCCGCCAGGCAGAGCAGGGCGAGGACAAGAATCGCGAGGCGGAGAAATTTTTCTCGCAGCGAGGCGGGAGCATCGAGCGGAAATTCAGATCCAGCAATTTCAGGATCCGATTTTGCAGGGGACGTTGAGTTACTTCGGTCAGGGTTCAGCGCATAGGCATCATAATTTGTTAAGTTCACACCGCACCTCACAGTCACGATCAAACCGCAACCAGCCCAGCGTGAGGAAATCGCCGGCCGGCAAACGAATTGAATTGGTTTTAGTTTGGAATCTCGCAGCGGACGCACTTCTGTCCGCCAGTTCAAAGTCCCGGAGTGCATCGCCCGCCATCAAGCGGGCATCCGACCACCGGACTTCCACAGCGAGCCGTGAGGAAATGTCGAGTTCGCCCGAGTTTACGAGTTTGATTTCCACCAACCCCGCCTCGACACGGCGCGGTTCAATCCGCAATTTCTCTTGGAGTGAACGCGAGGCGACTATGGCACCGAGCGTTGGCCAGCGCCAGTTAAAGTTATCCACACGCGTCGGCAGCCGGTACCAGATCACGCCGCGCAAGGCCTCGGGCCGGCTGGTTTTCCAGCCTTCGACCAGCTCCGCCATCACGAGCGGATCGGTGAAAATCTCCCGTGTTCGCGCGCCTTCCGGCCACGTCCGCCGCGGGCCTTCGGCGGACAGGCCGATGAACTTGCCGGTCTTGTCGAACGCGATCACGTAGCCGTAGGTCGGCAGCGCCACGCGAAACGGCACGCCGATTCGCCCCGCCATTTCCACCCAGCGCTGGGCCGCGCGCGGATCGCAGAGCGTGAACGGCGCGTTCACATCCTTCGGCCGCTCGACCGAGTGAACTTGCAGCACATAATTCGTCGCCACGGTTGCGAGTCGCTTGAACGCCCGCGCGTCCAGCCAACTCGGTAGCGCTGTGATCGTGACCGGCAACGGCGCGACGCGTTGTTCAATCGCCGTGAGCCAGACGCGATAGCCGTCGAGCTTTGATTCTGCGCAATCGAAATCAATTTGCAGTTCACTGAGCACAGCTTTATTTGTTCGCGCTTCTGCCACGATGGCTGCGGCGAGGTCGCAGAGAAAATCGGTGATCGCCCCGGCTTCCGGGGTCGCGGTAGCAGCCGACGTCAGGAGGCTCTGACTATTTCGGGCTTCGAATTTCGGATTCTGAATTTCAGAATGAGCCTCCTCACGTCGGCTGCTACTGAGGAATGGCCCCGCATACGGCCCGATGCGTAGTGCGAGGCCGAAAGGTCGATGCAAGTTCGAGAGCGCGGCGTAATCCAGCGGCACGCGCACTACCTGCGGTTTCTTGTCCTTCCACGAAACCTCGGCCTTGAGCATCGCAAGCGCGGCGAAGTTGGTGCCGTGCTGCGCCACCGCCTCGCACACCGGTCCAGTCCAGACGCGCTGCCAGACGTATGCTTCATGGCGGATGGGCCCGCTGGTACGCCGTGCGGGCTGAAAGAACAAACCCCATACCGTGACCGTCGCCAGAGCGGCGATTAATAAAGCGGCCAGCATGACGGCGCGGGATTTCATCGAGCGCGCGCAGCATGATAGGCGGACAACGGGCTGACAAGAAATCGTCTGTCGTCGGAGTTGAATTTGTTGTCGCGATCGGTAAAGCAATTCAAGCAGGCAGCGGTGGCAGGCCACCGCACTCCACGACGCTTCGTACGGCGCGGTGGCGTTTGAAGAACGCTATGCGTGTGGGAGTGCGGCGGTCCTCCGCCGCTTGTTGGTGACATCAAATGGCCATCCTCGGCCAGACCCGACAATTCCTCCGGTATAAAAGCCCTTGTGCCGGACGGGAACGCGGCGTTACATCAAGCCAGTGTCCTCAAGGACCAACAAAGTTACTTGGACCAGCGCGGGCAGGGCGATGCGGTACTTCTTGTTTCTGCTCAGTTGCGGTTTGCTTTCCATTGCCTGGGCTCAAGCGCCGGCGAACGACCATTTCACCAACGCCACTCCACTTTATGGCAGTTCGGTCACGTTCACCGGCACGCTGGTCAATGCCGCGAGCCAGATCGTTCCCTGCCCGGTGTACCCAGACTGTGGTTTCTACACTCACGCACCTGCAGTCTGGTGGTCTTGGACGCCCTCAAATTCAACCCAGGTCGTCATAGACCTGCTGCAGCAGAGTGGGGCACAGGACGCCTGGTTCATCGCCTCGACGGGAGTCTCCACGAACTCGCTGACCTACTTGGATGCCAATGCACTGGACTCCGTACCGCACCGTTACTTGTCGTTCGCCGCCACAGCCGGAGTGACCTACCAAATCCGTGCGCAAGGTCAGGCCGACTCATTCACGCTTCGACTCACCGCGACGAACGCGCCGCTCATTCTGTCTCCGCCACAGGATCAGACGGTGTTGAGAAACGGCAGCGCCTTCTTCGCCGTCACCGCTGCCGGCCTTACGATTCCGCGCCCGGACATCTTTCCACGCAGGCAACACTTGGACTATCAGTGGCGATTCGAGGGCAACGCCCTGCCGGATGAAACGCAGGCGGCGCTGTTGGTTCATCGCGTCTCGCCGGCCAACGCGGGCGGCTACTCGGTGGTCGTAAGCAACATCGCGGGCGTGACGACCAGCGCGGTGGCCTACCTGACCGTGACCGAGAGCAACGCGCTGCCGACGCTTACGGCAGTGGACATCCCAAACACCAACTTTTTCTTCCTCACCCTCGCCGGCGAGGCGGGGCGGCAGTATCAAATCGAAAGTCGGACCAATTTTTCGCAGTTCGCGAACTGGCCCCATGATTATTTCATTCTGACGAACATCACCTCAACCTCGACGTTTTCTGTGAACAAGGTGGATGCGCAGAGGTTTTATCGCCCATCCCTTGACCCGGAAATCTGCATCGCGCAATTAAAGGCTGTTGATCGGGCGATCAAACTTTTCACGATTGAGACCAAAAAAGGCGAGGGTGACATAATCTGTTGTGACATCACCCCGTATCTCAAACCAAACGTGGTTGCGTGTCCTTCGGGAGTTCCGTCTGACTACAGTTACATCCCCAACACGCCTCTGGACCTGCCAAAGTGCAGATTAGTGCCGAGTGTGCATGTGCTGCCGCCGCCATAGGACGTCATTCGGTTGCGGCCAAGAACTCCTCGATAAACTCGCTCGCCGGCATCCTCTCCAACCGTTTCGCATCGTCAAACAGCGCGAGGATTTTTCCAACGCGCCCCGTCGGAAAGCACGTCGCCGCATTCGCCTGGAATTTTTCCGCGAGCAACGGAATTCCACCCGCGCGGCGACGGCGATACACGCGATGGTAAGAATGGCAACGCGGGATTTCATCGAGCGCGCGCAGGATGATGTGCGGACAACTGGCTGACAAGAATTCGTCAGCCGGTGGCGTTGAATTTGTTGTCGCTGGTTCCGCGGTGCGGCCCGACCCGAGGCGACTTCCGGCATCAAACGACTTGAAGCGATTGTGCGGCTGCGGTTACAAAATACTTATGGCCTCATCCACCAACGAGGCAGGCTGGACGATCCCCAGTTGCATGCCATGGCTCGCCGCGGTTGCGCTGTTTGGCAGAATGCTTTGCCCGGCTTTCGCCCAAGCGCCAGCCAACGACAATTTCTCCGACGCCATATCGCTATACGGAGATTCGGCAACCATCACCGGAAATGTGATGAATGCGACTTACGAACCAGGCGAGGCCATGGTGGTGAGGTGGCGCGGGCCATTCGCCGGAGGATCAGTCTGGTGGACGTGGACTCCGACCAACTCCGGTGTGGTTGTGGTCGCTGCCGATGCGCTTCAATCCGGTCCCGAAACCGGATTCGCCTTGTATGCCGCCACGAATTTTGCCGACGTGGCGAACAACAGCGAACTGGATTGGAATTACCTGGATTTCATTACGAACCGCTATTTGTGCGCGCCGATCACGAGTGGGACGAAGTATTATCTGCGTGCGTTTGGCGGGACCACTGTTCCGTTCACACTCCATTTGATGGCCGCGAGTGCTCCCGTCTTGCTGGCGGTTCCACAGGACCAGACCATTCCGGAAAGTTGCAGCGCCTTTTTCAGCGTGCTGGCGGCTGGCCTGCGTCCGCTGAGCTATCAATGGCAGTACGAGGGTAAGAATCTCCAAGGAGAAACTGCGCCTTGCTTGGAACTGCATTACGTCGCCGCCAGCCGTGCCGGTGAATATTCGGTGGTCGTGAGCAACGTCAGCGGCGTGGTGACCAGCGCCGTGGCGCAACTAACCATTTCGCCGCCGGCGACGGATGTGGTTCTGAAGCCATTGGATTCGCCAGACGCGGCGCGCTTTCGCTTCAGCATCACTGGTGAAGCTGGCCGCAAATATCGAGTGTGGGCTTCGACGAATCTGGTGCAGTGGTTCGACGAGGAAGAGTTTCGGGTTTATCCGTGGGATGTTTGGAGTCAATCCGTGGTGCAGAACACCAATGCGACTTCGATTTATTCCATTCCGAAGACTCCCGCGCAGAAATTCCTGCGTATCGCGCGGTACATGGACACGGAGATTTGTATCGCTCATCTGCGGGAAATAGATTTCGCCATCAAGCTTTGGGCGGTCGAGAATAGAAAAGACAAAATCACAGCGGTGACCGAAACCGACATCGTTCCCTACCTCAAAGAGACAGGCGTTTATGTTTGTCCTTCACGCGGCACAACCTTCGCTGATAGCTATTCAGTGACACAGGTGGCCAATCGGCCGACCTGCCAGAAGAATTACCTTCTCCACACCTTGCCTTGAATGGGGAATCAGCGATTTGCCGTAATCAACCCGGCGAAAGTGTCGGCGGCCAAGCGGTCCAAATCGTGAACGCTCTCGAATAGTGCGACCAGTTCAGCAGATTTCGTCGTCGAGAAACTGCCTGCCGCATTCGCCCGGAATTTTTCCACAAGCAACGGAATTCCCTCCGCCCGGCGGCGCCGGTGGCCGACGGGATATTCCACTTCCACTTTTTCCGTGGCGCTGCCGTTGCGGAAAAAGATTTGGACCGCGTTGGCAATGGAGCGTTTGTCCGCTTCGAGATATTCGCGGGTGTAACGCGGCTCTTCCTTCACCACCATCTTGGAGCGCAGGGCGTCAATGCGCGGGTCGGCGGCGGTGGCGTCCTCGTAATGATCCGCCGTGAGCGCGCCGAAGATGAGGCCGATGGCGGTCATGTATTGCAGGCAATGGTCGCGGTCGGCCGGATTATGCAGCGGCCCGGACTTGTCGATGATGCGGATGGCGGACTCATGTGTATGGATTTCCACGCGCTCAATTTGGTCGAGTCGATCGCGTACTTGCGAATGCAATTTGATCGCCGCTTCGACGGCGGTTTGCGCGTGAAACTCGGCGGGGAAGGAGATCTTGAACAAGACATTCTCCATCACGTAACAACCAAACGGGCGCGCGAGTTTGATGGGATTGCCTTTGAACAGCACGTCGCTGAAGCCCCATTTCGACGCGGAGAGTGCGCTCGGATACCCCATCTCGCCTTTGAGGGCCATGAACGCATGCTGAACCGCGCGGGCCGTGGCGTCGCCGGCGGCCCAGGATTTCCGCGAGCCGGTGTTCGGCGCGTGGCGGTAGGTGCGCAGCGCGCCGCCATCAAGCCAGGCGTTGGAAACGGCGTTCATGATTTGCTCGCGCGTGCCACCGAGCAAATGCGTCGCCACCGCCGTGGACGCGATGCGCACGAGCAGCACGTGATCGAGGCCGACGCGATTGAAACTGTTTTCCAGCGCGAGCACGCCTTGAATCTCGTGCGCCTTGATCATCGCGAGGAGGATGTCGCGGACGGTGTAGTTCCGAGTTCCGAGTTCCGGGTTCCGAGTTGCGAAGTCTGCCACCGCCAGGATCGCGCCAAGATTATCCGACGGGTGACCCCATTCCGCGGCGAGCCAGGTATCATTGAAATCCAACCAGCGCACAATCGTGCCGATGTTGAACGCCGCTGTAACCGGATCGAGGACGTAGTCCGTGCCCGGCACGCGCGCGCCGTTGGGCACAACAGTTCCGGGCACGACCGGCCCGAGGAGCTTGGTGCAGGCGGGATATTTTAGTGCGAGCAACCCGCAACCCAGCGTGTCGAGCAGGCAGTAGCGTGCGGTGCGCAGCGCTTCTTCGCTCGGGGAATTGTAGTCGCAGACGTAATCCGCGATCTGTCGGAGCAATGGATCGAAGGGCGGACGATTGGTGGAGATAGGTGATGACATGAGTGGAAAATAAATGGGCGACTTATCCGCGAACCATGCGCCAGCCCCAATAAAGGAAGATGCTGACGGGAACGAGACCGCCGAAAATGCCGCCGATGATTCCCCCCGCGCGTTCGCCCATTTTGGTTTCGAGGCGTGGTCCAATCTGGCCGCCGATGAACCAACCGAGCGGCGCGCAGACGAGAAAGCCCATCAGGCCTTTGTCCCGCGCCAGGGAAAGAGCATGAATGTCCCGCGCCAGGATCGCGTAGGGGATCGTCACGGCGAACAGTCCGAAGACGGCGCCAAAGACCGCCCCCACCAGCGCGCCGAGATTTGCCTCGCCCAATCCAGGTTTTCTCATTTCAAGACGGCTTCATCGTTGGGCCAGCGGCACGAATGGCCGCGGCTCCGGCCCGGTGTATTCGGCCGTCGGTCGGATCAGCCGGTTGTTTGCGCGTTGCTCCATGATGTGGGCAGCCCAACCGGACGTGCGCGCAATCACAAAGATCGGCGTGAACAGCGGCGTGGGTATGCCGCTGAAGTGATACGCCAGGGCGCTGAAGAAATCCAGATTGGCAAAAATGTTCTTCTCCCGCCACATCACGGTCTCGATGCGTTCCCCGATGGCGAACAGGTTGCGGTCGCGGTCGTCGCGCGCCAGCCCGCGGGCGATTTCTTTGATCGGCGCGGTGCGCGGATCGGATTTCTTATAAACACGGTGGCCGAAACCCATGATGAGTTCCTTCCGCCGCAACATTTCCATCACGCCGGCTTCGGCCTCTTCCGGCGATTTGAATCTCTGGATCAACTCCATCGCCCACTCGTTGGCGCCGCCGTGCAGTGCGCCGCGCAACGCGCCGATGCCGGAGCAGATCGCGGAGTAAAAGTCGGCCATCGTGGAAGTCGTGACGCGTGCGGCGAAGGTGGAGGCGTTGAACTCGTGTTCGGCGTAAAGCACGAGCGAAGTGTTCATGGCACTCACGCGGGCGGCGTCGGCGGGTTGGCCGAGGAGCAAGTGAAGAAAATGCGCCGCCATGGTTGGATCGCTCGTCTGCGTTTCGATGCGTTTCCCCTGCTGCGCGAACTGATGCCAGTACAGCAGCATGGAAGGGAACGTCGCGAGCAGGCGGTTTGCCACGGCGAGCGCATCGCGGCTTTTGTCCTCGGGTTCAATGCAGCCCAGAGCCGAACAGCCCGTGCGGAGGACATCCATGGGGTGGGATGCGGCCGGCAATTGCTCGAGCACTGTGCGCAAGGGCGCGGGCAAGCCGCGGAGCGAGCGGAGTTTTGCCGAATTGCTCTCCAGTTCGCTGCGATTCGGCAGGCGACCGTGGAGCAATAAGTAAGCGACTTCCTCAAACTGAGCGTGCTCGGCCAGGTCGTTGATCGAGTACCCGCGATAGGTCAGGCCAAGGCCCGCTTTGCCGACGGTGCAGATCGTGGTTTCGCCCGCGGTGATGCCGGCCAAACCACCGGTCTTTTCCGTGCTCATGCTTTGCGTCCTTTCGTTGTCGGGTTGTAGCCAAGAAATTCGTAGAGTTCCGCCCGCGTCTGCATGTTGCCGACGACGCGACGTTGTGTGCCGTCCCGACGGAGCGTGGCAAAGACTTTCAAGGCGGCGGCGTTCATCGCGCGGAAACCCGAAAGCGGATACAGCGCGAGCCGTACGCCGGCGGCGTGCAACTGGCGCGTCGTGAACAACGGCGTCTTGCCAAACTCGGTGATGTTGGCGAGCACGGGAATTTTCACCGCGTGGGTGAAGGTGCGGAATTCTTCCAGCGTGGTGAGCGCCTCGGCAAAAATCATGTCCGCACCGGCGTCACGGTAAAGAATCGCCCGGGCGATGGCGGCCGCCAATCCCTCCACGGCGGCCGCGTCGGTGCGCGCCATGATGACGAAGTGTGGATCGGTGCGGCCCGCCCGCGCGGATTGGATGCGGGCCACCATTTGCGCGGCGGTGACCAATTTCTTTCCGGCCAGATGGCCGCAGCGTTTGGCTTCGACTTGATCTTCCAGATGAATTCCCGCGGCGCCGGCCCGGATCATTTCGCGCACGGTACCGGCGGGGTTACCCCAGCCTGTATCCGCATCCACCAGCAACGGGAGTTTGGTCGCACCGGTGATGCGGCGCACATCCATGAGCACATCCTCCAGCGTGGTTAAGCCGATGTCGGGCACGCCGTAGCTGGCGTTGGCAACGCCCGCGCCGGAAAGATAGAGCGCCCGGAAGCCGGCGTGTTCGGCGAGAATCGCCGCGTAGGCATGGATGACGCCGGCAACTTGCAGCGGTCGTTCGCTGCGGAGCGCCGCGCGCAAGCGCGCGCCCGGCGAAAGGTTTTTCCTGGCGACGGGGCGTTTCGAATGTGACTTCACGCGTTGCGGAGTTTGATTGACGGCGGAAACTTCACCAGTTGCCGCGCTTTGTGCAAGGCGAAGTTTCGCGGGTTGCAAATGCGTTCGCACTCGATTATCTGTGCGGTGGAACTATGAAGACCTCGCTTTGTTGCCGTCCCATCGTCGCGCCCTTGTTTGCCGTGGCCATCGGTTTGAGTTCATCGCTGCACCTGACTGCGGCCAGCTTTCGCCCGGAGAAGTTGCAGGAAATGGATGCCGCCATCAACGAAGCCATTGCCGAAAAGAAATGTCCCGGCGGCGTGCTGTGGGTGGAACACGCGGGCACGAGTTATCACAAGGCTTTCGGTCAGCGAGCGGTCGTGCCGGCGGCCGAGGCCATGAGCCAGGACACCATCTTCGATGCGGCTTCGTTGACCAAGGTCGTCGCCTGCACGCCGGCGATGATGCTCTTGATCGAGCGCGGGCAGGTGAAGCTCGACGATCCGGTGGCGAAATATCTCCCCGAATTTGCCGCCGAGGGCAAAGGCCGGATTACTGTGCGGCAATTGATGACGCACACTTCCGGTTTGCGACCGGACATTGGCCTCAAGCCGGATTGGGACGGTTACGATGCGGCGATTCGTCTTAGCTGCGCGGAGAAGTTGAGCGCCACACCCGACGAGAAGGTGATTTACAGCGACACCGGCATGATCCTCGTGGGCGAGATCGTGCGGCGGGTGGCGGGCGAGCCGTTGGATAAGTTCGTGAAACGTGAAGTGTATGACCGGCTCGGCATGAAAGACACGAGCTACAATCCACCGAAGGAAAAGCTCGGGCGCATCGCACCGACGGAGGTCGAGGGCGAAACCCCGGTGCGCGGCGTGGTGCATGATCCGCGCGCGCGGCGCATGGGTGGCGTGGCTGGACACGCCGGATTATTTTTCACGGCATCAGACCTGGCGCGCTACGCGCGGATGCTGCTCAATCTCGGCGAACTGGACGGCGTGCGAATTTTCAAACCGGAGACGGTGAGGCTGATGACGAGTGTGCAAACGCCCGCGAACGTCACTTCACGCCGCGGGCTGGGTTGGGACATCGATTCCGGATACAGCGGGCCGCGCGGCAAGTTGTTTCCCCTCGGTTCGTACGGTCACACCGGCTGGACCGGCACGTCGCTGTGGGTGGATCCGTTCTCAAAGTCGTTCGTGATCTTTCTTGCCAATCGCAATCATCCGACTGAGAAGGGCAGTGTGATCGCATTGCGGGCGAAACTCGGCACGCTGGCCGCGGAGGCGATCACCGATTTCGATTTCGCCAGCGTCTCCGGCGCATTGACGCCGCGCAGCGAAAGCGGGGACAAGCCGACGGCATTAAAGACGCCGACGCATCAGGCGTTGAACGGCATTGACGTGCTGGTGAAAAACAATTTCGCTCCGCTCAAGGGCAAGCGCGTTGGCCTGATCACGAATCACACCGGCCAGGATCGCGAGCGCAATCCCACGATTGACCTGTTGAGCCGCGCGCCGGGCGTGACGTTGGTCAAGTTATTCAGCCCGGAGCACGGCATTCGCGGCGCCGTGGACGAAAAGGTGGGCGACAGCAAGGACGAGAGAACGGGGTTGCCCATCTTCAGTCTGTATGGCGAAGCGCGCAAACCGAGCGCGGCGCAGATCAAAGACCTCGACGCGCTTGTTTATGACATCCAGGACATCGGCTGTCGGTTTTACACTTATCCTTCAACCATGGGCCTCGCCATCGAGGCTGCGGCAGAGAACGGCAAGGAGATTTTCGTCCTCGATCGCGTGAATCCCATCACGGGCACGATGGTGGATGGTCCGGTGCTGGCGGAGAAACCGACGTTTGTTGGTTTCTATAAAGTGCCGTTGCGTCACGGGATGACGCTTGGT
>CAYWCK010000036.1:0-20669 GCA_964456685.1 uncultured Bifidobacteriaceae bacterium | reverse complement strand
GCGGGCACGCGCACCATCAAGACGCGCGGCGGCATGGGCCTGCTCGGCGTGCTCGGCAAATACGGCATGTATCGCCTCTGCAATTCGCTCGCGTTGCTGGACGTTCACGTTCGTGGCGTGAAACAGGAGGACGCGAAGGCCGGCCGCGTCTGGTCGAATTACACCTGGCACGGCGATCAAGCGCCCGGCCATCCGTGGGTGCATGGCTTGCAGAATTCGGAGACGGACTTCAACGATCTCCGCAATTCCAAGCTGATCATCATGAACGGCAAAAACCTCGTCGAAAACAAAATGGCAGACGCCCATTGGTTCGTCGAGGCGATGGAACGCGGCTGCAAGATTGTCGTCATCGCACCAGAATACGGCGCGCCTTCAACCAAGGCCGATTACTGGATTCCCGTGCGTCCGTCCACCGATGCAGCGCTCTGGCTCGGCGTCACGCGTATGATGATTGACAAGAAGTGGTATGACGAGACGTTCGTGAAACAGTTCACAGATTTCCCACTGCTCGTCCGCACCGACAACGGCAAACGCTTGCGCGCCGCCGATGTGTTCGCCAATTACACCAGCACACTCGCCACCGATGCGCCAAGCAAGAAGGTGCAGGGTATCACCGATGAACAGCACAAGAAGCTGGGCGATTTCGTGGTATGGGACGCGAAGGCGAACGCGCCAAAGGCGCTCACCCGCGACATGGTTGGCGGAACTTTCGCGCAAAGCGGCATTGACCCGGCTCTGGATTGGAAGGGCAAGGTCACGCTCGCCGATGGCAAGGAAGTCGAAGTGGCGACGGCGTGGAATCTTTATCAGGTCCATCTCAAGGATTACGACCTCGACAGCGTTTCCGAAATCACCAGCGCGCCAAAGGAGTTGATCGAGCGGCTGGCGAAGGACATTGCGACCACCACGCCGACCTCGATTCATCAGGGCGAAGGCATCAATCACTGGTTTCATGCGACCGAAGCAAATCGCGCCGCCTATCTGCCGCTCATGCTCACCGGCAACATCGGCAAGCCCGGCGCGGGCTGCCACGGCTGGGCGGGCAATTACAAGGCGGCGTTGTTCCAAGGCAGCAAGCTGACGGGTTGGGGCTTCAAAGGCTGGATCATGGAAGACCCGTTCGAGCAAAACCTCGATCCGAAGGCGCACGGCAAGGATGTTCACGCGCACGCCTACACAAAGGACGAAGAACCGGCATATTGGAATCACGGCGACCGCCCGCTCATCGTCAATACGCCGAAGGAAGGCCGGAAGGTTTTCACTGGCAAATCTCACATGCCGTCGCCGACCAAGGCGATCTTCACCACGAATGTCAACCTGATCAACAACGCCAAGTGGGCGTATGCGATGATCAAGAACGTCAATCCGAACGTGGAGTTGATCGTGACGATGGACACGCAGATGACCGCGAGCGTGGAGCATTCCGACTTCGGGTTGGCCGCGAATTCGTGGGTGGAGTTCCAGGATTTAGAAGTGACCGCAAGCTGCTCGAATCCGTTCCTGCAAATCTGGAAGGGCGGCATCAAACCGCTTTACGACTCGAAGGACGACCTTTCCATCCTCGCCGGCATCGCCGCCGCGCTGGGAAAAGTCACGGGCGACAACCGCTTTTACACACACTTCAAGTTCGAGCACGAGGGCAAGCGCAAAATCTACCTCCAGCGCCTGCTCGACACCTGCACCACCACGGCGGGCTACCAAGTGGACGACATCATGGCCGGTAAATACGGTCCGCCCGGCGGCGCGCTGCTGCTATTCCGCAGCTACCCGCGCATTCCGTTCTACGAACAGGTGCATGACAATTATCCGTTCTACACGGATACGGGCCGGCTGCACAGTTACAGCGATGATCCAACAGCGCTCGACTGCGGCGAGAATTTCATCGTGCATCGCGAAGGGCCGGAGGCGACGCCGTATCTGCCCAACGTGATCGTCAGCACAAATCCGTTGGTGCGCCCGAACGATTACGGCATCCCGCTTGACGCCGAGCATTGGGACGAGCGCACCGTGCGCAATGTCAAGATGAGCTGGGCAGACACGAAGAACTCGAAGAACTTCCTCTGGGAAAAAGGATTTCAGTTCTACTGCCTCACACCCAAGTCGAGGCACAGTGTTCACTCGTCGTGGGCGAACGTGGACTGGCATCTCATCTGGAATTCAAACTTCGGCGACCCCTATCGCGTGGACAAGCGCCTGCCCAATGTCGGCGAGCATCAAATCCACATGAATCCGCAGGCCGCGCGCGACCTCGGCATCAACGACGGCGATTACGTCTATGTGGACGCCAACCCCGCCGACCGCCCATATCTCGGCGCGACCCCGAGCGATCCGTTCTACAAGGTCAGCCGCCTCATGCTGCGCCTCACCTACAACGCCGCATATCCCTACAACGTGGTGATGATGAAACACGGCTCGTTCATCGCGACGGAAAAGACGGTGAAAGCGATGCAGACGCGGCCCGACGGCTTGTCGCTGACGGAGGAAGGCTACATTTCCAACTTCCGCTTCGGCTCGCAGCAATCCGTCACGCGCAACTGGCACATGCCGATGCACCAGACGGACACACTGTTTCACAAATCGAAGGCGTATATGAGTTTTCTGTTCGGTGGCGAGGCCGACAATCACGCTGTCAATACCGTGCCCAAGGAATGTTTGATTCGCATTACGAAAGCCGAGGACGGCGGGCTTGGTGGGAAAGGTCCGTGGAAGCCCGGTCAAAGCGGAATGTCGCCCGATGCCGAGAATGACAAGATGAAGAAATACCTCGCCGGCAATTTCACCGGCAAAGGTGAGGGCGGCGGCGGAGCGACGTTTGAATGAGAAAGGAGCGAAGTATGATTACGCAGAAACGATACAAGACAAAGCTGGCTGACCTGACGGTCGTGGCTTTGCTGTCGTTCGGCGCAATTAACGCCTTTGCCCATTGCGATACGTTGGACGGCCCGGTGGTAGCCGCAGCACGACAGGCGCTTGCCAGCAACAACGTCAATCTCGTCCTCATCTGGGTGCAGAAGGCGGACGAGCCGGAAATCAGAAAGGCGTTCGAGAAGACCATCGCCGTCCGGAAGCTCAACGCCGAAGCGCGCGACCTGGCGGACCTGTATTTCTTCGAGACACTCGTTCGCATCCACCGCGCCGGCGAAGGCGCTCCCTACACCGGCTTGAAATCGGCGGGGACGGATTTGGGTGAAGCTATTCCCGCTGCTGACAAGGCAATCGAAAACGGAAAGCTTGAACCGGTCGCCACGCTGCTGACTGGCGTGGTGCATGAGGGATTGCACAAGAAGTTTGAGGAGGTTCAGGCGCGCAAGAATTATGCGAAGGACGACGTGGAAGCCGGACGCAAATATGTGGCGGCTTACGTCGAGTTTGTTCACTACGTCGAAGGCGTGCATGCCGCTGCGAGTGGCGAAGCCGGCGAACACGCACACGATGAGGCCAAGCCGACGGCGCACGAACATCATTGATTTATGCCCAAAGACGAATTCGATTTTGAAGATCCGTTTGAACTGAATGGCATGGCCTTCATGACGCATGAAGACACGACCAACGACATGGCCGAGACGTTCATCGAGGAATTCATGCGCATGGGCTACGGACACAAGCAACTCCTCGCGCTGTTCCGCAACCCGCATTACCTCGGCCCGAACATGGCGTTGGAGAAGCGCGGTGAGCCGTTCATCCGGGATTTGATTGCTGAAGTCTTTGCGCGTTGGGGAAAGCAAGTGGAGTGGCCTGACTCAAGTGGCAGTCAATGCGGGGAGGATCAAGTTTTCCCGGCACGAATTGAAAGTCAGAACCTCGTTACCTCAT
The DNA here is from genome assembly GCA_964456685.1 of uncultured Bifidobacteriaceae bacterium. GTDB lineage: Bacteria > Verrucomicrobiota > Verrucomicrobiia > Limisphaerales > JADLHS01 > CAYWCK01. The sequence goes on along the minus strand of CAYWCK010000036.1, from coordinate 16,856 downwards.
CTGCCGCGATAGCCTTGGATGAAGCCCTCACCGACCCAATGGGTGCGCCCATCCCGAAACTAAACCCATAACTGATTTCACTATGAGCAACGTTCTCAACTGGCAACTCGGTCGCGGGATGGATTACCCCTACGAAGCGGCGTATCCCGACCAGCAGTTCGCCTTCATCTTCAACACCAACCGCTGCATCGGCTGCCAGACCTGCACCATGGCCTGCAAGTCCACCTGGACCTTCTCCAAGGGCCAGGAATACATGTGGTGGAACAACGTCGAGACCAAACCCTACGGCGGCTACCCGCACCATTGGGACGTGAAGACGCTCGACCTGCTCGAACAGGCTAATCCCGGTGGACAGAATTGGGGCGGCAAACCCGAAGACGTCAAAGCGCCCTACGGCAAGTTCAACGGTAAAACCATTTTCGAGGCGGCAAAAACTTTCATCGGCCCGGAGGGCGCAAACCGCGCGCTTGGCTATTTGCCCACCGATGATGAATGGTCCGCGCCGAATCGCTACGAGGATCACCCCACAGGCAGTGAGAAGACCAGTAAGGGCCAATACTTCAAGGGCGGTGAAATGTTGCCCGAGCACAAGACGTGGTTCTTCTACCTCGCGCGCATCTGTAATCATTGCAGCTATCCCGCCTGTCTCGCCGCTTGCCCACGCAACGCCATCTACAAGCGCCCCGAGGACGGCATCGTGCTGATTGACCAGGAACGCTGCCGCGGCTACCGCAAGTGCATGGAAGCCTGCCCTTACAAGAAGACCATGTATCGTGGGACGACGCGGACGAGTGAGAAATGCATCGCCTGTTTTCCGCGCGTCGAGGGCAAGGACCAAGCCGGTCACGGCCTGCCGATGCAAACCCGCTGCATGGCTTCGTGCATCGGCCACATTCGGTTGCAAGGCTTGGTCGAACTCAACAAGGACGGCACGTGGAAAGAGATGCGTAATAGCCCGCTTTATTATCTCATTCATGTCGCGAAAGTCGCGTTGCCGCTCTATCCGCAGTTCGGCACAGAGCCGAACGGCTATTACATCCCGCCGCGCTGGGTGGCGCGGCCGTATCTGCGCCAGATGTTCGGTCCGGGCGTGGATGACGCCATCGAAAAGTATTCCGCACCGGACCGCGAACTGCTCGCCGTGCTCCAACTCTTTGGCAAAGACCAGCGCATCTGTCATCACTACGAAATCAAGGAAGGTCCGAAGGTATTCGAGACCGAAGTGCGCGGCAAAAAGTTCGTGCTCTACAACGACACCATCATCGGCTACGCGAAGGACGGCACGAAGATCATCGAAACCACCGTGGAAGAACCTTTGCACGTGCGGGACGCCAAACATGCCAACTCCATCTGAACCCCAATTGCGTGGCCAATGGGCAGCGAACACTGATACGCCCCGGCGTTCGGTATTCGGAAACTACCGCACTGGAGCGCCGCTCTCCGAGCCGGCTCGTTCCGAAGCGACACCCAAATCCGCCGGGCCGGAGGCCGGCGCTCCACTACAAGCCGCGATTGACTTCGCCGTCGCGCGCTCGTTCCTCTACCGCTTCCTCGCCAAAGCCTACGAAGACCCGACGCCGGAAAGTTGGAATTGGCTTTGCGCGCCGGGAACGCGCGAAAGCATCGCCGCCGCCAGCAACGCCTGCGGGATCAGTGCTTTGCCTGTTTCGGTGTTTCAGCCGAGCGAGTATCAGTCGTTTCATGATGCTTACGTTGCCACCTTCGGCCACGCCGCGCGCGGGGGTTGTCCGTTGAACGAAATCGAATACGGCGACATCAAGGCCGACCCGCTGTTCCAGCCGCATCGCCTCGCTGATCTCGCTGCGTTCTACCGCGCCTTCGGTCTCGAAGTCACCCAAGATGCCGGCGAACGTCAGGACCACATCTGTCTTGAGTTGGAGTTCCTGTGTGTGCTTGCCGCTAAGGAAGCCTACGCGTTGGAACATCAGCTCGACGCCGACCTACTCACCCAGTGCCGCGATGCGCAGAAGAAATTCCTGCGCGAACATCTGGGTCGTTGGACACCCGCCTTCACCCGCCGCCTCGCCGCCGCGACCAGCGAGCCAACACATTGCGCGCTTGCCGAGTTCACCCGCGCGTTCATTGAATCCGAGTGCGCCCGTTTCGGCGTGAAACCCGGCAGCGAAGAACTGGCGCTGCGTCCGGTGGATGAAGCCGCCGATCGCATGTGCGACTCCTGCGGCATCAACAATCTGCCGCCCGGCGCACTGGCCACGACTTGACCCATGCAACTCCGCTACGACGAGGATTTCATCGAAGCCGCCGTCTTTCTCTGCGCGAGCGGAAGGCGCAAGGGCGTGCCCGCGATGCAAATCACCCGTTTCCACCGTGAGCGCGAGAAGCTTTACGCCATCCTCGACCCGGACGAGCGCAACACGGCATTCTTCAAGCTGCACCTCGACTGGTTTCGTGAATGGGGTTTGGAGCAACCGCTGACGGACCTCTTCAAGGAATTCCCGCTTGTGCGCGAACAACTCGGCGTGCTCGCGGTGCGCAAAACCACCGGCAAGAATGATGAAGGTGCGGAGCTTTACGTCAATGAATCCAGCCAGCGCACCGGGATGCTGGCCTTGCGACTCGAACGGCTGGTCAACGATGCGGCGTTGCGTGACTATCTCCGCCACGAGTTCACGCATCTCCACGACATGTTAAATCCTGCCTTCGGCTACTCGCCCATGCTGGATTTGCCCGGCCTCAATGCCGCGCAGAAGCGGCTCGCGCGGGAGCGCTATCGCCTGCTTTGGGACATCACGATTGATGGTCGGATCACTGCTGCCGGCCACACGCCGATGCAACTCAATGAGCAACATGCCGCCGCATTCGCCCGCGGTTACTCGTTCTGGCCGGCGCAAAAGCAAACGGAAACATTCGCCTCGCTCTGGCAATGCCGCGCGCCGCGCCATGCAGATTTCCTCGCGCTCATCGCCGACCCGCGCGGGCTGCGTGACGCGCATCGCCCCGAGCTCGGCGCATCGTGTCCGCTGTGCGATTTCCCCACGTTCCATTGGGCGGATGCGACGATGTTGACGCCGGCGATTCTTCAACGCATCACGGCGGAGTTTCCTGGCTGGCAACCGGGGCAAAGCCTTTGCAGTCGCTGCCTGGAAACTTACGAGGCGGTGGCTTGTCAAGAATTGGCGTCTGTAACTTGAAGCAAGGAGATGGTCATGCTGCGCGTTGAACATCTTTTCATTTCGCCCGGACACAATTTCTTCGGCCATCACGGCCAAACCGCCGGAGAACACCCCATCGTTGCGGTGGAGAACATCGAGTGCGTGGCTGGGCGAGGCATTCGCGGCGACCGCTTCTTTGATTTCAAGGAGAACTACAAGGGTCAGATCACGTTCTTCGCGATGGAAGTGCTGGAAACATTGCGCTGCGAACTGAATCTGCCGGACGCGCAGCCGCAAGCCACGCGCCGCAATGCTTTCGTGCGCGGCTTGGATTTGAGCGCGCTGATCGGTAAACAGTTTGAGGTGCAGGGTGTGCGCTTCGAGGGCGTAGAGGAAAGCAGACCATGTTACTGGATGAACACGGCGCTTGGGCCGGGCGCGGAGGAGTGGTTGCGTGGCCGGGCAGGATTGCGTTGCCGCATCTTGACGGATGGCAGGCTGGATCGTGAAGGTTGATATGCAATTTAGTGCGGTCATTCTGGCGGGCGGCGAGTCCAAGCGTATGGGCCGCGACAAGGCATGGGTGGAAGTCGGCGGCAAGCCCATGATTCTACTGGCCGTAGAGAAGGCGCGTGCGCTAGGCATCCAAGAAATCTTCATCTCGGGCCGTGCCGGTGAAGATTATTCGGCGTTGAAGTGTCCGGTTCTATTCGATCTTGAGCCAGGCTTTGGACCTATGGGTGGAATCGAGCGCGGATTATATGAGTGTGCTTCCCCGTTATTGCTCGTGCTGGCGGTTGATTTGCCACGGATGAGCCTGACGCTCCTGGGCAGAATGCAAAGTGCTTGTGACCGACTGACCGGCGTCGTCCCAAAATTGAACGGGCAGCTTGAGCCGATGGCGGCGATATATCCGAAACGCTCTCATGCGTTTGCTTTTGCGGCCATTGCCAGGTCTCATTATTCAGCGCGCGCTTTTGCCTCCGCTTGCTTGGGCGAACGAGCCGTGCGGACGTTTACTGTGACCCCGCGTGAAGCCCTGAACTTTTTGAATTGGAATCGGCCCGCCGATTTTTCCGACGATACAGGAGTGTCTGCACCGAACTAAAGCCGCCATGTGCTTACAGAATGAATCCTTGAACGGCGCTCCCGGGCAATCTGCCGACGGAGCAAACAACACCGTGTTCGGACACCCTCGGGATTATCTTAACAAGCGGTTTGTTTATGCGGTGATCTCGCAGCGTGCGCACGGCCTTTCCATCGGCATCAACCTCACGCCGGACCATCACTGTAATTTCGACTGTGCCTATTGTGAAATTGACCGCGACCGTCCCGTGCGCGACCGGGAGGTGGATATCGCCATCCTCCTAAGCGAACTGGATGAGTTGCTGCTCATGGCCAAGGAAGGGCGGATGCGGGAAATTTCGTGGCTACGGAACGTGCCTGATGAATTGCTGGAACTGAAGGAAGTAGCATTCAGCGGCGATGGCGAACCAACTTTATGTCCGAAGTTCCGTGAGGCTGTCGAAGCAGTTGTCCATCGGCGGGCACAGGAACAGCATCCATTCAAACTCGTTCTTGTCACCAACACAACGGGCCTTGACATGCCCGATGTTCAACGTGCCCTGCGTCTGTTTGCATCCTGGGACGAAATCTGGGTCAAATTAGACGCTGGCACGCAGCCCTATATGGATCGTATCAATCGGCCGAGCATCACCCTGCAACAAGTTTTGGAGAACATGCACAGCATTGCGAAGTCGCGCCCGGTTGTGGTGCAGAGCTTGTTTCCATTGTTGGACGGAATAGAGCCGCCAACCGAAGAGATTGAGGAATACGGACGCCGGTTGCTGGAATTGAAACAGGCGGGCGCGCAAATCTCGCTGGTTCAGATTTACTCGGCGCATCGCCCGCCGCATCGCCCGAACTGCGCACATTTGCCGTTAAAAGCACTGTCCGATATTGCGCGTCGTGTCAGGCGGGACACCGGTTTAAGAGTCGAGGTGTTTTGAAATGACCGGAAACTGTTGTTGGTCACTCAACACGCGATAGCCGAACAAAAATCGCGGCTGTCATTCCAGTGCCGGAAAGACGATGGAGTGCTCCTTGTGATTATGTTCGGCTAGCAGCCGTTGCAGCGCGGTCTCCTCGGTATCGGTCGCCATGTCCGGGCGGCTTAACTTCGTCTCGATGGCATTCAGCAGTTTTATGACTTCCCGGTGTTCCTCCCGCAACGAATCGCAAGTGCTTTCCAAGCCGCCTCCAACTCTTTGAAGGAACTCGGGAAAGACCTCGGCTTCTTCCCACTGAATCCGCCGGATGATGGCGTTTTTGAATTCTGTAAAGCACTTCACCGCCGCCGGAAAGTCTGATGCCTTGAGGACTTGAAAGCGATGAAATGGCTCGCCGATCTCCTCGTCGTTCAACCACGAGTCGCTACTATTGGACTGCCTTGCATCAGAGTCTTTCACCCAGACATTCTAGGCAAGCCGTGGCAAGAAGCCTTGACGTAGGTCAAAGCCGGTCGTCGTCGGGTTCTTTACCCTTGGGAGCGTGAGTCGAAGGCTCGCGTTGCATGAATGACGACAAAAAGCTTCCGTTGGTCTATGCCTGTTCCGGCGCTTCGAGCGCGGCGCAGATGGCCAACCATATCGCGGTGAAGCTGGACCGGCTCAAGGTTGCGGAGATGTCCTGCATCGCGGGCGTGGGCGGCGACGTGAAGCCGTTGGTGAAAACCGCTCTGTCCGGGCGACCCATAATTGCGCTGGACGGCTGCCCGCTGCAATGCGCGGCGAAAATTCTGGCGCGTCACGGCCTGAAGGCGGACAAGCATCTGGACCTGAGTGAACTCGGCGTGAAGAAACGCAAGCACGAGGATTTCGATCCGCAGGAAGCGGCCCGCGTGCTTCAGCAATTGCTCAAGGCACCGGATTTCCCGGGGTGCTCACTGGCTGCCGCCAATGCCTCGACACCGGCCACTCCGCCGAGGCCGGGCGCGATGGACGGGGAGTTGCCGGAATGCGCCAGCCCGCCGTGTTATTTGTCGGAGTTCAAGGATCAACCATGAGCAAGGACACTTCATCGCTTCGCCCTGCCACGCTTTGCATTCACGCGGGAACGCAACTTGATCCAGCGACGGGCGGCGCGTGCAGCCCGATTTACACCTCCACCGCCTACGCGTTTCCGAACGCGGCCAACCAGAACATCTATCCGCGTTACTTCAACACCCCGAATCAGCGGGTGGTCGCCCGCAAGCTCGCGGCACTGGAACAAGGCGAGGACGCGTTGGTGTTCGGCTCGGGCATGGCGGCGATTTCCACTTTGCTGTTGGCGCATCTCATGCCGGGCGACCACGCCACGTTTCAAGCCGACCTTTACGGTGGCACGCAACAGTTGGTGACGAAGGAACTCACGCGCGTGGGCGTCGAGGTGGCCTTCTGTGAAACGGCGGAGGAATTCGCGGCAGCACTCAAGCCCAACACACGGCTGATGTATGTGGAGTCGCCGTCAAATCCCGTGCTGCGCTGCGTGGACCTCGCGGCCGTGGCCAGGCTGGGACGCGAGCGCGGCGTGCTGACCGCCGTGGACAACACCTTCGCCACGCCGATCAACCAGAATCCGATTCCGCTCGGCTTTGACGCCGTGATTCACAGCGCGACGAAATATCTGAACGGTCACAGCGACGTGAACGCGGGCGCAGTGGTTTCGTCCGCGGCGATCATCCAACGATTGACCGAAAGCGCCACGAACTACGGCGGCATGCTGGACGCCCACTCCTGTTACCAGCTTGAACGCGGTTTGAAGACGCTGGCTTTGCGCGTCCGTCAACACAACGAAAACGCCGGGCAGCTTGCCCGTTTCCTGCAAAAGCACCCCGCCGTGGCGCGCGTCAATTATCCCGGTTTGCCCGAGCATTCCGATCATGCCATCGCGGCCCGGCAGATGCGCGGGTTTGGCGGCATGCTCTCGTTTGAGTTGCGCGACCCGGCGCAGGTGGATCGCCTATTGAGCCGGTTGCGTGTGGTGATGCCGGCGTTGAGCCTGGGCGGGGTGGAAAGCCTGGTGTGCGTGCCCAGCCGCACGTCGCACCGTTTGATGACGCCGGAAGAGCGTCAACGCGCCGGCATCAGCAATGGCTTGGTGCGCGTGTCGGTGGGCATCGAGGATGTCGAGGATCTGCTGGAGGATTTTGACCAGGCAATTGTGCCTTAACCGTTGAGGATTTGACGCAGGCCTTTGACTCACGTCAACGCACCTTCCAACGGAGCGAGGTAGAAACAACCGCATGATGCCGCCCCTCAAAAAATTCAAGCGACTGGACGTGCGCGAAATGCTGCGTCAGGGCATCGAGCCGTGTTCGCCGATTTTTGCCCGCATTGATGCGCTGAAAGCAGACGAAGGATTGATCATCGTCGCGCCGTTCCTGCCATCGCCGCTGATCGAGCGGCTCGGCGGCCAGGGATTTGCCTCGAAAGTGGAGCGAGGCACGGGCACGGACTGGCTGGTTTACTTCTGGCGGGAAGCGGCTTGACGCGCTTCGTGTGGACGCCGTGCTGTTCCAGGAGTTGATCCAACTGGTTGTCGTCCTTCGGTCAGCCAGCAACGGTGAGTCAAACATCGCTGCCCAAGAAGAGGCAGATGGGCTACTCTTTGGGCAAGCCGCCGTTGGCACACGACTGCGCGCTTAACGAAAATTATGAAGACCGATTCGACTCTCAACCCACTTCGCAAATCGGCCAAGTGGCTCCTCCTCGCTGCCATTGTGGTCGTGGTCATCTACCGCGCAAAGTTCGCGCCCATGCCGGTGGAGGCGATTGAAGTCAAGCCGGGTGTCGTGGTCAGCGAAGTCATGGGCACGGGCACGCTCGAAGCGCGCGTCAAGACGACCATCAGCCCGCGCATTCAAGAACGGCTGGCGGAAGTCCTCGTGGACCAAAACGACTTCGTCAAAGCCGGCCAGCTGCTTGCGCGCCTCGATGATGGTGAATTGAAGCGGCAGGTCGAAGTCGCGGTAGCCTCGCTTGCCGCCGCCAAAGCGACCGCCGAGCGGGTGCGCGTGGATGAAGCCCGCGCCCGGGCCATCGAACAGCAGGCTCAACAGGACCACAGGCGCGTCTCTGAATTGCTCGCCACCAAGGTGAGCTCCACCGCCGAAATGGACAAGGCGGTCGAGCAACTGCGCGTCGCCGAAGCGGATTTGCAGCGCGCCCGCGCGGCCACGGTGGAAGCCGGTCAACAGGTCATCACCGCCGAACGTAATCTGGATTACCAACGCGAGCGGCTGGCGTTCTCCGAGCTTCGCAGCCCCTACGATGGACTGATCACGAAGCGCGACCGTGATCCCGGCGGGGTTGTCGTGCCGGGCAGTTCGACTCTCCAACTCATTTCCACGAACGAACTGTGGGTTTCGGCGTGGGTGGACGAAACCGCTTCCGCCCGACTGGCGCTTGGGCAAAAGGCACGCGTGTTGTTCCGCTCGGAGGCGGAAGGGAATTATATCGGCGAGGTCGCCCGACTTGGGCGCGAAACCGATCCCGAAACGCGGGAGTTTCTGGTGGACGTGCGTGTGCGCGAACTGCCGCCAAACTGGACCATCGGCCAACGCGCCGAGGTGTTTATCGAAACAGGGCGCAAATCAGACACGCTGGCTGTGCCGCAAGCGTGTTTGCAATGGCGCGATGGCAAACCGGCTGTGCTGGTTGCTGAACACGGCAAAGCTTGGTGGCGTGACGTGACCCTTGGGTTGCGTGGTCGCGATTCAGTGGAGGTTGCGCAGGGCCTGGCCGTCGGCGAAAGAGTCGTGCAGCCCAGAAGCTTGGAACAACCGCCGATCAAGCCTGGTCAACGCATCAAGGCCAAATGAACCTTGCGGGCAAGGACATCCGCCACAACTTCGGGCGGTTTACGCTAACGACCGTCGGCATCGGATTGCTGCTGATGATCGTGATGGGCATGGGCGGAATCTACCGCGGATTGATCCGTGAAGCGACCTTGCTCGTGAACCGTATCGGTGCGGACCTTTGGGTGGTGCAAGGCGATACGCGTGGACCGTTCGCCGAAATTTCCCGCGTGCCGGCGAACCTCGAAGATCGCGCCCGCGCCGTGCCGGGCGTGGCAAGCGCACGACGCTTTGTGTCACACACCATCCAGCGCGAACATCGCGGAAAGCCGCTCCGCATCGTGGTGCAAGGCCTCTCGTGGCCGGAGGATCGCGGCGACTGGATTCCGCTCATCGCCGGTCGCACGCTGCATCAAGCGCACTACGAAATGATCGCCGACCGTTCGCTGAAGCTGGAACTCGGCGAGAAAGTCCAGCTCGGCAAGGACGTTTATGAAGTTGTCGGCCTCACGAGCGGCATGGTCGGATCGGGCGGCGATGGCCTGGGATTCTTCACCGCCGGCGACGCGCAATCCATCCAGTTTGATCTGCCGGGCGAAGCCCTGCGCCTGGAGCGGCAGTCGCGCCACGCTCGCGTTGCGAACGTGGACTTGGGGCAAACCCAGCCGCTTCTGCTCGAACGCGCCGTGGGTTCAGCCCGGGGAATTCCCGCATTCGCCCCGGCTCAAGTCAGTGCCGTGATGCTGACCGTTCAGCCCGGCGCGGACGCGGCCCAAGTCGCGGCAACCATCGCAACGTGGCCGGACGTGACGGTGTATTCCAAGCAGCAACAGGTGGACTTGCTGCTCTCCGGCATGGTGGACAAGGCGCGACGGCAACTCGGCCTATTCCGCGTGCTGCTCATCATCATCTCGACGATCATCCTGGCGCTGATCATCTACACGCTCACGCTCGACAAGATTCACGACATCGCGATGCTCAAGCTCATGGGCGCGCGCAACCGCGTCATCGCCGGGCTGATTCTCCAGCAGGCGTTGCTCATCGGCGCACTTGGTTACGGCCTGGCCTATTGGCTGGGCACTTTCGCCTTCCCGAAATTCCCGCGCCTGGTGGTGATCGAGACACCGGACTTGATCCAGCTTGCTGTAATCGTTTTTGGCATTTCCGTGCTGGCGAGCATGATTGGCATCGCCAAAGCCATGCGGGTCGAACCGAACAAGGTGCTGTCATGACCGCAAACGCCAACCATCCGCCAGCCGTAGAGGCCATTGGCCTGACGAAAATATACGGCTCGGGCAATACCGAAGTGGTGGCGATGAAAGACGTTTCCGTCAAGCTAGCGCGCGGCGAAGTGGTGGCACTGCTCGGCCCGAGCGGCGCTGGTAAATCCACTTTTCTCACCGCCGTCGGATTGATCAATCCGCCCACGTCGGGCCGCATCGTCATCGGCGGCGAGGTGGTGATGGAAGGGGAACGTGCGTTGGTGGACCTGCGCGCCTTCCGCCGGCAACATCTCGGCTTTGTATTCCAAAAGGCCAACCTCATTCCCTTTCTAAACGCGGTCGAAAATGTGGCGGTGGCGATGGAAATAAACGATGTCGCCCCGCGCGCGGCCCGGCAGCGGGCGATGGAACTGCTAGACTATCTCGGCGTGGCTGAACGCGCGAACAATCTGCCCGATGCGCTTTCCGGCGGGCAGCAGCAGCGCGTGGCGGTCGCTCGCGCGCTGGCGAACCAACCCAGCCTGATCCTCGCGGATGAACCCACCGCCGCACTCGACAGCCATCGTGGGCGGCAGGTGATGGAGTTGTTCCGGAAAGTCGCCCATGAACGCGGCTCGGCGGTAATTGTCGTCACGCACGACCACCGTTCGCTCGATGTATTTGACCGCACCTATGAGATGGAGGATGGGAAATTGCGGGCCGCGATTCATGATGGCCATGCTGTTTGAGTAGCGTGATTCATTTGCCGGTTCGTTTGCGAGCCGATACGGCGGATGTGACTGGAGTGGCTGGTTTACTTTTGGCGGGAACTTGGTTGAATGTCAGCCGCATGACCGCACGGCTGACTGAACTCAAAACCATTGCCCTCGTCAACACTCTGCGAGGTTGCCAGCTATTCACGGGCCTCCCGTTGGCGGACATGGAGCGCGTTGCGGCAGTGGCCGTTGTGAAGTCGCTTGATAAAGGCGAATACTTGTTTCACGAAGGCGATGTCGCCTTGGGATTCTACGTCGTCCAAACAGGCGCAATCAACGTCCATCGCGTGAGTGCCGCTGGCAAGGAGCAGATCATTCATGTATTCAGGCCGGGAGAATCATTCGCCGAGGTTGCGCTGGCGTCGGAGCGCGGTTATCCCGCCGACGCCCGGGCGCTCGAAGACTCGCAGGTGTTGCTGGTGCAGAAGGCGGGCATTATCGCGTTGCTCAAGCAGCAACCGGAACTGGCCCTACGCATGCTTGGCTCGATGAGCAGTCACTTGCGCGTGCTCGTCGGGCAATTGGAAGACCTCACGATGAGGGATGTGGAAACGCGCCTGGCGAACTGGCTCGTCAAGCGCTGCCCGAAACGCGATGGCGAGCAGGCCGTTGCGATCAAATTGCCCGTAACGAAACGCGTGCTGGCGGCGGAACTTGGCACAGTCAGCGAAACCTTCTCCCGCACACTCGCCAAGTTTCGGGAATTGAAACTGGTATCGGTCAAGGGCGACACGATCACCGTGCTATCCCCCGCGAAACTGGACGCGCTGCTCCGCCGCAATCTCGGCGAGTGAACCAGCTTCGCAGGGGATGAATTGCCCATCGCAGACGGTGCCGTGATTGCAAAGTTCAGTGGTGGCCGCAACTGCCCGGGGCGAAGCCGCGCGGATCAACCACCTGACGGAGCTTGGTGATCTTCACGCGGAATTCCTCCGGGCCTTTCACAAGATGTTCCCAAGTGAACGCGCCGGGCCATTCCGCCGAGAACTGGTAGAACAACGGCACGGGGTCGTGGTCGTTCAGCAGGATGAAATGGTCGCCGACCGCCAATTCCAGCCAGTTTCGGATGATGAGGCCATGCTTGACGGAACAAGGAATCGGGCGGACATCCATCACTTTATCCGGGCCGATGAGGTTGTTGGTTTCGATTGTATTACTCATGTTTGTTTTTTCTTGGTTTGATTTGCGGTCAAAATCTCGCGCCGGTCATCGCCCGACCGGCCTCGGTCATCATGGCTGGATGCCACGGCGGGTCGAAGGTGAGTTCCACTTGCGCATCCGTCACCGGTTCGAGCGCAAGCAAAGCGTTATACACCCCGGCGGCAATGCTCTCGCTCATCGGGCAGCCGGGGGTGGTAAGCGTCATGATTACCCGCACGCAACCTCCACTGATCTGCACGCTATAAACCATTCCCAAATCCACGATGTTGCACCCGATCTCCGGGTCAATCACTTGACGCAACGCGTCGAGCGCGGTCGTTTCGGTTAAGGTGGTATCAGTCATAGAATTATTTTGAGGCCGGCGCTGGGAAAGGCTTCAACACCGGACGCGCGATGTGCGACAAGATTTTACCAATGTTCACCGCAAACAATGCGAGGCTTGCCGCCAGGAGCATCGCGCCGCTGCGGGCGAGCGCGGCGTGCTCCGCGAGGATGCCCGCGCAAGTTACGACCAGCCCCGCCTGCCACGTCCAAAAGCTCGCAATTTGCACGCGCTCGGAATACAGGTCCGCCAGCGCGGGCAGTTGGGCTTTCCCGACATGCGGGCTGTAGGTGTGAAACCAGACGAGGAACGGGATGATCTTGTGCAGCATGCCGATGATGGCAAACGTCACAAAGCCGATGAGCCCCAGGAAACCGTAGAGATTTTCAAGCTGGCCGGTGAAGGGGTTCAGGGGCAACCGTGGCCACGCAAGAATGGCAGCCAGCAGCGACAAGGGCGCAAGCATCGCCACTGCGGTCAGAAAACTTTTCACACCCCAATCCAGCGCGGAACGACGGCGGGCGCGCACGATGGCCGCGAGTTCCCAGCCATAAATCGCCAGGGCCGCGATGATGACGAGCGCAAAGACGAACTTGAGCTGGCTGCGCAGGAGAATCGAGACGACCGAGCCGAGTAGGCCGGCATTGAGCAGCCACACGGACAGGTTGGCGCGACGGTGGCACTGAATTTCTCCGAGAGTGAACATAGGAACGAGCTTATAGCTCACACCCACAACGAGCATGGTGAAGAACCCCACGACACCGAGGTGCGCGTGCGCGTGCATGGCGTTGAGGGCGTCGAAGTGCGACATGAATGCGCCGATTGCGCGCAAGCCGCTCACGATCTGACGCACGCCGTCCGCGGTCGCGACTCCTTCCGCAGATTCGTAGGAGCATTTGGCCGCCGCGATGGAGAGTCCCGCCAAGACCGTGAGGGACAGCCACCCGAGCGCGGACGCAATGGCAGTCGCAACCACGTTCCATTTCGGCACGCGCAGCAGCGTGCGGGTGAGGTTGTAAACAAACAGCCCGACGCCGATTGCCATGCCCGTGCCTAAGTGCCCGACCTGTTTCATGTCCCATTTGCGGAACATCCAAACCATGCCGACAAAGGCGACGAGGTGGATGGCAAACTGCCATTTCGCCAGCCGCTCGCTGTAGAGCTTCGTTTCAAGCGCGACGGGCACGAGTTGATACATCGCCCCCATGACGGTGGAGCAAAGCCAGCCCAGCACGAACAAATGCGTGAGGGCGATGATGAACTGGTTGTAGTGGTAAGTGGTGAGCAGATCGGGTCGTGAAATGAGCCAGCCCGCGCCGACAAAAAGCGACAACAATCCGGTGACCACGAAGCGGAGCGGCAACGAGACCGACGGAGCGGCGGCGGCCACCGGTGCGGCCTTCTTGCGCGTTGATTTAGCGACGGCGGATATGGGTAATGCAGCTTCCATCAGATTGCTCCTGGGATTCGCCGACGAACCCGCGTTTCTCCAGCTCCGCGTAAAGCAACGCCGGACGCCAGCGGGTGTGAACCCGCAACTCCACGCCCTCCGGCAGAGTGGCGACCGCTTCGAGCGTTTTCATCAGCGGCATGGGCGGTTCAAAGCTGCGAGCGTCGAGATCGATGGTGGACGCGCTCATGGCTTTGCTTCCGGTTTGCTCAAGGTGAGCAACATGGAGAACTGCCGGGTCGCCTTGACGGCATGGGGCAGATTAGGCGGCATGTAAATCAGGTCGCCGGCTTTGACTGTGTGCGGTTTTCCAGCGAGAGAGAATTCACACTCGCCGGAAAGGATTTGAATCAGCGCATGCTGCGTCGAGGTGTGTTCAGTGAGTTCCTGCCCCTCGGCGAAACCGAAAAGCACGACCCGCGAATTGGGCGTGCGCAGGATCGTCCGGCTGACGATTCCGTTTGCGGCATATTTGGTTTCTGCCGCCAGCGAAATGATGCTTTCGGCAGCCGGGTCAATCAAGGGCCTCTCACTCATGCCGGGATTATCGCCCAGCAGCGGTGGGCGCGCTTTGACGCAAATCAAAGCTCAGGTAAAAAACGCCAATGGAAAATTGGCCGACACGCGAAAGCTGATCGCCATCCCGGTAACTGCTTCCCGGCAGGATGTTAGCAGTGCGTGGGTGAACTCCGCCGGTGATAGAACCAGAGGTTAACTCCCAAGCAAATCAAGGCAAACAAGGCCATCCCCGTGTAGGCCCAGGCCGGGCCGCCCAGATGATCCATGGTCCAACCGAGCAGCAGCGGCGGCACGAACCCGCCCAATGCGCCCAAACAACTGACGATGCCAATAGCTGCACCCGCTTCTTTTGAAAGCACGAGAGGAATAATCTTGAACACGCTGCCATTGCCGAGGCCGGCCGCCGCGCAGATCAACAAGATCACGGCGAAGAATCCGGCGAACTGATCCGGCTGGAGAAATCCAGAAAGGCTGAAGCCACCCACGGCCATTGTGCCGATGGAAATGGACGTGATCAGGCCCGCGCCGAATTTGTCCGCCAGCCAACCGCCGAGCGGACGCATCAACGTGGCGATGGCCGCTGCCCACGGGGCATAGAGCAATGGTTTGGGCGCGCCGCCCGGAGCGGACGCAAACACTTCCTTGATGATGAGCGGTAGCGAAGCGCCCATGGCGACGAAGCAACCGAACGTAAGGAAGTAGAGGAAAGAGAGAACCCAGGTGTGCAATCGTTTGCCCGCCACGAGTTGCGAGGCCAGTGTCTTCGGCGGTGTGGGGTTGTCTTTTGTGCCAAACCAAATCGCCGCCGAACAGACCAGAATAATGGGAATCCAGACCAACGCGGCGTTCTCGATGTGGACTGTGCGGGCGGGCGTTGGCGACGCCTCTTGCGCCGCACCCAGCCAAGAAAAGCCGATCACGACAGGAATGGTGAATTGCGCGATGGTTACGCCGAAATTTCCCAGCCCATTGATGCCGAGCGCTGTGCCTTGGGTTTGTTTGGGAAACCACAGATTGATGACGCCCATCGAAGTCGCAAAGTTCGCCCCGGCGATTCCGGTCAGCGCCGCGCATGCGAGCAGCACCCAATACGGCGTGGCCGGGTTCTTCACGGCCAGACCGGTAGCAATGCACGGCAGCAGCAGCAACAGCGTGACGACAGTGTAACTTTTCCGGCTGCCAAAGGTGGAAACGAACAAGCCGTAGGGGATGCGCAGAACCGAACCGAGCAACACCGGAGTTGCCGTCAGCCAGAACAGTTGCTGGCGCGAAAAGGTGAAGCCCGCGTCCTTCAAGCGCAACGGAATGGCCGACCACATGAACCAGACGGCAAACGCCAGCGCCAACGAAACCGCGCTGATGCCCAGCGTGCGCCAGGCAAGCGCCGCCTGCGGAAAAGCTTCGCGCACCACTTCCCGCGCCGGCAGACGGATGGGCGATGGCAGATAACGCAACAATGCCGCGCCCGCGCCAAACAGCGCGAGCGACGTCCAAAAGGCCGGCCATTTGACAGCATTGTGACCATCGAGCGATTCATTTAATGCCACTGTCAGCAGCCACACCTGCATGATGAGGATGAGAATCAGCACGCACATTACGCCCAGCAGCAGCGTGTTGGTCTTGGTGGGATGCGCCTGTCGTTGGGCTTCGCGGAAAGTGCTCATGTGGTCGCGGGTTCAGTGACGTAGATGTCGTCGCCTTTGACGACGACTTCAAGACGCGGCAGTGGACGCGGTGGTGGGCCTTGGAGCACATTGCCAGTGCGCGCGTCAAACCAGCCGTTGTGGCAGGGGCATTGAATCTTGTCGGCGGCAGGTTGATAGAAGACCGCGCAAGAAAGGTGCGTGCATTTCTGTTCAAAGGCCCGCCAATTACCGTCGTTCAGATGAATGAGGATGAACGGCGTCTTCGAGCCGGTGACCGTAAACGCGCGAGTGCCGCCCACCGGAACTTCACCGGCCTTGCAGACGAACTCCTCGCCCTGAATCCGATGCGGTGGAAACAGGCGATCCTTGACGGCTACCCAGCCGCTGCCCACCGCCATGCCGCCGGAGACGAGACAAAGGAACTTGGTGAACTCGCGGCGGCTGACGTGTTCGGCCTCGACGCGCTCGATGGGGAAATCCACTTCGGGCGCGGATTTTTCAGGTAATGGGCTGTTCGTATTCATTCGCTATCTACGACGAGTTCGGTCGCGCCCTTGGGCATCATGATGTTGACTTTCGTTTTCACGAGTTGCTGGCCGAAGCGGAAGGTGTTGACCGGCGAACTGTTCGGACGGTTGCGCCCGATCTGTTCGCGCGTGCCGTAGAACAACGCGCCGCTCGGGCAGACTGTGGCGCACATGGGCTTTTTGCCCGCGCTGGTGCGGTCGTAGCACATGTTGCATTTCATCATCAAATCGAGCGGCTCGACTTTCTTGGGCACGCCGAACGGGCAGGCTTGCACACAATTCG
>CAYWCK010000035.1:0-20859 GCA_964456685.1 uncultured Bifidobacteriaceae bacterium | reverse complement strand
GGCCCTCGACGGCCCTCAGCGCCGTGCGCGCGGAGGTGCGGGTCGCGAACTTGTGGCTAAACCGCATGATCGGCGACGCACAAGAGGCTGATGGCACAACCACCCGCCGGAACGGATTGGCCACCGCGTGGCCTGAGTGGTGGCGGCAGAGCGAATCGCCGCCCGCCAACCGGATTTCGTGGTCGGCCTACGAACCGTTCAAGAAGGATTCGCCGTTGCCCGCCTCGGGATTGATCGGGCCGGTGACGATTCGCACGCGGCAGCAGTAAGGCGCACGCTTCCCGCGCCGCGACTGCCGGCAATAGGGATTGCTTCAGCTGCGGTTAAATTTTTTGCACAGCGCGGCGAATTCCTCCGGCGTCGTTGCCGGTTCGCTCCAGGTCATCAACCCGTCGTCGTCGAGTTTGAAATTCCAGGCCCGGCCACCGAGTGCTTCCGCAATTTGCACGCACTCCTTCCGGCGGTTCGGTTTCATGTGGACCAGAATGAATCCACCACCACCGGCGCCGCAGGTTTTGCCGCCGCGAATGTGCGGCGCGAGTTCGTGAAAGAACTTCCGCAACGCCTCGCTGTCGCAACTTTCGTGGAGCGCGTAGTGGTTGACCCGCGAACGATTCAGACAATCCACGTAGCCGTCGAGGTCGCCGGCTTGGAGCGCGCGAGCCATGCCTTGTGCGGCGGCTTTGAGATTATCCATCGCCCGGATCGTCGGCGAATTCGGCAGCGCGTAGGAGCGTTTGATGTCGGCGTGAATCGTGCCGGAAAGATGCACGCCGCCGGTGTAGATGAGCAGTGCGTCGCGCTCGAGTTGCGCGCGGGCAGGGGAGGGGACGGTGAGCTTCTCGCAAGCACAACCGCCACCTTGGTGGTAGATGATCAGCTTGATGCCGCCGATGGCCGCGCCGAAGGAATCCTGGTTGCCGCCACTGTGGCCGAGATCGTGCCGCTCGATTTCGTTCGCTAGCAGCGCGATTTCATGTTTGGACATTTGCTGGCCAAGCGCGTGTGTGATTGCGCCGACGAGGGCCACGCCCATCGCGCCGCTGCCGCCCAGACCGCTGCGCTCGGGCGTGTCGGATTGAGTGACGAGGAGGAAATCGGTCGCGTCCGGCAGCAGGCGTTGCGCGAAGGCTTTGACAAAATCGAGCCGGCCATCGCGCTGAAGGTCTTTTGCGGAAGCGGCGTGAACGCCTTGTTGCTGGTCGTGCGAATAAATCTGAACGCCGCTGCCCGCCGGCAGCCGCTCGAAGCTGGCGTAGGAATAGCGCACCACGCTGAAGTTCACCACCGCGCCGCCGTATTCGTTGCAGTAAGGCGGCGCGTCCGTTCCGCCGCCGGCGGGGTCCACACGGCATGGTGCGCGTGCGACGCTTTTCAATTGCGAATTCATGGTTTGAATTTGCGGCACAAGTCCACCATCAGCTTGATGTTCTCCGGATTCACCGGCGGCGCGATTGAGCAGGCGGAGGAGAGGATGAAGCCATCCATCACATGGCCCGCGGTTTCGAGGATTTCCGTTACGTCGGTGCGAACTTTGTCCGCGTTGCCGCGCAGCAAAGTGTTCACTGGATCAACGTTGCCCTTGATGAAAATCTTTCCGCCGAGCTTCTCAACGGCTTCGGCGAGATCGACATTTCCCAGCGGCGGTGGATCGAGACATTCGATGCCGGAAATCTCAGATTGCAGCATCAACTCCAGCCGGTCGCCAATCGCGCCGCAGGTGTGGGTGTAAACAAAGCCGCCTTCGGCTTTCACGGCGCGCGCGATCTGTCGCTCGAAAGGAATGATGAATTCCTCATACATGTGCGGCGGCAGAAAGCCCTTGCCCGCAAACGGGCTGCTGACTTTGATCGCATGTGCGCCGCGGCGAATTTGGGCTACGGCCAGCGCGACGGACCATTGGGTCGTCTTTTCAAGCAATCGCAGGCTAGCCTCCGGACAATCCAGCAAGGCCATGAGGCCATCTTCCATACCGATGAGGTTCAAGAAGTGATCAAAGGGCGCACGCACTTCGCCGTGGACGCAATAATCTTTCCCTGCACGCGCCACGACCCGATCGAGCAAACCAAACACGTGGTCGGGAATCTCCTCGGGCGTGCAGTAATCGTATGTCGCTTTACTTGCTTGAAACGCCTTGAACGATTCCGGGGCCCAAGCGAGCGGTTGATTGAAATCAATCGTATCAAGCGTGGGATACGCGAAACCGGGAGCTTTCTTGTAGTAGGAATCGTCGTCGCGGGTGCATTCGATGCGCGAGCCATCGCTGAGGTAAAGCGTCGGCACTTCAGCGTCGTAATCGCGGCGTTCGATCATTTGCGGCAGCAATTGCACGCGCCCGGGCTTGTGGCAGAGGATGCCGTCAAAGTTGTACAATTCGCGCATCCGCAGCAGGCAATCCGCCCATACATCGTCATCGAGAAAGTAATCGATGGGGTGAACTTTCGTGTTGAGGATCGTGTGGCCGTTTGCCATCTGGCACATGACCGGAATATGCGCCGGCCGTTGGCGCGCCATGGCTTGAAGGATTAAATCTTTGGAAGCAGCCATCCGGTGAAAGAATGTGCTGGAGCAGGTGACCGGACAAGTGTTTTGCGGAATGACCAGTCCCCGATTGGATGGGAACGCTGATTCCAAAAAGGCGCAAAGGCCGATCAGAGATCGGCCTTTACGATCAAGTGTTTTTCTGAACGAGAAACTGCCGCTAGCCGATCAATCAACTTCCGCCCAAGATTGGATCAAATAGCGGCCGTTACTCGCCATCCGCCCAAGGGCTTCATCGTAGTGGAAGTTGAAGTGACCGTTCATGGTCACGGAGTTTACCATGAGCGCACCAGTGAAGTCTTGCAGGCTGTTGCCACCGCCGTTCATCTTGAGGTCGGCGTTGGGTGCGACTAGGACGCCGGTGAATTCTCCATTGCCGTCCAAGGTGAACGAGGTCACCGAGGGAGCGCTATAGACGATGAAGTTGGCGGCGTATCCACTGGGATTCAGGACACCGTTTCCGCTGATCTTAGTTTGCGTGCCCCCGGCGTAGACGCGAACGGAGCCTCCGGGAACAATGGTAAAGCCATCGCTGTTACCCATATTGAGTCCGTTGGGGAGCACCAAACGCCCCTTGCCGACGACCACGATGCTGCCAGAAATGGAGGTGGCGTAGTAATCACCATTACCGATTACGTGATCATAACTATTTGTGACGTAAGTGGGCACTGATTCGTAGGTAGTGTAGGTGTAGGTCTTGGTTTGATAGCTGTAGGATGTCGTCGGGTAGGTGTAGCTGGTGATCCCAGTTATAGAATTGTAAACGTACCAAGTCCCGCGACCGCTTTTGGGACCAGAGGTGACAATGTTCGTAGTGATGCTACCCAAATATGTTCCGGGGGAGGGGAATTCCAATGAACTCGCACTAGTGGTGGTGTAATTCGTTGTAATTCCTGCCGGGGCGGGGCTCGGATACGTCGCAACCGTTATGTAGGAGGTTGCGTTTGTGGCCAACCCAGCTGGTACGGGACTGGGAAAGATGGTAGTAGTAACGACCGTGGTGTTCGTCGTAATCGGACCAAGATAACCGGAAGGCGGCGCAGAAGGATACGTGGTTGAAGTTTGAGTAGTGCTGTTAGTGGTAGAACCTGTGACCGTTACCACATCGCCTGGACCAGGATAGAGTCCAGAATTGTATGGGAGCTTCGTGTCGGGAAACGTGAAGTTGGCGGTGTTCAGAACATAACCAGGTTGAAAACCTTTGTTGGTGGCTTGCCAAGCGTGCGTGCCGACACCGCCCTGGCTGCCAATGGTTGCGGTGCCGTTCGGTCCGGTATAAACCCGGCCATAAATGTTCGCATTTTGCACTGAAACCGCGCTCACAATGCCGGCGTTGGAAGCAACGTCTCCGTTGTCCTGGGCTTTCGCCGGATCCCAACGGCCGTTTGTGCTCTTGGTGATGTCCTCGGAATCGAAGCTGTCGGAAGTGACGTTGTTGCCGTTCAAATCGATTTGCTTTTTCGCCACCATGGCCGCGAGGAACATGCTCGAGCGAGAAGCGATCACCCGGACGGCACGGTTGATTCGCCCGGCATTGGGATCATAAGAGCCAGCGGTAGCGAAGATCGCACCGGAACCGTTTTGGACAAAACGAGGAGGTGTAACGTACGCGCGTGAGAGAATAACGGGCACGTTGGGATTACTCGCATCAATTGAAACAGTATAACTCCGGTCTTCGAAATAGCGCGTCATGTAATAGGTGTTGCCTTCGCCATACCAACCGTCGGCGCTGAGATTGCCGGAATTGGAATTGAGGTGCTGAAGCGCCTCTTCAACGCCCGCCTCCGTCAAACCCAAAGCAAGATTCCATGTCTGTGATCGGGACCCCAGCAAGGACTGTTGCTCGATGTAGGCCATATAACTTGCCACACTGACGGCCAAGATGGTAACCAAAATCAGCGACACGAGGATGGCGCTGCCTGCCTCAGAAGATTTGGTTTTGATTAGCTTCATAAATCAATTGTTGCCGTGTTGTTTTCGGATAACGACGCGCGCAGTTTGGATGTTCTCGCTGACGGTGTTTCCCCCCGGCATTTTGCGCGATGCCTTCCAAGTTAAACTGACGCACTTGACGGTTTGCGACCAGTTGTTAGTAGCAGCAGGGTAAATGTCATACGTGCCGCCCACGGGATTCCTCTGATAAAGGTTGAATGCCAGGAGCTTGCAGTCTTCGAGCAAGGTCTTGGAACTGCCATCGGAAGACACGCGGAGCAGTTTACCGCTAAGGGAATTGAAACTGTAAGTCACGTTCAACCCATTACCATTGATGATGGTTATGCTGCTCGAGGTCGCATCGGTGACGGCTTGGGCCTCGCGAATCTCTTTGCTGAGCGTATCCATCGCCGTGCGATTGATTTTGTCGAGTTCCCCGTAGTTTGCCATGGCTGCGAAACTCGTAGTGCTGAAGAGATACAGCGAGCCGACCGCCAGCCCGGCAAGAGAAAAAATGCCGGTGGCAACCAGCATTTCCATCAAGGTGAAACCGCGCGCGGATCGTTTTTTATGCTTAATAAACATAGTTCTGGATCCCATCCTTGGCGATGTAGGTGTTCAGGACGCGCGTCCGCATCACCGTTGAGCCGGGCGAATTCCAGCGCAGGACGACGTAAAGATTCTTCAGCTTGCTCCCGTAGCTGGCGCTCCACGGAAAATTCATGACGAAGACCCGACCGTAATAGATTGTTCCGCTATAGTTTCCAGTTGGTGCGTCGCCGTCATAAGTGTTCGTGAAGGCGGTTGGGATGAAGCCGGACGTGTTGACTTGATCCCAATTGTAGAGCCGGATGGTTTCGGCCTTTTCGAGAAGGATTTGCGTAGCGCGTTGGTTTTCGCGGACTCGCTGCACGGTATTGAAGCCGTAGCCAATACTCGACATCAGCCCTGCCGCTCCAACCGCCACAATGAGGATGGCCATGACGACTTCCGTCAGGGTGAACGCTTGGAGACCTCGCTTCCTTGTTATCGAACGTGCAATTCTCACACTGTCGGCCCAAGTAGCAGGTGGCGGGCCAAGGGGTAATAGTGAATTCTGTTCCGACAGCAAAGTGCCGAGCGGATTGTGTACCACGGCATAGTGAAGCCAACTGAGCTTCGAGATGTGCAGACAGCTTTGACGATGGTTGAATAAAAACGGGACACTTGTCCTGTGTGTTTCAAATTGGCGGATTGAAAAAACAGCTTGCCCTCCTAGTGACTTGCTCCAACATTTGAGTGTTCACTCACCAAGCTGACTTAAAAATCAATTTATGGGACGCATCTACAACAACATTGTTGAAACCGTTGGTCACACACCACTCGTCAAATTGAATCGGGTAACGGAGGGCGTGGCGGCGACCGTGCTGCTGAAGTGCGAGTTTTTCAACCCGCTGGGCAGCGTGAAGGATCGTATCGGTATGGCGATGATTGAGGACGCGGAAAAAAGCGGCGTGCTCAAGAAGGATACCGTGATTATTGAGCCAACAAGCGGCAACACCGGCATTGCCCTCGCGTTTGTTGCGGCGGCGAAGGGATACCAATTGATTCTTACCATGCCAGAAACGATGTCGCTGGAGCGGCGGACATTGTTGGCAATGCTGGGGGCGAAACTGGTTCTGACACCAGGGACTGAAGGCATGAAAGGGGCGATTGCGAAGGCCGAACAACTCGCGAAAGAGACGCCGAATTCCTGGATTCCGCAGCAATTTGAGAATCCATCCAACCCTGCGATTCATCGCAAAACCACGGCGATGGAACTGTGGGAGGATACGGACGGAAAGATTGATATCTTAGTGGCTGCCGTTGGGACCGGCGGAACGATTACCGGCTGCTGTGAAGCGATCAAAACTAAAAAGCCATCCTTCCAAGCCATCGCGGTTGAACCCAAGGATTCACCTGTCATTACCCAGACGCTCGCTGGCCAACCACTCAAACCAGGACCGCACAAGATTCAAGGCACTGGTGCGGGGTTTGTTCCAAAGAACCTGCACCTTAAGGATGCGCAGGGCAATCCTCAGATTGTGGAATGCATACAGGTTTCCAACGATGACGCGTTTGCCATGGCCCGCCGCCTCGCCAAGGAGGAAGGACTTCTTGTCGGCATTTCCAGCGGGGCCAACGTCGTTGCCGCACTGGAAGTTGCCCGGCGACCTGAAAACAAAGGAAAGACCATCGTAACGGTTGCATGTTCGACAGGGGAACGATACTTGAGTACTCCGCTAGCAGCTGAAGCCAAAGCTTCGGTTGGGGGTTGATGCCATCAGCTTTACGATTTGCACCTTGGGTCCGCGCAAAATTCTTATTGCGCTGATGCGGGTTTGCACGTATCTAAGGGCTCGTCAAAGGTTTGATCGCTGCGGGAGTCAGGGTTAGCCACTCGCAGCAACTTCCAAGAAATTCAAAGTTCAAACCGTCATTTGGGGTTTCCCGGCCTTTGACTTTACAAAGCAGACTATGAGCAACACAAACAGCACCGCAACCGATCATGGCTCCGGATATTTGGAGATTTCAGAGAAGGGTTTTGGTTTTCTCCGCACCGAGGCAAATCACTACCATCCAAAGCCGACGGACATCTTCGTAACGCCTGACACGATCAAGCGCAGTTTTCTCCGCGAGGGCGCGCACATTGTTGGCCCGACCCAGCCACCGCACCGTGGCACAAGCCCCCAATTGAAGGCCGTAGAGAAGGTCAATGGGATGGCTTTTGAGGAATACACTAAAGCCGTACGCTTTGAGAACCTGACCACCATTGACCCAATCGAGAAATTCAGGCTTGAAACCAGCCCAGACCTAATCGAGACGCGCGTTATCGATATGGTCACGCCGATCGGCAAGGGCACCCGCGGCTTGATCGTCGCGCCTCCTCGCACCGGGAAAACCACCATTTTGAAGCAGATTGCCAATGCGATAACCGCTAATCACCCGGAGGTTCATGTTCTGGTGTTGCTGATCGACGAGCGGCCGGAAGAAGTTACGGATTTCCAGCGGTCGGTGAAAGCGGAGGTTGTTGCCTCATCCAACGATCAAGATTTGGAAACGCACGTCCGGCTTTCGCGCTTCATGATCGAGCGCTGCCGTCGGATGGTGGAAACCGGCAAAGATGTATTCGTCCTCATGGACTCGCTAACGCGCATCGCCCGCGCCTACAACAGTGTACACGGGGGCAGCGGTCGCACGATGACCGGCGGCGTGGATGCACGGGCGCTCGAGATTCCGCGTAAAATGTTTGCGTCGGCACGCAAAATTGAGCATGGCGGATCCTTGACCATCATCGCTACCGCGTTGGTGGACACTGGTTCGCGCATGGACGAACTGATCTTTCAAGAGTTCAAGGGTACCGGCAACATGGAGTTGATCCTTGACCGCAAGCTTTCGGACCGACGTTTGTTTCCTTCAATTGACATCCCAAAGAGCGGCACTCGCAAAGAAGAGAAGCTGTTTCCGCCCAAACAGATCGAAGCTGTGCGCAAGTTGCGCCGCATGATGGTGGATTTGAATCCAGTCGAAGCCATGGAAACGCTCACCGCCGCCCTTCGAAAGCACAAGACGAACGAAGAACTGCTCGCCAAGTTGGAAAAAGGCAACTAGCACCAGCTGCAGTCGGTGGGAGGGCTGTGGAAGGTGAAACCTCAGCCGAATCGAGTTTGAGTTTGCGTTCGCGCCCGCCTTCACTCTTCCAAGTTGGATGGCCGGTGGATACAAGCCCAAATTCGTAACGCACTATTCTTCATTGATTGGAGTTTTACTCACATAGGGGCTGATTAGGCATGGCATTGGCTTCCTTGGTGATCAGGCCGAATCGTCAAATTCGGACTGAATTGACCGGAGCGAATGAAAACCAGATACGCAATCCGCCTGCCGTTGGTGTTGCTTATCATCCTATGTGCGTTGGTAAGCGGTTGTGCCACTCAGGGGACAGGGCGCAAGGCTGCCCGCCGCTTTCACGAGGAGTCCTCGGCTGACTTGATCTTAAAATTCAACCGCTGGGACACCATACAGGTATTGCGCCCAGATTCCCGCCAGGGAGGTTTTCTTCCAATTTACGAGCGCGCCGCGTTGGAAGCGCAACTTGAGTCCTCTCATATGCGAAGGGAATTAGGGGTCGTCGTTCTCGGCTTTTTGTTTTCCAATGCACAAGAACTGAGCTTCGCCAAGGAATGGGCGGATTTGCTGTCCAAGCATGGATTTCGCCGCATCGTCGTCGTGCGGACGGGCAGTACAAAAGGTGTTGATGGATTACCGGTGGTTTACGATTCCGCCTCTCAATCAGGGCTTGGAACATCGAGGAAGTAGAGTCTAGGGTAAGCTTTCCCAATCCAGGTCAGAATTGCATTTGTTCATTTCACGGCTACTGGTCCTTTAGCTGGCCAAAGCAGTGTCCAGTTTCCTCGTAAGACCAACTCCTACTTATGCCCACGCACTGGACACAAATCACCTCCCGCGGAGCTGTCCAAGCTCGTTCTTGCCGGCCCGCTGCGGGCATGACAATCGCTTAGAGACAAGTCGTCGTAGCGAGCGAAGAACCGCCGCAAGCGAAACAAAGTAAACGATTGTGAAGAAGCTACTACCGATTCTCCTTGGAAGTCTCTGCATTACATTTTTGCTGACTGGATGTGCAACCACTCAAGTTCAGCCCAAAGCCGAAAATCGCCCCCGATTCTCTGAAGGGGCGCAGGCAGATGTGGTCCTCAGATTCAATCGATGGGACACCATCCACATGCTCCGGCCGGATTCTCGCGAAGGCGGCTTTCTGCCAATTCTGAATCGTGAGGACATTGAACGAGAGCTGAAGAACCAGGCTGTGAACCGGGATTTGGCTGTTGTGGTTATGGGATTTCTATTTTCGCCAGATCTGGAAATGCGCTATGTCGGCGAGTGGGATGCTTTCCTTTCCAGCCAGGGCTTCAAGAGAGTTGTGGTGCTCCGGACGGGCGCGAGTCGTGACATTGACGGGTTGCTCGTAATCCACGATTCGGCTATTGCTGCGGCACATGACAAATCATGGGTCACCGCCCCGCTTGCCTCTCTCCCGACCGCCATTGGAGCGCATGCTGCGGATTCATCAAGCCATTGAGTCGGGTCGTTTTCCCAACGCTACGATTCTTGCGCGTGAACTCGAAGTCAGCACAAAGTCCATCCAGCGCGACATCGAATTCATGCGCGATCGGCTCGCTTTGCCAATTGCGTACGATGGTTCACGCATGGGCTACTTCTACACCGAGGAGGTTAGCGGTTTCCCAACCCTTCAAATCACCGAAGGCGAACTTGCCGCGTTGGTAATCGCTGAAAAGGCGCTGCAACAGTATCGCGGAACTCAGTTTGAGAAACCCCTGTTGAGTGCCATTCGCAAAATTGAACAATCTTTGCCGGAAACGATTTCACTTAACCTCAGCGAACTGGAACAAACCATTTCGTTCCGCACGCGTGCCGAACCCGTGCTGGATCTCCAGATCTTTGACGCCCTGGCGAAAGCCACGGCACGGAGGTCGCAACTGCAATTCAGTTACCGCAAACCTGGTCGCCGTGATCCCGAGTTGCGGGTCGTAGACCCCTACCACCTGGCCAATATCAATGGCGAATGGTATCTGTTCGCCTACGATCATGGACGCAAGGACATCCGCACCTTTGTTCCTGCTCGCATGCAATCCGTCAGAACCACGGGGAAGACCTTTGCTCGACCTGGCAATTTCTCGCTTGAGCGACGCTTGCGAGACAGCTTCGGCGTTCACTCAGGCGAAGGCGATTACACCGTCGTGATTCGCTTTGCCCCGCGAGTCGCGGATTTTGTCCGGGAGAAGAAATGGCATCCCTCACAAACGCTCCGCGACCTTGCGAAGGGCGGGGTGGAGTTATCACTGAAACTGTCGAGCTTGGTCGAAATTGAGCGCTGGATTTTGAGCTGGGGTGGGGATGCCAAGGTTGTGAAGCCGCAAGAATTGGTCGCAGCAATCCGCAAAGCCGCCGAGGCCATCATGGCTGCCTGAGCCGCCCCAAGCCAGTGCCGTGCCAAGTTAATCCTTGAGCTTCTAGTGCGGCTGCCGATAATAGCCGCAAACATGGCACAAGGCTTGTCACTTTCACAGCGGCTGACGCAATCGTTGGTCCTTGCGCCGCAACTTCAACAGTCGTTGGCGTTGCTGCAGGCGCCCACTCTTGAACTCAAGGCGTTGGTAGAGCAGGAACTTCAGCAAAATCCCGTGCTGGAAGAGGTGACGGATGCCGTCATGGAGGTGCGCGAGAAAGGGGAACGGGAGCCGGATGACGTCCAGGAAACCAACGATCCCACAGAACCTCCGGCCGACGTCAATTTCGATCCCGCCACCGAGAAGCCCGAACCGGCGGATGATTTCCAAGCCGAATTTGACAAGCTCGTACAGATGGATCAGGAGTGGCGCGACCATTTTTCGCAGACCAATTTGCCCGCCCGTGCTTCGGCTGAGGATGAAGAGAAGCGTCAATTCATGTTTGACTCGCTGGTCGCCGGCACGTCGCTGGCTGAGGTGCTGTTGGAACAGGTCCGTGAATCCGGGCTCAGCGAGTCGGAGCGACCGGTGGCCGAACTGCTCATTGGTAACATTGATGATTACGGCTATCTAAAGGCCTCTGTCGAGGAAATCAACGGCTCGACCGGCGTGCCCGGCGAGTTGATCCTCCGCGTCCTCAAAGTCATACAGAGTTTTGATCCTGCCGGCGTCGGCGCGCGGGATCTCCGCGAGTGCTTGCTGATCCAACTGGAGCGGGCGGGTGAGACCGATTCGCTGGAGTACCGGATCGTGCGCGATCATATGGATGCGCTTGGTAAGCGGCGCATTCCCGAAATCTCTCGTGGTACCGGCCATGAGGTGGATGAAGTTCAGGAAGCGCTTGGGCGAATCGCCCGGCTCGAGCCCCGGCCGGGACGCGCGTTCTTGCCGGATAACGATCAATATGTCGCTCCCGAAGTTTTCGTGATTCGCGACGGTGACGGGTTTCAGGTCAGCACCAACAACGAGAACATCCCCCATCTCCGGATCAGTAATGTCTATAAAGACCTGATGTCCGCGGGCAAAGACGACGCTGAAGTCAAAAACTACATTCGGGAAAAAATTCGGGCCGGGAAGTTTCTCATCAAGAGTCTCCATCAACGGCAGCAGACCATCCTGAACATTGGTCGTGAAATCGTGAAGCGACAGCATGATTTTATGGACAAAGGCGTAGCTTTCTTGAAGCCGCTGACCATGGTGCAGGTGGCCGAAGTGGTGGGCGTGCATGAAACCACCGTCAGCCGCGCCGTTTCCGGAAAGTACATGCAGACACCTCAAGGGGTGTTTGAAATGAAGTATTTCTTCACCGCCGGACTTCAGACGGAGAGCGGTGCCGGTGTTTCAAACACCAGCGTCAAAGACATGATTGCTGACATCTTTAAGGCCGAAGATGCCAGCAAACCGCTTTCGGATCAGGAAGTGGTGGCGATGCTGAAAGCCAAAGGTATTGTGATCGCGCGCCGCACGGTGGCCAAATACCGCACCGAACTTAACATCCTGCCTTCAAACCTGCGGAAGGTTTATTAGCCGACGGGCTAAACCTTGCCCATCGGCTTTAGCGCAGCGTAGGCACGCCGGATTGCGTCAATCGGATCCTTGCTGGACTCGTGTTCGACGACGTACCACTGTGTTCCGCCTTTGGACTCGCAGAACTCGAACACGCCTTTCCAATCAACCTTATCCTCGCCAAAGACGGCCTCTGGGCCGCCGCCATTGGCCTTGATGTGAATTGTCCGCGCTCGCCCAGGGTATTTCTTTAATACCGCCACGGGCTCAGCGCCGCCATCATGGCAGTTGCTTGTATCCAACTGCATGATCACCTCGGACTTGGTGTTGCCGAAAAACAAATCCCAAGCGGATTCGCCGTCGAACTGGTGGAAATCATGAGCGTGAGCGTGATATCCCACAAACATGCCGTCGGCCTTGACCTTGTCAGCGAGTTCGTTGAATTGCTTGGCCTTGTCCAACCAGGCCTGCTTCGTTTTGCCTTCCATCCACGGCACAATGAGGAATTTGTTCCCAATGATTCGATTAAACTCGATTGTCGCGGCCAGCTTGTCGTTCTGGACCGACTCATAAGGAGTGTGCGTACCGCAGGCAACCAGACCTAGATCGTCCAGCAGTTTCCGAAGTTCCTTCGCGCTTCTCCCGTGATAGCCGGCGAACTCCACGCCTTTGTAACCAATCTTGGCGACGGCGGACAGCGTGCCTGGCAAATCCTTGGCGCATTGTTCGCGCACCGAGTAAAGTTGTACGCCTACGGGTATCTTGCTGCCGGCTGCCGCAGAAGTGAGCGGAG
This sequence comes from uncultured Bifidobacteriaceae bacterium, assembly GCA_964456685.1. Classification (GTDB taxonomy): domain Bacteria; phylum Verrucomicrobiota; class Verrucomicrobiia; order Limisphaerales; family JADLHS01; genus CAYWCK01. The sequence continues at coordinate 8,022 of CAYWCK010000035.1, read as the reverse complement.
CACAAATTGGCGCAACCGCGGCCGCCATTGCGACCATGGCGCTGTTGTGCAAAAATTTGCGGCGAGTGTATCCAGTGGTGGTATTCATAGTGATGTCCATATTTCCCGTTTGCGAGTTGTTCCGCTGCTCATCAAACCTAGAACGCCAATCCCGGTCGGGTCAAGGGCCACGCTGGGACTATTTTTTGTCAGTCGGCTCGCGATAAACACTCAGTTGCGTCAGTGCGGGGCACGCCGCGGCTTTCGTGATTCGGACGCAGATGCTCTCCGTCGTAATCGCCGGGACTCGAATCAAACGGCGGTTGCCGATACTTGTAGCGTTCGCGAATTCGACCCATTTTCCATCGACCCAGTGGTTCAGGCTGACGGCTTCAACGCGCTGCCCAAGCGGTAAAAACTCGCGCAATTCGACGACGTTAAACGAGACCGGGTGTGGCCACCGGAGGACCACTTCGGGCGAGGTGACAGAGTCGTCAGTTGTCCAGTAGGTTTCTCGCCGCTGGTCGGTGAGATTCTTCGGCGAAAATCGCGCAGCTTCACCGCGGGTGTTGGTTGCCGTGATTTTGGCCTCAATTGCCAGATCCTCGGTAAAAGTCTGCTCCAAGATTCTGCGAAATTCCTTCAGCGAACGGCGATCGTTTTCGTGAATGCGCCCTCGTCGGTCCGGCGGCAGATTCAAGTTCAAGCACGCGCCTCGCCCGACGGATTTGTAGTAGATGTCGAGTAATTGTGCCGGCGTTTTGACGCGAGCATCGTCCTTGGAATGATAGAACCAGCCGGGTCGAATAGAGACGTCGCACTCGGCTGGAATCCAATGCGTGCCCGGTCGTTCGCCGGAATTAAGCCCGTCCGAACGGCCGCCAGGATGCCGCCCTGATAAATTCAGCGTGGCCCAGCACGTTTCGCCGGCCTCGCCGCGCTCGTTCCCGACCCAACGGAAATCCGGGCCCGCGTCGCTGAACATCGCGGCGCCCGGCATCAATTCCCGGACCAGCGCCCAAGTACGATCCCAGTCATAGTAAGTGGTGTTGTCGATTTGGCGCTTCTCTCGTGCCCCGCCGTAAAATCCGTCGCCGCCATTCGCGCCATCAAACCAGACCGTGAACACCTCGCCATATTTCGTGAGCAACTCCCGCAATTGATTTCGGTAATAGGTAATGTATTCCGGCCGACCGTAGTCTTTGTGGTTACGATCCCACGGGGAGAGATAGATTCCGAATCGCAAACCGGCGCGTTGGCAGGCTTGGGCAAGCTCGCGCACCATGTCTCCATCGCCTTTTTGCCAGGGACTGTTTTTGACGGAATGCTCCGTATAACGGCTGGGCCAAAGACAAAATCCATCGTGGTGTTTGGCCGTCAGGATCAAACCGGCCATTCCGCCTTCCTTCGCCGCGCTCACAATCTGATCGGCGTCGAAATCAGACGGGTTGAACAGTTGCTCGCTCTCGTCGCCGTAACCCCATTCTCGATCCGTAAAAGTGTTAATGCCAAAATGGACGAACCCGTAAAACTCCATGGCGTGCCATCGTAACTGACGCTCGGTGGGGATTGGTCCGTAGGGTTCAGGTGCAGGAACATCGCGAACGGCCGCCAGCAGTGAAATGCCGGACAACAAGAATATCGCTACCGATCGGAGCCGCGTGAGTTGAAGTCCGAGCGACAGAAGATGGCGGGTGATGGTGCGCAGCGATTTCATAAGCCCTCGGAAAGATTAGTTGCTCTGGCGGGAATGGCCAGAAAGTTCAAAGCCTTTACGGTACAGATCACCAAGAGGCCAGCGCGCCGAGCAGCGCCGCCGCCAACCAGATGAACAACACTGCCGTGGATCGGCTCCAGCCACGGCGCACCAGACGATGTGAGAGATGATTGGTGTCTCCGACGTAAAATGGCTTTCCCAATCGCCACCGCAGGATGACGACCCAGGCGAGATCGAACAGCGGAACTCCCAGCACGAGCAGGGGAGTTAGTACTGCCAGATGACGCGGATTTTGCTGCGTGTAGAAGTGCGGTAAAATCGCCAGCACGGCCAATAAATATCCGGTCAAATGACTGCCGGCGTCGCCCAAAAATGCGCGGGCGTTCGGAAAATTGTGCGGCAAAAAACCGAAGAGCGCGCCGCAGGCGAGCAGTGCCAGCAACGCTACGAGGTATTGCCCATCCGCAGCCGCCAAGCTCGCAAAGTGCCAGGCGGCGATGGCGCCCAACCCGGCGCACAGCCCGTTCATGTTGTCCATGAAATTGAAGGCATTGATCACTGTGACAAGCCACAGAATGGTGATGGCGTAACTGAACAGGACGTTGGGCACAAACAAAGTGATGCGCACTCCCGCAGCGCACAGCAAAGCGGCGATGAGGATTTGCCCGGCAAACTTTGGCAGGGCGCCCAATTCATGTTTGTCGTCCAGCCAGCCGAGCAAAGTCATCGCCACCGCGCCGATCAAGATGGCTGCCACTTGAAAACCACGACGACTGAAGCCGTGCGCCAGCGCCGCAGCCTCTGAAATCGGATGTGCATTGATTTGCAGCAGGGTCGCGGCGGCAACCAGCGGCAGTAGAAATCCCGTCAAAACGGCCAGCCCGCCGGCCAGCGGGATGGGAGATGAATGAATTTTGCGATGCCCCGGATCATCCACATGCCCGGTGCGTAAACACCATTTTCGCCAAAGCGGCAAGCTGACAAAGCTCACCGCCGCCGCGCTCAGGAGCGCTGCGAGGTAAGCGTTGAATGGAAAGTCAACCATGCGGCGACAAGTGTTGCAGACGTGCGGGCGCTTTCCAATCCCGCGCTGCAATCACTGATTGCGGTACTTTCGATGGCAGGCGGAGCACGATTGGTTGAGCTGCTTGAAAGCTGCTTCCACGGAATTCGCATTGGGCAGGCTCTTGAGCGCAGTGCGTAGCGCGTCCGCCGCCAACTCTGCGTCCGTGAGTTTGGCGCGATAGTCATCAGATCGCTGCAAAGTTTCAGCACTGCGGCCAAGCTCTCGCAGTTGTTCCCACAATATGGTTGCCTCTTGCTGTGGAGCGATGTCCGCGTGATCGGGGGGAGCTTTCCAGCCGGCTCGCTGCGAGGCCTTCAGCCATGTGAAGTGTTCATCAATTGCCACCATGGCTTCGACGAGCGACGAGGCTTTGGTGATTTCGGGGAAGCTCTTCACAGCCGCCAATTCCGTCGCCGTCGGCAGTGTGAATTCGCGCGCGGCGCGGTAAAGTCCGGGATAATCCGCCGCCGTGCCTGCTTGATGCAACCAAGCTTCGGCTCTCGTAGGAGTCCAGCCTTCGGACGCTTCGCACATGATCGCGACGGCCGCCGGCCCGCGATGAAATCCATGGTGGCAATGAACGAAAAACGGGCCGTCCGCGCTGGTAGCAAGTTTAGTGAGTTCAACCACACGATTCGTGGGCACACCGTCGTAGCCGTACGGCAAGTGCACATAACGTAGCCCGTATTTACGGGCCGTTTCGATCTCGGGCATGCTGCCGTCCACGCTTAAGATAGTTTTTACACCAAGCTTGGCCAGCTCGGCGAATGCGGCCTCGCCTTCGGGCTGTGAGCCGGAGAAGATTTTGTCCGTGACGCGAAATGCATTGTGAACGCCGGTGATGTTCAACGCAATTGGCACCTCAACAACGGTACGTGCCCAGGAGGCGGTGTCGCCGCTTGTTTGCATGGTGAAACTTTGGGATAGCAGGATCAGCACGAAACCAGTTGCCAAGTGATGACGCGCAATTGGGAAGGGGCTACGGTACATTATGGTCTGGGTGGCAAATAATCCATTGCATCTCTTGGGAAAATTGGTGGGGCCGCCGTGGCACGTCAAGCCATGGCAAACACTAGTTGACGAATGAGCAGCGTCTGCCGGCGCAACGCTATTCCAAATGTCAATTGACCCAAGGGCGGAACACCCTAACCTCAGCGTCGTGGTTGCGGCGGTTCAACACCAAATTACCCATGAAGCATCCTCGATTCACTTCGCTCACCATGCGCTCCCTTGCCATGTTACTACTGGTGCTCCTCCCGGCGACGGCGAGCGCTCACACCGGAGCCGGCTCGATTGGCGGATTCGTGAGCGGCTTCAAACATCCCATCGGCGGTCTGGATCACATCGTCGCGATGGTGGCGGTGGGTCTTTGGGGCGCGTTTCTCGGCGGACGCGCGATGTGGCTGCTGCCGGTGGTGTTTCCCATGGTGATGGCGGTGGGTGGCGCCCTTGGCGTGATGGGTGTGCCGCTTCCAGGAATTGAAATCGGCATCGCCATTTCCGGCGTGATTCTCGGTCTCATGGTTTGCTTCGCTGTCAAACCGCCGCTCTGGGTCGCGGCGTTGCTGGTCGGTTTCTTCGCGATCTTCCACGGCCATGCGCATGGCACCGAGCTGCCTTCCGCCGCAAATGCGATTACGTACGCCGCTGGATTCGTCATCTGCACCGGGTTGCTGCATTTGAGCGGCATCGCCTTCGGACTGCTCGTGCGCTGGAACTGGGGACGCGTGACAGTGCGGGTGGCCGGCGCGGCCATCGCGCTGGTAGGGTTCGGCTTCCTGTTCAAAATCCTGTGAGCGCCCTTCGACGCAGTTTTTGGCAGCGGGGACTGCCGATCGCCGCAATCAGCTTGCTCGGGCTACCCGCTGCTGCTCACGCGCACACGCCCATTCAAGGCATGAGCGAAGTCGCCAGCGGCTTGTTGCATCCGCTTACCACGCCAACGCATATCCTGATTCTGCTTGGACTCGGCTTGCTCATCGGGCAGCACCAACCGCTGAATCTCAAAATGCCGTTGCTGGTCTTCGTTCCGGTCTCCGCACTGGCGCTGGTGCTGACCTGCTTCGGGTGGATCGCGAACTTTTACCAACCGTTGCTCATCGCCATCGCCCTGGCAGGTGGAATTCTCGTTGCGCTGGAAAAAACCATTCCGCCCTGGCTTGCGCGACTGCTGTTCGGCGCGGCGGCGTTGGCCATCGGCCTGGATTCTCGCGTCGAAAGTGCCAGTATGCTTGTGGTCTTGAAGACGCTCGCTGGCACGTGGCTTTGCTTGATTATCGTGCTCGCGGACGTGGCCATCTACGGTTCGTATTGCGCCAAACGTAAGTGGATGCAGATCGGCACGCGCGTCATCGGTTCTTGGATCGTGGCCATCTCCATGCTCGTGCTCGCCTTCGCGCTTCGCAAACCAGCATCGCTGTGAGCGCAAATTCTCTTGCGCCTGACGGTCTCCGTGACCTACAAACTAGGTCAGCCACGTGGGGCAGTGATGGCGGACTGAGAATCCGTAGCTGTCATTCGCAGCCGATCCGCTGCTTTCGGGAAAATGCTTACCGCTTCAACTTTATGAAAACCTCCTTCAGCAATCCTATTCGCCTCGCCGGTGTGGCTTTATTGCTCGCCCCGGCGCTCGTCCACGCGCACACCGGCATGCCCGGTCACACGCACGGTCTTGAATCCGGTCTCGCGCATCCGCTCACGGGACTTGATCACATTTGTGCCATGTTCGCGGTCGGACTCTGGGCTGCGCAACGTGGCGGCCGCGCAATTTGGCTCGTGCCCCTGACATTCGTCGCAGTCATGGGCTTGGGCGGCGGGCTGGCGACGACCGGCTTCCAATTGCCCTTCGTCACCCAAGGCGCGGCGGCTTCGGTTCTGGTGCTGGGAATCCTGATTGCGACAGCTCTTCGCCTTCCCCTCGCAGCAAGTGCGGCGCTTGTCGGATTGTTCGCGGTCTTTCACGGCTTTGCTCATGGCGCAGAAACGGCCAAGGGCACGGTTTCTGGAGTCACGTACGCAATTGGGCTGATGTTGACCACGGCATCGCTGCACCTCTCCGGCATTGGCATTGGCCTGCTGGCTCACCAGCAAGCGGACACCCGGGCCTTCCGCTACGCTGGCGGCGTCATCGGTGCGTGTGGGCTTTTCTTCTGCCTGATTAACAGTTAGGCACTGGGGGAGATGGTCAGCCTCGCCAGTTGAGGCAGACGGCGCCGAGGACGATCAGCGCGGCGGAAATTGCCTTCTGCCAAGTAAAGGCCTCCCGCAGAAACACGCAACCCAGCAAGACTGCGAACAGCACACTGGTCTCCCGCAAAGCGGACACCGGGCCCATTGGCGAATGCTTCATCGCCCAAACCACAATGCCGTAGCCAATGAGCGAAAGAAGCCCGCCGACTGCGGCTTGGCCGAATTCTCTCGGTGAGCCCTGCCAGAATTTCTCACCGCTATTGCGACGGCAGAGCAAAAAGACCAGCGGCATCGGCAGGCCGTAACCGATCACCATCCAAGCGGTGTAGGAAATGGCATTTCCCGCCATTCGAACGCCAAGGCCGTCCGTCACGCTGTAAACCGCAATGGAAAGGCCGGTGGCCAGCGCGGCGGAGATGTGCTTGAAGTCCGCTTCTCCACCCAACGCGAGCAACAGGATGCCTGAAGACACGAGCACGATGCCGAGGCTGGTGGCGGGCAACAGTCGCTCCGAAGCCAGTAGCAAACCGCCGAGGGCGATAAGCAGCGGCGACGACCCGCGCGCCACAGGATAGGTGTGCCCCAAGTCACCCTGCTGATACATCCGCACGAGGAGCAAATGATAGACGATGTGCACTACGGCCGAGATGAGAATGCACAGCCAGCTGGCGCGGTTCGGCAGAGGAACAAAACACGCCGCGATCATTCCGGCGACGCCGCTGGTGAGGGACATCACGCATCCGGACCAGAGGCGGTCGCGACCACCGCGCAACATGGCGTTCCAGGATGCGTGTAAGACCGCTGCCAATAGCACCAAGGCCACGGCGGAACTGCTTATGTGCTTGGCGTTAATTGTGGCGATGAGCGAGTCAGGGTGCTCCATCTCGATTTGGCCTTAGTGACGCTGGACAAAGGTGCAAGTTGAGCGCGCGATAGCGTGCCGAGTTCGACCGCGCGCTGAACCTTCGCCCATCCAGCACAGAACTACCACAACTCGGCAGTGTGGCTCTGCCAAATGGAAGTGAAGCATGCCGCGAAGGCGAGCATCCTTAGTCGCTGGTTACCGCGGTCGGCGAATCAATTTCGATCCGGAATCGCCTTTGCCCGAGCCGTACCGGCCACCAAATAGTTCAAAATCAATTCCGAAACTAAAATAAGCCTCAACGATGGGAGCGTCATGCGTGAGACCAAACAATGTCACCAAGCCCAGGTGGGTCTCGCGAGTTGGCTTGTACAGCAAACTCGGCCCGAGCATCGCCATGGTGGCGTGCACCCGTTCCGGTCCTTCGCCCTCGTCTTCAATCGCGGTCTCGTACTCGATCAGGAATTCAGCTCCGACGGTGAGCTTGGAATCCTTGATCACGTAGCTCAGCGCGGTGTTTAATTCATAAGCCTCCTCCTGTTCACCACCAGTTTGGCGCTCGTACGAAAGGTTGGCCCCAAAGTGCCAGCGGGGGCCAAATTCCTCCGCCAACAGAAGCCGAAAGAAGTAAGCGTCGGCTTCGTCATTGTTAAATCGCCAACCGATGTCCGGCGTGGGATTGAGCGGGATGACGCCCCAATCCGCAAGTGCGTGGGGCAATTCGATCAGGGTCGAGTCATATTCGAGATGACCGTCGTTGACCAAGTAGTTGAGTTCCACGTCAAACTGCGTCCGCCACGGCAGACCAAATTCGAATTCGGATTCAAATGAATGTTCCGACTTGCCTTCCCGGGGATGCGAGGAAATGTAGAACTGGTTGAACTCAATCTCGCCCGGCGGAATTACATAAATGTCCGTTTCGGCAAACGCGCGCCGAGCAGTCCATTCGGGCTGGTTCGCCGGGCCGACGCGCTCGGATTCTGAACTTACGTCGTGGAGACTGTGGCTCTCACCGGTAACGGTGACGGACGGCAAGGGGTTCGAGTTGTTTGCCTGTGCCACAACCGCCAAAGAGAGCAGGGCGAGGCTTGCCCCAATCCAGCTGCCGCTAAAAACATTTGCGGTGCTGTTCGTTAGTCCACACTGATTTTGCGCATTCGCGTGCATGGGTAATTGGATCTGAGTTGTTGTGACTCTGGTGATGACTGA
>CAYWCK010000034.1:0-20871 GCA_964456685.1 uncultured Bifidobacteriaceae bacterium | reverse complement strand
GGAGCTTTTCCGTCAACGTGGTTTTACCCGCGTCCGGATGCGAGATGATGGCGAACGTGCGCCGCTTGGCGATTTCTTTGGCGATGCTCACAATTGAGCGGCGGAGGGTAGCAAAGTAAGCCGATGGGACAAGCGGTGAAAGCGAGCGCCGCGGCATCGCCGGCCGAAAGCAAAAGGGAGGCATTCCGAGAATGCCTCCCCCCAACCAACGGACCGGTAGCTGGGATTATGGGAACAGAATTGTATTGGCCCCGGGATTCGCGGTGCTGGTGTCGCCCGTTACCTTGAGTGCTTCGCGTAGTCTCGCCGAACTCAGGCTGTCCACGTGGCCGTCGGCGAAGAGGATGTTGCCCATCCGGCCGTGCATCTTGTCGGTCCAACTCGCGGTGGTGTTATTCGTGCCCAGACCTGCATATCCGCCTTTGGGGTCGTTTGCCGCTGGCGAATAGCCAAAGCCGGTCGCGGTGGAGGTCGCGCCGAGGTTGCGATCGCCGCATTGGATCATCTGTGGGAGCGGCTCCTGCACATCGCGGCCAGCAAAGTAGGAAACCGCGGTATTGTTCAAAGCGGCCCCGACGGATTTATTGTCCTTGAGCATCGTAAAGTTGGTGTGCGCTGTCCGCTCGTCGGTGGGACAAACGAGCAGCCGCGGTGTGTTCAACTCGTTGGAGAGAACGCCGAAGATCTGATAGGTGAAACCGCCTTCGGGCGGGCCGGCTTTGAACTGCGTTTGATTGGGCATCCCGCCGTCAGCCGTCGGGATGTCCGCCAGGTAGACAGAGCCGCCCGGGTAGAGATCCGCTTGTGTGAGCCGGAAAGCCACCCCGATCTGGCGCTGGTTGTTGGTACAACTGATTCGGTTGGCCTTCTTTTTGGCGGAAGCGAGTGCCGGGAGCAGCATGGCGGCAAGGATGGCGATGATCGCGATGACAACGAGCAGTTCAATGAGAGTGAACGCCCGGGATGACTTGCGAGGTGTTTTCATAGGTTTGACTCCGTTCGTTTTTTTCTCGAACAGTCACCGAACCCGCGCAGGTTCTGCTGGCCGTTCGTCGTGCAAGTCACCTTTAGCTTTGCCGGTGCCAGCGATTTTTTTCGGCCAAATGCGCATGTTTTGCGATCGCTGGTTCAGCCCGGCGCGGATTCCTCACGCAAAGCGCGCGGAGTTCGCGCGACACGGCGACAAAAAAAGAGCGGCATCCTTGCGGATGCCGCTCGCGAAAATCTGACGATCGAATTACGGGAACAGAATGACGTTCGGCGTCGGGGTCGTGGTGTCGCCGGTGACGGCGCACGCCTGACGGAACTTGGCGGAGCTCAGGCTTTCGACGTGACCGTCCGCGAAGAGCACGTTGCCCTGCTTCTGGTGCATCCTGGCAGTCCAACTCACCGAAGAGTTGTTCGTCCCCAGGGCGGCGTAGCTTCCCGTGGCCACGGTCGCTGCCGGGGAATAGCCGTAACCGGTAGCGGTAGAGCTTGCGCCCAGATTGCGGTCGCCGCATTGGAACATTTGCGGGAGTGGCTCCTGCACGTCCCGCCCGACGAAGTAGGAGGCGGCGGTGTTATTGAGGTAAGCGCCTGCGCTCTTGTTATCTTTCAGCATGTTGAAGTTGGAATGGGCCGTACGTTCGTCTGCAGGGCAGATGATAATCTTCGGCGAATTTAGCTCGTTGGACATGACCCCGAAGTATTGATAAACGAAACCTGCGTCTGGAGGAGTTGCTCTTAACTCGTCGGCATTTGGAACAGCTCGGCCATACTCCGGCGGATCACCAACGTAAATGATGCTGCCGGCAGTATGAATATCACCCTGCACCAGACGATAAGCCACGCCGATCTGTTTGAGATTGTTGGAACAGTTGATTCGTTTTGGATGGGCGCGGTTGATCGCGGTTGCAGGCGCCAGCAGGGCCACCAGCACAGCCACGACGGCGATAACGAGGAGGAGTTCCACGAAGGTGAATGCCAAGGGGTCTCGGATATGGATTTTCATGCGCTTCGGTCTGATGATTTATGCTCAGCGGTTCGCGATCGCCCCCAGGCAATCGGGCGTGCCGCAGTTTGACCATTCCAAATAGCACTGCGAGTACCACACTGCTCATGCTCATGAACCCGCTGCATCGGCAAGCGAATCTTGCACCGAGTGCGGATTCCTCACGCAAAGCGCGCGGAGTTCGCGCGACACGGCGACAAAAAAAGAGCGGCATCCTTGCGGATGCCGCTCGCGAAAATCTGACGATCGAATTACGGGAACAGGATGACGTTCGGCGTCGGGGTCGTGGTGTCACCGGTGACGGCGCACGCCTGACGGAACTTGGCGGAACTCAGGCCTTCGACGTGGCCGTCCGCGAAGAGCACGTTGCCCTGCTTCTGGTGCATCTTGTCGGTCCAAGAGGCGTTCTGGAGGTTGCCAGCGCTGGCGTTCGTGCCGAGCGCGATCCAGCTGCCGGTAGCAACGTTGGCCGAGGGCGACCAGCCGTAACCTTGCGCCGTGGAGGTCGCGCCGAGGTTGCGGTCACCGCATTGGAGCATCTGGGGCAACGGTTCCTGCACGTCGCGGCCCACGAAGTAGGAAACGACGCTGTTGTTCAGGTAAGCGTTGGCCGTCTTGTTGCCGGCTTGCATGTTGAAGTTCGAGTGCGCCGTGCGTTCGTCCGAGGGGCAGACGATCAGCTTGGGCGTGTTCAGCTCGTTCGACATGACACCGAAGAACTGATAGGTGTAGCCACCATCGGGAGTGGCGGACTTGAACGCAGCCTGATTGGGCAGACCGCCTTCCGCCGGAGAAACGTCACCGAGGTAGATACCGCCGCCGGGGGAGATATCACCCTGCGTGAGGCGGATGGCCACACCGATTTGCTTCTGGTTGTTGGTGCAATTAATACGTTGCGCGCGGGCTTTGGCTTTGGCCAGAGCCGGGAGGAGCATCGCCGCCAAAATCGCGATGATTGCGATGACGACGAGGAGTTCGATAAGGGTGAACGCCCAGTTTTTCTTGCGAAGTGTTTTCATGTTTCTACTGCTGTTGGTTTCGTGTTCTGGTGAACAGTCCGCGAACTCTATTGACCCTGCGCGGACTGTCAATCCGTTTCCCTTGAATTCTTAGCACTGCTGGTGCCGTGGGGGATTTGTGCGGGAATTCGCGCGAAAGCTGCGCGCAAACGGGTTCCTTGCGCGGAATTTTCACGCATCTCGCGTGAGAATGACGCGTGGGTTTCGCGCGTCGGTCGATGGAGATTCCCGATCGATTGCCGGGATGGAAATGGAATTTTGCCGCTGCGCCAAGATCACTCGCGATAGGGCTTGCCGGCACGGTAGAATTCCAACCGCTTTGCGGCCTGTCCCGCGACGGCCTTCTGCCTCAAGTTGGAGGCGAAGGTCTCGATTTCTTGCGCCAGCTTGATGGCGTCGGCAAAGCGTCCAGCCTCGGCGTAAACTTGATCCAGAATCGCCAGCAGTTCCAAATCGCTGCGCCCAGTCAGTTCGTTGGCCTGCTCCGCCAAACGAACGGCCTCGGCAAGATCTCGCAATTCCGGTGTGCTACTTCGGGCACGGAGGAGGGCCACTGCACCCAAGACGCGCGGTGAATTAGGCTTCAAGCGCAAGGCTGCTTGGAGATGGGTAAAGGCGATATCAAATTTATCCTGTCGCAACTGAACCGTGCCCAGCAGGTAATGAACGGAGGCGTTCTCCGGTTCCTGACGCAAACTTTCTTCAAAATGCTGCTCGGCTTCCGCCCAATGGCCTCGCGCGGCCAGCATCCGGGCGAGGTTGTAATGTCCGAGCAGAAAATCCGGCTGGATGCGCAGCGTCTTTTGATAGAATTCCGCCGCTTTGTCCAAGTCGCCTGCGCGTTCATAGTGGCGACCGAGGTTATTGAAGGCGGCGGGTACGCGCGGCTCGAGTTCAGCGGATCGTAGGAGATGCTCGGCGGCCTCCTCGTAACGGCCGAGATTGTCCAGTGCGTTTCCGAGATTACCGCGGGCGATGAAGTTATCCGGCGTGACCGCCAGAGCGCGCCGGAACAAGGTGACGGGATCCTGCCAGTAACGCAGTTGGAACAGGGTGGCAATCACGCAGCTCGTCAGCGCCAGCGCGGCGGCACCTCGGAGGATCGGCATTGGCCAGTGCGAGATTTCGGCGAGCCGCGTGACGCCCCAGGTTGCGGCGATGAAAATGCCGATCAACGGAATGTAAGTGTAGCGGTCGGCCATTCCCTGAGCGCCAACCTGTACCAGCCCGATGACCGGGAACAAAGTGCCCAAAAACCAAAGCCAGCCCACCAACAGACTTGGTTGTCGCCGCCGCAGCCACACGGCGACGCCCGTAACGGCGAGCAGTGCCAACCCTGCGCCTGCTAACACTGCGGCAGGAAAGCCGTGCGGATGGGGATAAAACACCGCGAGGTCGTCCGGCCAGATCGTTCGTCGCAGGTAGATGAGGATGGAAACGATCGCATTCTCGATGCGGAGTCCAATGGGCAACTTGTCGAGTGCAACCACTGCGCCGGTCGCATTTTGCACTTTGACGGTGAGGTAACTTGACGCCGCCGACAGCAGCAGGAATGGAACCTTTTCGAGCACCAACGATCGCCAGGGTTGCACTGGGAAATCTATCGCCGCGCTCACGTTGGTTTGCGGGCGTGGAATGCGTCGTAACGGCCAATAATCCAGCAGCAACAATACGAATGGAAATGTCACCATCATGGGCTTGGCCATCAACCCGGCGGCGAAACATCCCAGCACCGCGATGTAGCTGCGCCAATTTGGGTGGCGTGCGTAGCCCGCGTACAGCCACAAGCCAAGCATCCAGAAGAACCCGCACAGAACATCCTTTCGCTCCGCCACCCAAGCGACCGATTCGATGTGAAGGGGATGCCACGCAAACAACGCGGCGACGATGGCGCTGCGCCAAAGGTGACCCGTCATCCTTCTCAAGGCGGCGAACAGGAAGGCAGTATTGGCCAGATGCAGCAACAGGCTGGTGAAGTGGTGTCCGGCCGGATTCACGCCGAACAGCTGGCAATCCAACTGATGCGACAGCCACGTCAACGGATGCCAGTTGCTCTCGTGACCCGTGGTGAAAGCCCAGACGACACCCCGCCACGAAAGCCCGTTTTGAACCTGCGCATTCTGCGTTACGTAATCGGGGTCGTCGAAGGTGATGAAATCATGTTGCAGCATCCGGCCATACAAACCGGCCGTGATGAGCAGCAACCCCAAGCATACGAAGCGGAAGCTGCGTCTCTGCGGTGGCGACTCCATGAAATCAGCCGCGATAGGGTTTGCCCGCCCGATACGCCTCAAGCCGCTTTGTGGCCTGCGCGGTGATGTTGGTTTGGCCCGCGTTGCCGGCGAGGGTGCGGACGGCCTCCGCTACTTGAATGGCTTCGGCGAATCGGCCTGCTTCCGCGTACACTTGATCCAGGATCGCCAACAACGTGGGATCCATTCGTCGCGTGAGTTCGCATGCTCGTTCCGCCAGTCGAATTGCCTCCGGCACATCGCGCTGTACGGCTTGGGGGCTGGTGGCGCGCAGCAGCGCAAGCCCGCCCAGCGCCGGTGCTGAATCCGGTTGCAAACGGAGCGCTGCTTGCAGATGGGTGAGGGCAGTTTCGAAAGCGCCAGTGTTTGCCAGCACCAAACCGAGGCGCGCCCGTGCATCCACGTCGGCGGGTTTCAATTCCACCACCTTGGCGAAGGCGGCGGCGGCTTGAGGGAGCAGCGCCTGCGCTTCATAAACGCCCGCGAGATTATAAAACGCGGCGTCATTGGTGGGTTCGAGCTGGGTGGCGCGAAGCAAGTGCGCTTGGGCTTCGGTAAATTGTCCATGTCGAGCCAGCAGCAATCCCAGCCTCACGCGGGGCGCAACATAGTTGGGATTGAAGCTGATCGCGCGCAGGTAATGCTGGCTGGCGGCCTCATTCTGGCCGAACTTCTGGTAGAGACTGCCGATTTGCGATTCAACCTCCGGATAGTTGGGCTTGTTGCGCAGTGCGGCTTTGAAGTGCTGCAAAGCAGCGTCGGCTTGGTTCAGCTGAACCAACACCGCGCCCAATAAATAGTGGACGCCCGGGTCATGCGGATCGAGGCGCAGGCATTCCTGGTAATGTTGCGTGGCTTCCTGGAGCTGGCCCTGGGTCGTGAGCAATCGCCCAACGTTGTAATGGCCGAGGAAGAAGTTCGGCTGGATGCGGAGCGTAGTTTGATAATATTCCATGGCCTTGGCCAGATCGCCGGCGCGCTCATAATGCCAGCCAAGGTTGTTGAGCGAGTAGGGCGCCCGTGGTTCGAGTTGGGCGGAGCGCTTGAAGTTTTCCACGGCTTCCTCGGAACGCCCGAGCTTGTCCAGCGCCGTGCCGAGGTTATCCCGGGAGAGGAAATTGTCCGGCGTAACGCTCAGTGCATGGGAGAAGAGCCGGTAGGAATTCTGCCAGGTTCGCACTTGCAGCACGGTTACAACCAAGCACGCGGCCAGTGCTACCGCCGCGGCACTCTGCAACGGCATCCGGACCGCCGGCCAACGGCTCACCAAACTGGCCGCCCCCCAAACCAAGGCGATGAAAACACCGATTAACGGAATATATGTGTAGCGATCGGCCATGCCTTGCGCTCCCACCTGCACAATGCCGATCACCGGGAAGAGCGTACCCAGAAACCACAGCCAGCCGACCAGTAAATACGCCTGGCGTCGCCAAAGCGTGGCCGTCAGAACCGTAATGGCGGCAAGCAAAATCAACGCCCCGGCCACCAGCCCAACCGAAAAGGAATGGGCATGCGGATAGAACACAGCGAGGTCGTGCGGCCAGATCGTTTTGCGCAAATAACCCGCGAGCGCAACCACGGCGTTTTGCAGCCGCTGCGTCAGCGGGAGCAAATCGAGCGAAATCACCGCACCGGTTCCGCGTTGCACGCGAAAGGTCACGAGACTTGCCCCGACGGTGAGCAGGAAGAACGGGAGTTTTTCCAGCAGGAGTCGAGGCCAGGATGGCGCGGAGTTTGTTTTCTCCCCATCAGCTGGCAGGGAGTGGGCCAACCGGAACCTGTTCAAAGGCCAGAGATCCAGCAGCAGAAGCACGCATGGAAAGGTTACCATCATTGGTTTGGATAACAGGCCGGCAGCGAAGCAAACGAGAGTGAGCACGTACCGGCGCCAGGTCGGTTGCCGTGCGTAGCTGGTGTAGGCAAGCAGGCCGAGCATCCAGAAAAAGGCGCATAAGACATCTTTGCGCTCGGCCACCCAAGCCACGGATTCAATGTGCAGCGGATGCCACGCGAACAGAGCCGCCACCGCCGCGCTCCGCCACGTGCTGCCGGTCATCCGATGCAGAGCAGCAAAAAGCAGCCCGGTATTGATCAGATGCAGCAGCAGGCTGGTGAGATGGTGGCCGCCCGCCCAGTCGCCGAACAATTCCCAGTCCAACATGTGGCTGAGCCAGGTGAGTGGATGCCAGTTACTCGCGTGACCAGTGGTGAAGGCCCAACCGACACCCTGCCAGGAGAGGCCATTCTGAACATGCGGGTTCTGGGTGACGTAATCCGGATCGTCAAAGGTGATGAACTCGTGCTGGAGGACGCCACTGTAAATCGCCGCCGTCAGGAGCACGAGCCCGAGCATGATGAACCGGACGTGGCGATTGGGTTGAGCATTATCCATCAGATGGCACATGCGTAACCGGAAGTGCGGTCCGCCAAAAGTAAAATCAGCGAACGCAGCTTTCGAGCTTGGGCTCGAGAAGGGTGGTCAGTCGGTTGATCAATGGCAAAAGTTAAGCCCCTACCACCACTACCGAACTGGGGAGCTACGGGGTCGCTTTGATTTGGGCGATTGAAGCGCCAATCGCTGCCGCCCGCTAGGGAAGCAGGCAAGTCCACGGCAGAGCGAGCAGGTTCGCCCGGCAAAGAAAAACGCGAGGCCGTGAGGGCCTCGCGCTCCCTGAACCAATTGTTCGCTTAAGCCTTGGCGGCTTCCGGCTTCTTCCAGTTGCGCTTCGGGGCCTTGGTCACCAGGCCTTTCTTCAGCGCGCGGGTGGAGACGCGGATATAGCGCACTTCGCCGTCAATCAAGGCCTTTACGCGTTGAAGATTGGGCATGAATTTGCGCTTGGTGATGGCGGTGATGTGCGTGCCGATACCGCCGCTTTTCTTCGATTTACCACTGCGCCAAATGATGCTGCCTTTGCGCGGGCCAATACCGGTAATTTCACATCGTCTTGCCATAAAAATCCTATTCCAAATTAAGGTCGCAAAAGATAGCGAGGGAAAGCTCGGTGGCAAGCACTATTTCCGCTGCTATTGCCTTCCATACTTCACCGGTAATTGCGTCCGTGGGTGGAAGCCGGCAGCCGAGCACCCCGCTGCCGGCTGCCGGACACAAATTTGGGCTCAATGTTTGAGACGATAGAAGAGGTTGCCAGTCCCGAGGGTGTTGGTAACGGCGTAGTATGCGCCAGTAATACTGCCCGGACTGACGTTCGTCCAATTGACCGGTGGGGTGATGCTCGGCGACGCCTGGAGCACAAATCCGGCGAAGTTGGTAGGCCAGGTGAGGATGACCTTGTCGCCTTCGATTGCCTGCGAGAGCGTCGGTTCGAATGTCAGGGCCAGGATCCCGTTGTTGCCGTCCAAGACGAACACTTTCTTGGGGGTGAAGACCGCGTGGCTGAAATGGTTGCCGTTGGGTTGTTGATTGGTGGGGAAGTTGAACTTCGCGATCAATAGCGGCGCGGCGGGATCGGAGAGCTCATAGAAGTTCAACATGTCAGGCGTCGTTTGCGCAGTGCCGACAAAATCCACGCCGACGGCGAGCTTGCGGCTCTGATCCTGAAACAACCCGGCCATGGTGGCGGGGTAACCGGTGTAACTTTGGAGAATGGTCGCATTGCCCGCGTTCGTGTCGTAACTCGAATGGAGCAAGGGGCCGCCATAGATTTTCTGCCAGAACGAGTTGGTGGGCCCGAATTGAGCGCTCCGGCCAAGGACGCCACCAATGCCGTAATTGTGCACGAAGGGCCGATTGGTGAACGCAGTCATCGAACCGTCCGTGGGCACCAGCACGCACGCCGCCGAGAGCGTGGCGCGCGGATTATCAATCAGGATTTCAGTGTTCACACCCGAGCCGCGGACGTCGAATGTGTCGCCCCAGCGCAAAGAATTGGCAGAATTGGCCGGCTCGCCTTCATAGACCATTACTGGTGGGGTGGCGGGTGCGGAATCGGCCCAGCGCCAGAGGCGGAAGATCGCGTTCGTGGTGGTGTTGTTGGCCATGCTGAGGTTGGCGGCATAGATCGCGCCGTCGTCCGCCACGCCGAGCATGGAAAGAATGAGGTTATCGGTGGAATAGGGCGTGAAGTCGGGGAGGGAAATCCCGTTCGTATTGAGTTCGTAAAGCTTCGCCCCGGTCGCAGGATCAAGGACGTTCACGGTGAGCCCCGCTCCGGCGGAGGTGCGGCTGATGACAAAGAGCTGATCCGCCACACGGCTGTAGCCGAGGCTGCGTTGAAACGGAGTGCTGCCACCCGTGTCGAACTTAAGGTACGGCTGGCTGCCGATGGTCTCACTCCAGATCGGCGCGAGGGAATAAGTGGCCTCCGGCAAGACGACCGTGACGGTCGCGACGTCGCTGGTGGCGGAACCTGCAAACGGATTGCTGGCGATGGCGCGGTACGGGCCGGCGTCAGCAGACTGGGCGTTGGCGATGCTGAAGGTCGCGTTGGTGGCATTGGGAATGTTCGTGCCGTAGCGCTGCCATTGATAGGTGGCGGTTTCGAGCGTGTTCACCGTCATGGAACCGGTGCCACCCAGCATGAGGCGAAGGTTCTTCGGCTGGGTGACGAAGGTGGGCGGACTGAGCGGGCCAGACGCAACTTTGAACACCATGATGCCGTTGTTGCCGTCAATCGTGAAGACGTAGTCGCCGGCGAAAAACGTCTGACTGATGAAGTTCGGATTCGGGTTGCGCGGTGTTTGCGGGAAGCTGTATTGCCCGAGCAGCAACGGCGAGTTGAGGTCAGTGATGTCGTAAAGATTCAACTGATCCGCCGAACTCGCGGAGCTGTTGGTGAACACGCCGGCCATCAAGTTGCGCCCCAGGTCAAGGCCGACGCCCTGCAGTCCGTTGGGGAGGTTGTTGGAGACAATCGTGGTGATGGAGTAGTCAATGTTCGGGAAACCAAATGGGCCGGACACCGTCGGATCGAAGCTGGATTTGACGAGCCAGCCGCTCTTGAACTTCTGCCAGTAAGCGTTGTTGTTGCCGTCGAATTCGATGCTCTTGCCAATGGCGCCCGGGTTTTGCGCGTTGGACGGGAGGTTGTCTCCTTGAATCCACTGCGAAGTGAAGTTGGTGCAATACTCATCGGTGGGAGTCAGAATGGCGACTTTCTTCTTGGTGTTGGAGGCTTCACGCGAATTGCAGTCCACGATGATGCGCGTGCTGCTGCCGCTTCCCCGTACTCGCAACGTGTCTCCCCAACGAAGGGCGCTGCTCTGGCTCGCCGGATCGCCCGCGAACACCAGCGTGGGCAGCGTATTGGAGTTACCATCGGCCCATCGGTAGATGCGGAAAAAGCCCGTCGGATCCGCACCCGCATTACCCGCCGAGTTCGGCGATTCGTTACAGGCATAGATGGCGCCGTCGGCCGCCACGTCAATGCACGTCAGACCGATGCCGCCAAAGCCGACGGCGATTTGAATGCCATTTGTCTTGAGCGTGTAGAGAATATTCCCATTTGTGGCGTTGAGGACATGCACCATGAAATTCGACGTGGTAGAGCTGCTGCGGCTGACGACGTAGAGGTGATTCGAGAGGGCGTTGTACCCGAGCGTGCGCTGGTTGGGAGTGTTGTTGCCGCCGGTGCTGTTCATAAACGGCTGTCCATCGCTAGCGCCAACGCGCCAAAGCAGGTTCAAATGATACAAGTCGGCGGGATTGACGACCACGAGTTGGGAATTGGCGGTCGCTGTTCCTCCGGTGTTGCTGACCACGCAGCTGTACAGCGCGGCGTAATTCGTGGTGACGCTCGAGAGGGTGAGCGTGGCGTTGGTCGCATTCGGAATCGGCACGCCGTTCGAACTCCATTGATAGGTCACAGCCGGATATGCGAGCACGGAGAGCGTCAGGCTGACGCCGGTGGCGACACGATTCGTGGCGGCAGGTTGCTGGACGAGCGTTGGCGCCGCCGCCGCTCCGGTCGAGACCTCGTAGGCTACCATGCCATTATTGAGAATGTGCGTGTAGAGCCGGCTGCCGCGGAAGTCGAGATAGGCGGGTGGCGCGGTCGCGTTGTTCGGATGCGGTGGGCCGATGGCTGGGTAATCTTTGATGTCGAGCAGAACCGGGCCGCGGTTCGTGTCGGAAATATCGTACAGCCAGATGTGGTCGGGGCCTCCTCCGACGGAGCCAGCGGTTTCTTCCATCGCCGCCAGCAGGTTGTTCGCTGGATCCACCGAGATTGGCCCCAAACTTCCGCTGCCAACCAATTGACTGCTGCTCCAGCTTTTCAAGGTCACTGCGCTGGCCGTGCCCAAGTTGTAGCTCATCAGGCGGAGCGGTGCGTTAAGGGTTTTGGCCCAAAACGTGTTCGCCGCCGCACCGAAGGCTACGCCCTCGATGAAATTGGGTGAGGTAACATCCGTGCCGAGTACTGTTCCGGTGAAGTTGGTGCCGTCGGCTGTGGTGAGGATCAAAACGTTCGTCCCCGATCCACCGCTTTGCGAAGAGGCGCCGAAAATTATCCGTGTATTCACCCCTGAACCGGTGATGTCCATGCTCACGCCGTAACGCTGCGAGGGTGTCACGGTGGCATTGAAGGCTACCACCGGTGGGTTCGTGTCGTTGACGCCATCCCAGCGATAAACTTTCAACGCAGTACTGCTGCTCGAAGTGACCTGATTGGCCACATAAACCACGCCGTCATCAGCAACCGCAGCGGGCGCATCCGCGTAGGCGCCGCCCGAGATGCCGTTGGTGTTCAGGACCAGACTAGAGTTGTTGATGTCCCAAATGTTCGTGCCCGTCGTGCCGTCGAGTACGAAGATTGAGCCTTGCACGTTCGCATTCCCGGCGCCGCCGGAATGGGTGTCCACGAGAATCAGGTTTCCCGTGACCGGGTCGGCCGCGAGGCCGCGTTGATTGCTCGCGGTGTCCATCCAGATTTGGTCGCCAGGACGGATGCTGCCATCGCCGTTCCCGCCGAAAGAGGTTAGTGGGCTGAGGGTTTTTATGGTCTGCGCGCTAAGTGTCAGTGCGGTAAATAACGAGCACAAAGCAACGCAATGACGAGCCAGGAATGTGTTCATGACGAATGTGCGACTTGGGGTTGTTTCAACTACGTTTCGTTTCCCCGCCCAATTCTGTCAATGGTTTTTTAGTCAGGGAATAGTGACGCTTTGCGACGTGCAGACGCGCTCAATAAATCTATTGACGGGTTTGGTAGGCGGTGAAAAAGTCACTTTGAAAAGCACTGGCTGAGCCAAGCTATGAAGCGTTGTACTATGCAGAGTCGCCTCAAAACAGCGTCCCCCGCCGCTACGTTGCCAGCTTTCACCTTGATTGAGCTATTGGTCGTCATCGCCATCATTGCCATCCTGGCCGCGATGCTTTTGCCGGCGCTTTCCAAAGCCAAAGCCAAGGCCCAGCGCACCGCCTGTCTCAACAACAGCAAACAAATGAGTTTGGGCAGTCAAATGTATGCCGATGATGATTCCAAAGGCCGGTTGACCGGCTCCCTTCTCGCCACGGCGGCAGCGCAGCACGACGACGACGATCTGAACTGGTTGCGGGGCTTTGGCCTTGGCTATCCTCCTGGGTTGATCACTGACTTGAAGGTCTTCGTCTGTCCGGCAACCCGAAACTCGATCAATCCCAGCAAGAAATTGCAAACGACCGCACCGAACAACGGCGCGCCGGTGGAGTTGCTGCAAGATCTGCTCACGTGGCCTCACGGTCCCACACCCCCGACCACCCCTTGGCCGTATTCAACTTCGGATTTTCGTGGATCCCGCGCCAGTTTCGGCGGACACAGTTACGAGGTCTTTGGTTCCTGGTACAACAATCCAAACTTCGAGAAGAAGACGCTTAAGAGTTTTCCGCACAAGCATACCGCTTCCGTTTTAGCTGCGAGCGGGACTACAGTTGGGGCCAGCGACGTATTTCTGATCTTTGATGCAATGGAGCCGGAAACCTCGGTAGATCCGAATTATAAGCAGAATTTTCCCAATCCAATCTGGGGTCACGGCAAAGAAGGGGGTAACGTCGTCTTTGCCGACGGCCATGCAGAATGGATCAGCCGTTCGAAGTGGAACTATCGTTACGTGCTTTCGGAAGATGTCGCTGGCGTCCCAACCACTCCGTTTTACTGACCGGCTCATCCATTTGGCTGAGCTTGGTCCTTGGGGCCGGGTGGGGTTATGTGATCACGCGGCTGCGAACTCGCGGCGGGCGCCGCTGAGAAGTTGCTCGACGAAGTTCGTTGAGTAAACCCCGCGGCGGAAATTCGGATCCTGCAAGATGGCTTGTTGGAATGAGATCGTCGTCTTGATCCCGGTCAGCATGTACTCACCCAAGGCCCGGCTCATTCGGTCCATGGCTTCCCGACGGTCTTTTCCATAGGTGATTAGCTTGCCAATCATGGAATCGTAGGTTGGCGGGATGGTGTAGCCGGCGTAGGCGTGGGTGTCCACCCGAACGCCTCGGCCTCCGGGCTGGTAGTACATCTCAATACGTCCGGGGCTGGGACGAAATTCGTCAAACGGATCCTCGGCATTGATGCGGCATTCGATTGCATGGCCGCGGAATTCGACGTCACTCTGCGAGAGCTTCAGCGGTTCGCCCATGGAAATGAGAATTTGCTGCCGCACGAGATCAATCCCGCTGACTTCCTCGGTGATTGGATGCTCCACCTGAATGCGCTTGTTCACTTCCAAGAAGTAGAAGTTGCCGTGGTTGTCCACGATGAACTCCACAGTGCCGGCATTGGTATAATTGGCTACTTCGGCGATCCGCACGGCAGCCTTGCCCATCTTTTCGCGGAGCTTCTTGAATTTGTTGTCGATCAGTGGCGAGGGCGTCTCCTCCAGGACTTTCTGATTGCGCCGCTGGATTGAACAATCGCGCTCCCCGAGATGAATGATGTGACCTTTTTGGTCTCCGAGAATCTGAAACTCAATGTGGTGCGGATTCTCAATGAACTTCTCGATGTAAACGCCCGAGTTGCCAAAGGCTTTCTCCGCTTCCGTGCGAGCGGTGTGGTATCCTTTGACTAATGAGACGTCGTTGTGCGCCACGCGCATGCCCCGTCCCCCGCCACCGGCCACGGCTTTGATCATGACGGGGTAGCCAATGCGCTTCGCAATAACGAGCGCCTGCTGTTCGTTCTCGACCACGCCATCCGATCCGGGTGGAGTTGGAACGCCGGCCTTGCGCGCGAGATTCCGGCTAATCGCCTTGTCCTCGAGTGCATTCATCGCCCGCGAGTTCGGACCGATGAACTTGATGTTGCAGCTTTCGCAAACATCGGCGAAGTGGGCGTTTTCCGAGAGAAAGCCGTAGCCGGGATGAATGGCATCTACGTCGGCGATCTCCGCCGCGCTGATGATGCGATCAATACGAAGGTAGCTGTCTGAGGCGGCCGCTTTCCCGATACAGATTGCTTCATCGGCAATCTGAACGTGCATGGAGTTCACATCAGCCTCGGAATAAACGGCAACGGTGCGAATGTTGAGTTCTTTGCAGGCCCGGATGATCCGGACGGCAATTTCACCTCGGTTGGCTACCAGAATTTTTTCAAACATGCGGTTTCAGCAGAGGTTTCGCGCGCCAAGTGCCGGTTTCAGCAGGGAGTTCGCCGGTTGCTCAAGTTGGCCGGACCTTGAAGAGTGGTTGGCCAAACTCAACTGGTTTGGCATTATCAACCAAAACTTGGGTGATTACACCTTTGACCTCTGCCTTTATCTCATTCATCACTTTCATTGCTTCGATGATGCAGACGACGGCGTCGGGGTTGACCTCAGTTCCTACCTCGACGTATGGGCCTGATTCCGGTGAAGGAGAGCGATAAAAGGTGCCGATCATCGGTGATTTGATCTCGGCGTCATTTGAAACATCAGCTGCGGCGGGGGCGGATGGCGCAGCTGTGGTGGCAATCATCGCAGGTTGGGGAGCATAGACGATGGTCGTTCCCTCTTCATTTTGAGCGCCTACCGGCCCGCTAGTGACGCCACGCTTCAATCTGATCTTAAAATCCTGCTTTTCGAGCTCGAATTCCGAAACGGAATTCTTCTTCATCAGGTCAATTATTGCCTTAATATCTTTAAGATCCACGTTCGTTACTCGTTAAAGTTAACCAGTATAGCAATTTGACGGATTATTCTGCTAATAAGCAAAAAAGCAGCGGCCGATCTTCGACCCTGCTCAATCAGTCATCAAGTTGTATGTAGGTTATGGATTGCTTTGAAGGACGTCAAGAGGCAAAAGCAGACCATCTGACCCACGCCAACACCTATAAATGCGCAAATATTAACCCCGGTTGGCGCTTTCGATAGCGTTAATGGCAGCGTTCAGACCTAGAACATATGAAAAGGCGCCAAAACCACAAATCTGCCCAATGCAAACAGCCGCGATTCGTGACTCATGCCGGAATTGCTCGCGCGCATGGATGTTAGAAAGGTGAATTTCCACGGTTGGTATGCCGACAGCCGAGATGGCGTCTCGCAGGGCGATACTGGTATGGGTATAGCCGGCGGCATTGATGACGATTGCATCAAAAGTACCTTTGGCTTGATGAAGCCATCCAATCAACTCGCCCTCCGAGTTGGACTGACGAAACTCTACAGCGGTCTTAGAGGCGGCAGCGTGTTTGTGCACCAAGGCTTCGATGTCCCGCAGGGTCGTGTGGCCATAGATCTTTGGTTCGCGTGTGCCCAGAAGGTTGAGATTGGGACCGTTAAGGAACAAGATTTTCATATTTTGGCGGAGAAAGCCTAAATTGTGCGTCAGGCCTTGTCTATGCGTTTTCCCGGTTGGCAAGTAACCAGCCACTTAATGCAAACCCCGGCCAAGCCAAGGCTGGGATATAAAGGCCGAACTCCAAGAGCCCTTGCAACCACCATCCCACCAATCCCAGCCAAATCGTAAATGGTAACCAGTCCTTAAACTTGTTGGTTCGGCGAGGCCTACCGATTAAGACGATACCAATAACCAACACGCTAAACGTCCCTATTCCCAGCAAACCAGAATCTGAAGCCTGTTGCAGGTAGTCGTTGTGCGTCAGCTTGGCCATTTCGGATTCGGGCCGTTTGATCTTCTCGTATGAAATGGCAAAAGTCCCGGGCCCAGTGCCAAAGATCGGGTTGCGGAGGGTCGTTTTGGCCGCGGCCGACCAATAATCAAATCGTGCGCTGACGCTGGTCGCGCCGCGGCGGAAGAAACCGGCATACTTCAAACCAAAGCCAGCTAGTCCCACCACCAGAACCGATGCGACCACCAAAACCTTCCACCGTCGGGCAAATGGCAGACACACGAGAGTGATCAAGCCAAGCAATAACATCAGCAGCCATCCACCTTTTGAACCAGACCAATAGAGGCAAGCCAAGCCGCCGGCAGCGAAGACGGCTGCTACGAATTGGCGGGCACCCAAGGTAAGCCTCGTGAAGTGCTGTAGGCAGGCCGCCAGCATCGCTGGTAGCAACAATAACATCACCCCAGCAAGGGAGTTTGGATAAAACAGCGTGCCCCAAATCCGATCGCTGTTCATCTTTTTTAGATACTCCGGCGGGACCGAAGTCATCTGAGGATAGAGGTAAGTGTAAAAATAGTGCCGCGTCCGCTCCAATCCGCCAAAGTGCTGTTCTAAGCCGGTCGCCACCACTAACGCGACCGCAACAATCATCCCGGTAAGGAACGACATTGGATTCTGCCTCTGGCCTACTAAGAAGTAGCCGATGTAAAAACACAGGACGCAGCTCGCAAAATGCTTCAGGGTGGCGCGGGACAATGTTGGATCCAACGATTGTGTCGCCGCCACGAGTTGCCAAAGCAGCCAGGCCAGCGGCATCAGCAGCAACCACTTGGGCGTCCGGACCTGCCATCGCGTGATTGTTACGCCGGCGACTGCCAATACCAGCAACAGCACGTAACCAATCGCCACCGGCCATGGATTAAGCACCCATTCCCAGCCATTTTCCGGGTAAGCCACAAGCGATTCAAAAATCGCGACGTTGCCAAATTTAAGGATGGAGAGCCCAAGCAGGCCGCCGAAGAGAAAGTTGAACAGGCGGGCGATCCCGTCTTTGTCCGCTTCAGGTTTGGCCGGGTTGCGCTGCTTCATCGGCGAGCTTCCTTTCCGCCGCCTAGAACTGAAGCTTGAGCAAGCTCACTTCGAGAGCCAGTCCTTCTTGCACATTGGAATGCAAAAGCCATTGCGTTTGCTCAATAACCCGCAGATTCGCTGCTGCCCGGTCCGGTGAAAGCCGCCGTGACACGGTGTGGGTGTCGGAGATTTCGGGAAAGTTCAGCAAACCGCCGCCTGAACCCAGAGTTTCCAACCACACATCGCGAAGCCACCACTGCACCGACAACAGAAGTTCGCTGCGCTGGCGGCGATACTCCGCCTCCGTGGCCGCCTTCAATTCGTCCTCCCACTTTTCGCGCAGATCCTTTTCGGCCTCGGGAAATTGCTCCAGCGGAGACTGTTCTGCCAGCGCGGTTTCCACCTGCTCACGCACGGCCGCCAGCTTTTGGAGCAACAGATCCATCAAGCGATAACGGCCCAGCAGGCTCTTCTGCTCACCAGCGGCGAGCGACGAAAATTTTCCCAGCCACTCCACCTGTGCGGCATCGAAGCGCGCGCGCCCTTCCCCGGCGAAATTCAACCGCAAGCAACGCGACAGAATCGTCTCCAGCAACCGCTGCGGCTCGATGCTCAAAAGGATTAGCACGGATCTGGTCGGCGGCTCTTCCAACGTTTTCAAGAAGGCGTTGGCTGCCTGCACATTCAACCGGTCCGCCGCCACGATGACTGCCACCTTGAAAGCCGCTTCGTTGGGTTTGAGTTGCACCTCCCGCATCACCTCCCGCATTTGATCCACGGAAATGATGCGTGACTTCGACTCCGGTCGCACCCACTGGATGTCCCCATGGCTCTGGGCTTCGATTCGCTGGCAACTCGAACATTTATCGCAGCAATCCACCGCCGCCTCGCCCGCGCGAACCGGTCGCTCACAATTCAAGGTTTTGGCCAGCGTGCGTGCCAGCGCTTCCAAGGCATCCAGGTGGTTGCCCGCAAAAAGATAGGCATGACCAAGCCGCCCGCGCTCCAAAGAACGCTGCAGCAGCTTGACGCTCAATTCCTGATCTGGGAAATCCGCAAATGCCATTGCCCCGCCATACTTGCCGATGCCGGGAGCGGGAACAACTGATTTTGAACGCGTGGGCTTATCAGTCGTTTTCCGAGAGTCTCGATGGATTCGCGTGCGGAAAAACCCTTTACATCCCCAAGGAGGCGGCACGCCACACCTCGTCAGCCGCGCGCCAAATGAAAACCACAAGCCGACAGCCGGGCTTTATGCAAAAAGTGCGTCCACCGGTTTGCCCAAACCGTCGCGAGTCACGTAAAACGGTCGCTTCTCGATTTCGTAAGCGAGCTTTGGTGAGATGCCGGCCGCACGGTAAATGCTCGCGTGCAGATCTTCAATTACCACGCGGTCCTTGATCGTCTTGCACGGGCGCTCGTCGGCGGTGAGGCCGTGCAAATGACCGCGTTTCATGCCGCCTCCGTAGAGCAATACGCAGCCTGCGTCGGTGAAATGCCGGTGCATGCCATAATGCTTCTCGCTCTCCACCTTTTCCGGCACCTCCACCTGATCCTTGATGCGCTTTTCCGGTTTGCCCTCGATCATTGCATCGCGGCTGAATTCACTCGCCAGGACCACCAAGGTGCGGTTTAACAAGCCGCGTTCCTCAAGGTCCAAAACCAATTGAGCAATCGGCGCGTCAATCTGCTTCTTCATGGCCACGAGCCGGCTGTGGCCATTTTCGTGGGTATCCCAGTTGAGGAAGGGAATGTATTCGGTCGTGACCTCGATGTAGCGCGCGCCGACTTCTGCCAGTCGCCGTGCGAGCAAGCAGCCCAGCCCGAAGCGCCCGACCATTTCATCCTCGTACTTCGCGCCAAAACGATCGCGCTTGGCTTCAAAGCGCTGCCCAGGCTGGTAACCAGGGGCGTATTTGCGAAGGGACTCAAGCGGTTCGAGCGCGAGATCAAAAGCCTTGGCCGCCGGCGAACTCAGCAGGCGATGCGCGTTGTCGAGCGAACGCAGCAACGATTCCTTCTGATAATCGCTGCCGTGCTCACCCACCGGGCTGGCGGCGAGCAGCCGCTTGTAAAACTTGTTTCGGTCCTCGAAGCGGCCCGGCGTCATGCCGCCCGGCGGACGCACTGTGGCCGCAGCCTGATCGGGAAAGGGAATGTTAAACGGGCCGAACTCGCTCCCGAGAAATCCTGCCGTTGTGAACGCCTTGAGTTCCTCCCCTTCGCCGTTGTCGAAACGCTGGCCGATGTTGATAAACGCCGGCACGGCCGGATTCAGCGGGCCGAGCGTGCGCGCCATGACTGCGCCGATGTGCGGCGCCGCCACCGTCTGCGGCGGGGCGTAGCCCGTGTGCCAGTGAAACTGGTGGCGGGAGTGCAGGATAAAACCCAGATCGCCGGCCGTGTAGGTGCGGATCAAGGTGCCGCGATCCATCACGGCCGCCATCTTTTCCAAGCCCTCGGTGAACTTGATGTGATCCACCGCCGTCGGAATACTGGGAAACGTGCTCAGGAAAGAATCCGGCGCCATACCCTTCTCAAACGGCGTGTAGCGTTTCGGATCAAACGTCTCCGTGTGCGCCATGCCGCCGCCCATCCAGAGCACGATGACGGTGTCGGCTGTGGCTTTGAGCTTTTGCACGGCCGCGTCGTCGGCGTGGACGACGCGCGGAAAACCGGCGGCGAGCGCCGAAAGCGTCGCGGCACTCGCGGTCTTCAGGAAATCCCGCCGGTTCCATTGGTTGGGCGTCTTCATGTCAGTAAATCAGTTGAAATTCCGGCAGCATCGTCAGCGACCACAGCAGATCTTCCACGCCGCTGGCCTGGGCGGGCTGGCCGACCAGGTTGCTGGCGAGTTGCGTCTCCATGCGCGTCGCTTTGCGTCCGAGTGCCTTTTCGTAAACTTGCGAGACGATGGCTTCCGGCGATCGGGCGTTTCCGGCAGCCAGAATTTTCTCCGCGCTCTGCTTCAATACCTCTGCGAGTTCCGACCCGTTGGTCAGTTCCAGCGCCTGAAGCGTCGTTGCGTTGGGAGGCCGTGCCGTCAGAACCTGTTCGCGATTCGGCCGGCCCAGCGCCACCTGCAATGTGTCGGCTGCGACGAGCGCCGCGCGGGTCGCCGTGAAGCGGTTCGTTGCCCCGTCCGCCCGGACGATTTGCGCCGCTGGTTTGCCGTACCATTCCCCCGCCAGTGAACCAACGGCATCCCGGAATTGTTCAGCGGACATGCGCCGCACCTGTGGCCCGCGAAACACAAAAGCGGTTTCCGTCTGCTCTGTCGCGGCGACGGCCGGCATCTGATACGCGCGGCATGTCAGCATCGTCGCAATCAGGTGCTTCACGTCATAGCCGTGATCGGCGAAATCCTCGGCCAGCCAGTCCAGCACGTCGGCGTTCCATGCGCGTTGCTCCATGTCATCCACCGGTTCGACCAGTCCGCGGCCGAAAAACTTTTGCCACATCCGGTTGACCAGCGTGCGGGTGAGCCGGCCGTCCTCGCGTTTTGTAATTAGCTTGGCGAGGTGCGCCAGCCGGACAGCGCGGTTTGTCGAAGTTTCCATCTC
>CAYWCK010000033.1:0-21586 GCA_964456685.1 uncultured Bifidobacteriaceae bacterium | reverse complement strand
AGTTCGCCGACGGTGCCGTGAGCTGGCGGAGCGCGTTGCGATCGAGGGCCAGCCCGCCATCGCTGCCGAACGCGCCGCGCGTGATCGAGTAAGTGTTGTAAGCCGATTGCTCGTACGGCACCAGCACGTTGAACGAATCGCAGCCGCCGCTGAGAAAAATGCAGACGAGCGCTTTGTTATCGAGCGGGCCGCCCTGCGCAGCGACGCTGTTGGCCAGTTTGAGATTCAGCAGCGTGTTGAGAATCGCCGACGAGCCGACCGCAGCGCAATTGAGCTGTCTCAAGAATCCGCGGCGTGAAATGGGCTTTGAGGGCATAGTTAATCAGGAGGGAATAATGGTTGTCTGTTCCGCCCTCACCCCGGCCCTCTCCCCCAGGAGAGGGAGAACCGATCCACCGTCGCAGGTGAATTCGAAACCATCGCTTTCGTCATCGTTCTCTGAGCGAACCACCTGATTTCGGCGTTGGCAAAGCGAGCTGGCGAAAAGTCTGGAGACGCCAATGGCTTCCCCCTCTCTCCAAGGGAGAGGGCTGGGGTGAGGGTGAGCGTGAACGCTAATTCCAATGCTCATCGTTGCACCGCTCCTTCCGGACAAGTTGCGGCCAGATAAATCGCCAGCCGGATGCGCAGCAGGCGATCGTAAGACGGCACTTGATTCACCGCGTTCAGAATCCGGTCGCGCGTACCCGCCGACCACGCCCCGCCGCCGAAGATCAAACCCACTTCATCCACGAGCGCGCCGGCGTTGTCCGAGACCGGCAGAAAATCCACGAAGTCCGGCGGGAAACCGTACACGTCGTAAAGCTTCAGGCCGGATTGCGTGAATTCCCACAACTTGTTCGGGAACGAAATGCTCGAATAGCTGTCCGTAATTTGAAAAGCCGGGCCAACCAGTCCGTATTGCGTCAGCAAGCCTGGCGGCTGGTAGCCGGGGCGGAAGAAATTGAACACGCTCGGCGAATAGCCGGGCTCTTGAAACGCCGCCGCATTGAACTCGCCCCACGTCCACCACAGCAGGTTGGTGTAATTGTCCAGCCGGCCGGCCCGCGCGATGGCCATGGCGCGCTGCACCGGCTCCTTGAGCCGACCGAATTCCATTGCGCCTGCGAACCAACGCGGATCACGCGCTTCCTCATCGAGCAAAATGGCTCTCACCACCGCCGCGAGGTCGCCGCGCTTGCCCGCGCCGTTGTTGGCGAACTTCGCGGCAATACGCGCCACGTAGTTCGAGGACGGATTGCTGGTGACGAGAAATTGAATCAGTTGCCGGCTGATAAATGGCGGCGTGTTCGGATGCTCGAACAGGTTGTGCAAGGCATCATCAATGTCGCGGATGGCGTTTTCAACCGTCGGCGCGCGCGCAGGAATGATGAAGCCGTTCAACAACGACTTCGCGCCGAAGTCGTGTTTCTCCGCCCACATCTGCATCGGCACGGTGCAGTCGTCGTCGCTCCAGCCGCCGTTGCCCCATTGCTGGCCGCCGAACCACAACCCGGTGAGCACGCGCGCGAACTCGGTGATTTGCGCATTGCCATAGGTCGGGATCGGCTGGCCAAAACCGTCCAGTTTGCGCGTGCCGTCGTTGTTCAATTCCCACAAGCCGATCGTGAAAAGTTGCTGCACTTCGCGCGCATAGTTTTCATCGGGATACTGGTTGATCTCCGGCCGCGCCTTTTGATTTCCGACGTGACTCAGGTAGCGGCCCATCACCGGATGGAACGTCACTTCGCGCAGCACGTCATAATAATTGCCAAACGCATTGCGGACGAAGATGTCGTAGTAGTCAGTCATCGCGAGCGGCTTGTTCTCCAGGTTTGGATCGCGGCGCGACGTCACGAGAATCTGGCTCAACGCAAACGCCACGCGTTGTCGCAATTGATCCGGGCCGCAGATGGCCGCGCGCGCAAACGGCGTGGTGGCGTTGTTGCCGTTGATGAACTGATCCATGTCGTTGAACGAATAGGTCAGGTCCGTGCGCTGGCCGTCGAAGTCCGCGTAAATTTGCTCTATGTATTTCCGATGGAGCGTCGCCGGCTGGTTCGTGATCTGATCGTCAATCCAGGCGGCGAGGCCGAGTTGTTGCACGCGATCCACCTCCCGCAACGTCGGCCCAAAGGTCGCCTGTTGCAGCAGCCGCGTTGCTTGCGCCCGCGTCACCGCGCCCGTGCCGCGCATCTGCTGGACGAACGCCGCGTAGTCGCCGGACACCGATCCGCTCACGCTGCCGTTGCTGTTGATGACCGGCATCGCGCTTTGGACGCTGCTGGCGCGCAACGGGTCGCTGCCCAGAACAGTCTCCGCCCAATCCGACAAGCCATCGCCGTCGCTATCGCGGTCGTCAGTGCTGACGCGATAAAACTCGCGGTTCGTTTGGGCGAGGCGATTCGTGAATACCGCGTAAGCCGTGCTGCCGCTCAACCAGGTTGCTCCGCCAAACGCAGACCAGTTCGTCAGCGTCGTGCTCGAAAACAACTGCTGATTCTTTCCGGCAACGTACGGCCACGCGACGAGGGCGTTGGTCGTCAGCGTCGCGAGCGAGATGGCTGGCTTTGAATTCGGATCGAACGGATCCGTGCCCCACTTCGCTTCCTGCGCATTCGATGCGCCGTCACCGTCGGCATCGCCATTCGGCGCCAGCCCAAAGGTGTGGAAACGGATTTCCCACGCGTCGGGCAGGCCATTACCGTCAAAGTCTTCACCGCTGGGCCATGGCTGGCCGGTGAACGGCGGGCGGCTGGACGCGAGCAACGGATTCGCGAGATTGGTGCGTTCGAGGGAATCGCTGATGCCATCGCCATCTGTGTCGGCGAGGCGCGGATTTGTGCCGGCGAGAAATTCATCGCGATTGTTCAGCCCGTCGCCATCGGCATCCTGCGAGGCATCGGCGGCGGAGAATTTGTTGAACAGGTTCGCGTCTTCCCAAACATCCGGCATACCGTCGTTGTCCGAGTCCTTCGCGTTGGCAAAGGCGGGGAGATTTTCGAGCGCGTTCGTGGTGATGAACAGCTTGATGCCCTGATGCACGTTCATGGTGCACTGGTTCGTCACGCCGTTGTAATCCGTCCACTTCGCTGCGCCGCTGTCGAACGACGGCTCGGCGGCGGTGCAATTGGCAAAGCTGCGCGAGATCACGAGCGTATTGCTGGTCTGGTTCGTGATCGAAAAAGTGATCGTCCACGAGTTGCTATTGGCGCCGCGCTGAGCGAACAAACGGAACTTGAGGCGCGATGAAATATCCGCCGGACCGTAACCGCTGAAGCCAAGTTTGGCCTTGAGGTCGGCGGTGTCTGAATCCCAAATCGCCCACGTCGGTTGACTCGGATAACTGAGACCGCCGCCCGGCTCGGAGTGAAAGAGGGAGTTGAGCGCGCCGTTGTAGTGGCGCAAATCCATGCCGAACGTGCGCCAGTCGCCGCTCGCGGGATTCCGCACCGCGAAATCAATCAGCACATCTTCATTCCAGATGTTCGGCGCCATCGCGCCCGCGCCGTGATCCCAGACGAATTGCACGTTTTCCAAATTCCATTCCCAGCTCGTCGGCGAACTCCGCGCGAACGGCACATATCCAATGAAGGTCGGGCTGTTTGTCGGATTGAAGGTCGGATCGGTCCCGCGCAAAACCTCGACTTTGTCGCTGACGCCATCGCCATCCGTGTCCGCCAGCAAAGGATTCGAGGGAATGGGTGCGTTCACTTCGGCAAAATCCGAAAGACCATCGCCGTCGGTGTCCGCACTCAACGGATTCGTGCCGAGCGCGACTTCCTGACCGTCGCTCAACCCGTCGCCGTCGGTGTCAGCCTTCCGCGGATCGGTGGCGCGCTGGAATTCCTGCAAGTTGGTGAGCCCGTCGCCGTCGCTATCCGTCGCCGCGAGCGCGGCCGATCCGGGTTCGAGCGCATATTTCATTTCAAACCAGTCGGGAATGCCGGACGCGTCGCTGTCGAGATCGGCATCCACGATCTGCACGGCGTGAACGCCCAGCGACCAACCATCGAGATTCGTCACGGTCAGCGTGGCGACGCTGGCGGTCTGGTTGGTGTAGCGAATGAAATTGCCGCGTTGAAAATTCGTGAGGCCGGGCCGGACTTCGACCCAACTCGCTTGTGGCGCGGTCGTGGTCGTGGAGAAAAACCGGTCCGTGGCCGGGTCGCTGCCGAGCCGGATGCGGCCCTTCTGACCGTCATACGAACCGCCGACGATCACGTACAGTTCGTAACGCGCAAAAGGAATGTTGCTCAACGTCAGCGTGAGCGGCGTGGCGGAGTACGCGCGCACGTAGCCATCCATCAAACGGCGATCGGACGAGCCGTTGTTCTCGCTCGCATCGGTGGCGTCGCCCGTCCAGGTGAAGCTGAAGTTGGTGAGGATCGTGCCATCGCTGCGGACGATTTGATTCGTGAGCGGCGCGATGATGTCGGCTTTGCTTCCGCTTGGCCGCGACCAGGAACGCATCGCGAAAGTTTCATTCCAACGCGTTTGCGGTACGAGACCGGTGGTTTCGTTCGTGTTCAACGTGCCCCGCCGATCGTTCTCGGAAACAAAATGGAGACCGATGCCGCCGCGGAAAATGTTCGGCGTGCTCGCGGCGTTCGTGGGAAGGGTGCCCACGCGGCGCTCGAGCGAATCGGGTGCGCCGTCACCATCGCCATCAACCAGCAATGGATTCGATGCGGGAACGCCGTTCACTTCTTCGCCGTCGGTGAGACCGTCGCCGTCCGTGTCCGCCTGATTGGGATTCGTGCCCAGCGCAAATTCGACGCCGTCACTCAAACCATCGCCATCGGTATCGAATTTGTTCGGGTTCGTGGAGTTCACTCCACCGTTGTATTCCTGCAATGCCGTGCGACCGTCACCATCCAGATCCGTCGTGGCATCGGCAGCAGTCGCGTCGCTCAGGTGATTATCCTCCTCCCACCAACGCGGCAGCCCGTCGCTGTCGGCGTCCGCCAGCGCGTTGGTGTGAGCCTCGAGCGCGGCGTAATCGAATTGCACCCAGTAACCGATATTGGCCGTGTTCGGGCCCACGCGAACGAACTCAATCGTGTTCGGCCCGGCGGAAGCCACGACGCTGGCGGCATTGAAATCCAAAACGATTCGCGTGTCCCGATCCACCCGATTCGAATAGAGCAAAGATCCCGCGCCGGCGCTGTTCTTGAAACGAATCACGACGTCATGCGGGCCGAACCCTTCGCCGCTGGCGTTGGTCGGTGCGCCGAACCAGACGCCGCCCCCCACCAGTTCGCAGCTCAGCCGCAAACGCGACAACGTTCCCGCCTGCGCGGTGCTCAGAAAAAAGTGAACGCGATTGGTGCGGTCGCCGTCCGTGAGCGCGCGTTCCCAAGCGCTGTCCGGCTCCTGAATGGCGACGGGCAGATTCGTGGTCAGCCCGTTGAAGCCGATGGGAAAAGTGCCGGCGCAGTAGAAATCGTCGTCGCGATCAGGATTGTTGCCGGGATTGTAGAGCGGATCGCCCGGCACACGCGTGACTTTGCCCGGGCGCGCGTCGTTGACGAAATTTTCCTGCGAGAACTCATCCGTGGCATTGTAGCCGGCGGCGAGCGGGTCTTCGTCCACGCCGACGGACCAGACGGGCAGGAAACCGGCCTGCGCCACCACGGCGGACATCAGCAGGAGCCACCAAACCACGGCGGCGCGGGCAACAACTTTGGACGGCATAAAGCGCTCTCGGTTTAGCAATTTGAAAGCCAGCGATTCACCCGACGAATCCCCAAGCGCACGCGCGATCCTGTCCACGGACGGGACGGACGCGCCACCGAAACAAGGCAGGGCAAAACCTATTTGGTGGCTTCCTGGAACTTGTCGCCGACTTTTTGTGCGCCCTGTTTGACTTCCTGAACGACGTTGGTGGCGATCTGTTCGGCCTTTTTGGCGCCCTCTTTGGTCTTGTCCCAGACCTTGTCGGCTGTCTCCTCAATCGCCTTGCCCGTTTTCTGGGCGGCATCCTTGATGGCATCGCCGGCTTGTTGGGCGGCAGTTTTAGCTTTCTCCTCGGCTTTCTCGATGGCGGTTTTCTTTTTGCAACCAGCCGCCAGCGTGAGCAGGGAAAGGCAGGTGACAATCGTGGCGATACGCGTGATGATTTTCATGATCCGGGCTTTCAATGGATTGAATTTACTTCGCATCCTGTCTGAAGCAATCCCTACTACGCTTCCAGTGGCTCTTCGCGTTGGCGCCGCGTCCGCGAGTACTTCACCGCGCGCCTTTCCTCCGGCGTCCAATCGGGCAGCAGTTCGGCGGGAAAGCAAAATTCCGACTCGAAAACCAAGCCGGCTTTTTGCATCACGCGTTGCGAAGCAAGGTTGTTGACCAAAGTCCGCGCGCTGATCTTGTCGTAACCCCATTCGCCCAGCCCCTTCTCCACCAGGGCTTGCGCTCCTTCCGTGGCGAGTCCGCGGCCCCAAACATTGCGCGCGAGGCGATAGCCCAATTCCATTTCTTCCGGTGTGATCTTGTCCGGCCGCAAATGAAACCAGCCGATGAACTCGCCGCCGTCGTGCAAGTGCGCCGCCCAAAAGCCGCGCGGTGGCGCTTGGTTTTGGTAGGACAACATGCGCGGCAGATAATCGTTCTCGTACATTGCGCGAGAAGTTGGAATGCCTTTGGAAATGAATCGCATCACTTCCGGGTCCTGATCCAGCGCGAGCAAGCGGTTGAGATCGTCAGGGCGCAGTTCGCGGAGGAACATCCGCGCCGTTTCCAGCAAGATCGGCGGTCGGCTCATGGCGCGAGCTTGAGGCGCAGGCAGGCGGCCTCGAGGTCGTTGCGCACGAGCAGGTATTCGCCGGCAAGCGCAGGCGGATTCCACGTCTTGCCGCTGAACACAGGGAAACGGGCGATTTCATTCGGTGCTTCAGGTGTGGGGCGCAAGAGCACGAGTTCACCGGACTCCGCCATCAGCAAATAATGTTCGCCCACCAGCAAACCTTGGCCGTGACCGTAGCGACCTTCCTTCCATTTCTGGGTGCCGTCCTTCACATCCACGCAGGCAAAGATCCCATCGTCCAGGCCGTAAAGGAAATTTTCCCGCAAATACACATGAGAAAACTTGGCCTTCATGCGCGTGGATTTCCAAAGTTGCTTCACGGACATTTTGTTCGCGCTTTCGGCAGCCAGTTCGAGCAACTCTCCCCCCACACCGTAGCCGGCGGAGAAGAAAATCTGGTTCGTGCCCACCACCACCGGCGTGGAACAGCCCGGATAACCGATGCCCCACTGTTTTTCCCAAAGTTGCGCGCCCGTGGCCGCGTCGTAGCCCGCCATCACGCGATTGTTGAATCCCACCACCTGACGTACGCCGCCGAGGGTGGCGAGAATGGGCGAGGCGTAGCTCGGGCTCGCCGTGCCCGCCGTCCAGGCCGGCTGACCGTCGCTCCAGCGATAGGCGAACAAGGTGTGCCCCGTGTTGTCGCCGCCATGGGCCAGGACCAAGTCGTCCAGGATCAAGGGCGACCCGGCAATGCCCCAGCTCGGTACTTTACCTTTGTTTTCGGTCAGCACATCGCGTGTCCAGATCACTTTGCCAGAGGCGAGATCAAGACAGTTCAATCGCCCGTTGGCCCCGGTGGTGAAAACACGATTGCTGAGTATGGTGGGCGTGGCGCGCGGTCCATCACCGGCGATGACGGTGTTGTAGCGCGTGTGATCCGCATGCAACCAGAGTTGTCGTCCGGTTTTCAGATCGTAAGCCACGACGCATTCATCTTCGCCGCGCTGTTCCTGAGTGACGGCGATTTCTCCCACCGCCGCAAAGCCCGACCACGCAGCGCCGATCTTTTGCTTCCATAGCAGCCCCGGCGGGTGCGCCGTCCAGTTGGTTTCCAATTTGAGGCCGGTTAAAACGCCATCCCGATTCGGGCCGTAGAATTGGGGAAATGAATTCAGATTGTTCGCGCTGGCTGGGAGGGCAACCGGTTTGTTGGTAGGCGAGGCGGATGACAATTCGTGCTTCGCCCAGCGCGGTTCGAGAATTGGCAACAAGTCACCGCTCACGCCCCGAATTCGAAACAACGCCGGCACTGCCGCCACCAAGGCAACGAACAACGCCAGGACGCCGAGCCGCAATCGCCATCGCGCGCGGGAGAAGAAAATCCACCACGCGAGCAGGAGTCCGGTGGCGATGACAATGACGCGCGCGGACTCGAGATTACGTTTCTGAAACGGCCAGTCGGCTTGCGCGCGGACCCACCCAAAGGCGACCAAGGCTACGAGGAAGATCAAAATACCCGGCCACCAGCGGAGACGGCGCGGCGATTGGGGGTTGGCTGGCACAGGGGTTTCGCTCATCGCGGCAACAGGATGAACCAGCTACCGGCTGATTTCAAATCTGGTTCGCTTTCCCACGCCAAACCTGGGACGTAAATTGGATTGATAATTCAGAGAAACCTGCCTTAATCACTTCCACACCCTATAGGCTCAGCCGACGCCTCATTTGAACTGAGCAAACTCATTTTGTTCAACTCTCAATCATTATGAAATTCAGATCGAAGGCCTTAAGTTTACTGGCGATTACGACCGCTCTCATGTTGCCGTGGCCGGGCGCTCACGCCGACGTGCCACCTACGGCGCTGGGCATCCGTTACACGGGGACTGACTTCGAGGGGTTTCAATCTTTCGAGCTTCAGTGGAACGCCGTGCCTCACACCAAGTATCTATTGCAGCAAGGCACTTTCGGCGACACCCCTGGCTTGAATGGCGGCGACATGGTTTGGAAAACCATCGACGCTGTGACGCCCACAAATGATGCGGGTGTTACCGAAGTCCGCGTTCATGCGGGCGATAGTCGGGATGCCTTCGGTGCGTTGCGGCCACTATTTTACCGGCTTGTTTTGCCGCAGCCTGAGATTCTGGATGTGCAACCCACCTTCGTGGACGCCGGCGACAGCAATGCGACGTTTTACATCATTGGACAATTACTGCCCACGAACGCGCTTGTGGTGCTCAACGGCCACACGTTCGCCGCGACGAACGACGGAAGCGGAAACCTGCGCATCATCTCGCTCAACGGCCTGCCGCCGGGCGAGCCCGTCATCGGCACGATCACGGTGATGGATGCAGGGAGCAATGTCGTGGCGACGTTGCCGGTGCAATCGCCGCTTTTTTACGGCCCGACGTCGCCGCCGGAGTTGCTGCAAGGGCCGCCGGAAGAACCGCCCGCCAGCCCGCAGGCGCTGCTGGCTGCTTATCTCTCCAAGCGCGGCTATGATTATTACAAAGCCAAATCGGATATGTCCTCCACCGGCGCGCACACGAATCCGTATTTCAGGGACAACGAGCTGGTCGGCGACATGCCGGATGCGGGGACGCGTTGGCTTTCCAAAAAGGGCTACGATTATTATCAGGCGCAGAGTCAACTGAACGCAGCCGCGCGCGGAGGCAAGGTCACCAAGTCGCGCAGCAACATTCAGAACAACCGCGTCGCAGGCTCGGTTGGCGGGATTACTGGCGGCGCCGTGGCCGGCATTGTCATCGCGGCCAGAAGTTCCGGCGAACTTCAGGCGGAGGAAACCGACCTCGCTATTCCCGGCGTCGGGCTGGACTTCGCGTGGACGCGCACTTATCGCTCACGCAACGGTCCAACCACGGCCCAAGGCGCCGGTTGGGATTTTTCCTACAACGTCCGCCTCACGCAGAACAGTGATGGCACGATGACGCTCCGCCCGGGCAACGGTCGCGCGGATACATTCTATCTCACTGGAACGAATCTTTGGGCGCGCGACGAGTATTTCTGCACCATCGCCGATTTGAACAAGGACGGTCTTCCGGATGTTCAGTTTGCCGATGGCGGCAGGTGGCTCTTCCACGTCATGAACGGCGACAGTTCAACGCTCCGCCTTTATCAGATCGTCGATCGCAACGGCAATACCATCACGCTCGAACACGACGTCGCCGACCGGCTCACCGCCATCATTGATGATCAAGGCCGCACCAACACCGTGGCTTACAACGGCGCGGGCCAGATTTCCAGCGTGACGGATTTTTCGGGCCGCACAGTGCGCTACGAATACAGCGGCAGCGGCGATCTCATGTCGGTGATTTCACCGGTCGTCACGAACACGCCCACCGGCAATGATTTTCCCGGCGGCCTCACGAATCGTTACACGTATTCCAGCGGCCAGCCAGATCTGCGGTTGAATCACAATCTCACGAGCTGCATCGACGGCGCCGGGCAGACTTGGCTCGCCGTGACCTACTCCCCGACGAACAATTCGGCCTCGTTGGACTTTGATCGCGTGGATGGACTGGTCTGCGGCGGCACGACCCATTTTCGCACCTTCCCGCAGCTGCCCTCCAAATCAAATAACTTCGCAGTCATCAAAGTCATCATGCGCGACGCCGTCGGCAATGTGACGGAAGAATTTTATGATTCGCGGCAGCGTTGCGTGCGGCGGCTCGAATACACCGGTCGTTCGAATCCGGACCTCCCGGTTACCGAGAACGCCAATCGTCCCACGGGAAAATTGCGCGTGGACGATCCCGACTACTTTGAAACGACTTGGACCTGGAATCCGGATTCGCTGTGCACGACGGAGTCGCGTCCCGGCGGCGACAGCACCGAGGTCGTTTACCAGCGTTCCTACAATCAAAACAATGCCCGCAGCAACCACGCCAAGGCCGCGAAGATGGGCGAGGTGCGGGCGGTACACGAGCGCGCGTGCTGCGGCGGGGCTGATCTCGACGGCGACGGCGTACCCGACATCACGGAATTGTCGTGGTATTTCGAGTACGACCCGCGGTTTGGTTCGCCGGCTGCCCGCAAAGTCCACGGCCTGCATCGCGGCGACCATCAACCCATGCCGGTGTACGGCAAGAAGCTTTACGTCGGCAACCTGCCCTTTTCCGCGGCGGATCAGAGCGCAAGTTTCCGCGGCCCGCGGCAGTCGGTATCCTTGGATGGCAATTACTCTTCAATCGGCCTCGATCGCATGGGCCGGCCCGCGATCAACACGGCGTTGAACTCGAGCGCCCGGGCCATCAACACCAAAGGCACCGGAGCGACCGTTCGGCTCGGCGCGATAAAAGTCAACCAAACCGCCGGCGAAGAGTGCGATGCTGCTTTTGTGGATGACGATTTCTGTGTTTCCGTCACTGACCCGCGCGGCAACGTCACGTTTGCGGATTATGACGATCACGGCAATCGCCTCCGCCTTCGCAAGCGACCCGAGCTTCTCTTTCAGACTTGGGACGGCACGCTCGCCGCGTTCGGCTACAATGCTTATGGTCAATTGACTGATTTCACCAACGCACCGGACGCCAACGGTCGCTACTACTGGGAACGGCATGTTTACAGCGACGATCCCTTCACGCCTTCGCGGGCGGAGCCGGCGGCGATCATCGCCGATGCCGACGGTCTGCGGTTGACGAACCGTTTCGAATACGACGCCCGTGGGAACTTGACGCGCTGCATTGACCCGCTCGGCAAAGACTGGCTCTACACCTACAACGCGCTCGACCAGCTCGTCCGCGTCGAGACGCCCACCAACCTCACGGCTCGCAGCAAAACCGACTTCACCTATGATCACGCCGAAAACGTGCAGGAAGCCATCCAGGAACTGCGCGATGACGCCGATGCCCTGGTTCACAACATCACGAACCGCTTTGAATACGACGCGCTGGATCAATGCACCACGATCGCGCGCCAGGTTTCGCCGGGCGTGTTTGTGACCAACAAATTTTTCTACAACGGCAACGGACAGATGATCGCGGTCCAGTCGCCCATGGCCGTGAGCGGTGCCGATCAGCACGCCATCACGCTATTTGAATACGACGAACGCGGCTTGCTCTTCCACGAAATCGGCGCGCCGGGATCAAGTGGAGGCGGCACCAATGAGTTTGCCTACAATCTTCGAGGCTCAGAGGCGGCCAAACGAATCATCTATGTCCCGCCTGTTGATCGGTCGGGGTTCGGTTCGTCCCAAAGCGAATATGACGGTTTTGGGCGACTCGTGCGGTTTACCGACGCGATGAGCAACCTGGTCAGCTATGTTTACGATCGCAACGGCAACATGACGCGCGCCGTGTTTCTCGGCGAGTTGAACGACAGCACCGGTAGCAGCAGCAATGTCCGGCTCGCCGAGCAACGCTGGACTTACGACGAATTGAATCGCCTCACCGAAACACGCGAGTTGTTCTTCGATCCCGTCACCCAGTCACCCTTCGGCGATGGCGCGAGCGTGACGAAATTCGCTTACGCGCCGAACGGAGACTGCACGAGCGTCACCGACGACAACGGTCACGTCATCCGTTATGCTTACGACACTGCTGGCCGACTCGCGAGTGTGACTGATCCGAAAACCAATATGATGTCGCTCGGCTATGATGCCGCCGGGAATCTGACCAGCATGGTTTCCAGCGAGCGCTCGGATATCACGCCGGGGACGACACTATTTTCGCGCAGCTTTGCGTACGATGCGCTGGGCCGTTGCGTGCAGACCGTGGACAACGTGGGGAACACCAACAGCTGGTCCTACGATTCCCCGGGCCGCGTGCGGCGATCAAAGCTCGGCAGGGAATTGCGCATCACTTTCCACGACGATCTCAACCGCCCGATCATCGCCATTGGTGACCTGGACGGCGACGGCGCTCCTGATCTGGCGGCGGACGTGAACACCTCCTGGACCTACGACGATAATTCGCGGTGCGTTTCCGTGACCGACGACAACACCAACACGACTTACACCGTTTACGATTCGCTCGATCGCCCGATCCAAATCATCAATGCGGACGGCACGGCCTGCAATCTGATCTGGAGTCCGCGCAGCAATTTACTGCGGCAGCAGGACCCCAACGGCAACGTCATCAGCAATCGTTACGATTTGCTGGACCGACTCGTCGCGCGCGACATCACGCCGGGCTCAACGGTCGCCAGCACCACCACGTTCGAGCGGTACGCCTACGATGGCCGGTCGCAGCTGGTTGCAGCCACGAATGACGTTTCGCATTCGGAACTCGATTACGACTCCATGGGCAACTGCCGCGGCAATCACACCGA
Organism: uncultured Bifidobacteriaceae bacterium; assembly: GCA_964456685.1. Taxonomy (GTDB): domain Bacteria; phylum Verrucomicrobiota; class Verrucomicrobiia; order Limisphaerales; family JADLHS01; genus CAYWCK01. The sequence goes on along the minus strand of CAYWCK010000033.1, from coordinate 8,577 downwards.
TGGCTGGAATTTGCTGCAAGCCTTCGACAGCGTAGGTAACACCATCTCTGTTACCTATCCCTCCGGCCTAACGATTGGCTACACCTACGATGCGTGCGATCAGGTGACGCAGATCAATCGTTGCGAAGGCTGCGGAAATCCTTGGCTCGGCGATTTGGTGGCGGCGTATGCCTATGACGGGCCGGGCCGCGTCGGCCGCATCACGCGTCCCAACGGCATCAACACGCGCATCTCCTGGGACGGCCTGACGGGGACGCCCAATGCCAGCGGTGATTTCGGTTGGCGGCAGGTCAACGGCATTAATCATCAAGTGGCCGGCGGCGGCGCGATCATTGATCGACGCATCGCGAAGTTTGATCGCAATCAGAACCGTCTCGAACGCAGTCAGATTGCGCCGTTCATCCAAAACGGTCCACTGACCACGAATACCTGGACGTATGATCCGCTGAGCCGCGCCACCGAAAGCACCCTGTTCCGCAACAACAGCCTTGCCTCGAAGAGCTACATCCTTGATGGCAATGGCAACCGGCAGATCGTCCTGAGCAACGGCCTCGCGCAACCCTACGTGATGGATGCCACTCCGCTGCCCGGCGCCGCAGATTTCCAAATGAACCAATACACCGTCACGCCGTTCGCGATGCAAACCTACGACGAAAACGGCAACCTGACTTCGCGCGGCTCGGTCACGGGGCAGTTGCTTTATCAATATGATTACGCCGATCGACTGGTCGCCGTGCTCGACGGTTCGAGCGGATTGCTCGCACCGGTCGCCACCTACACCTACGGTCCACTTGGCCAGCGGCTCACGAAAACCGTTTATCCGCCATCACCGTTGTCGCCAATAACCACCGAGTATATTTACGGTGAAGAAGGCTGGCGTGTCCGGCAGGTGCGTCGCGCCGGAGTGCTGGAGGCGAGTTTCATTCTCGATGGTTCGCGTTCGAGCGATGATGAGGTGGTGCGGCTCACCGCTGCGGGTGCGCCCCAATATTTCCACAACGACGATCTCGGCAATGCGCTCGCCCTCACCAGCGCGAACGGCACGGTGATTGAGCGCTACGACTACGATGACTTCGGCGCGCCGATTTTCCTGACGAGCGATGGCATTCCGTTGAACACCAATGCCGCGCCGTCCGGTAACACAATCTTGTTCCAAAGCATGGAATGGGAGCCCGAAACTGCGTTCTATCATGCGAGCGGCAACTACAGCGATCCGGGGATTGCGCAACCCATCAGCCCGTCCAAGCTCACGCCGAAGGTTGCAAAGGAAAGTCATGGGAAATTCCGGCTGCCGCTCCGGTCCATCACCAATCCTTGGAGCGGGAGCGGCGGCGGCGGTGCGGGCGGTTCGTTCCTGAAAAAGGAAGAAGGCGGACGCCACACGCCGTTCCACAACAAATACCGGCCCGCCGCGGCGCAGTTCGGTTCATTGATTGATTCGTCGTTGAATCTTCTGGATGACGGACTAAGCCGGAGTTCAGCCGCCTGTCCCGGCGGTGTCCGCGTCTGGCCCATGCCCGGCTATTGGGCAGCGAAAGAATCGCGCGCTGTTTTGAAGACCTACTTCGAAACCGGCGACATCCCGACGCAGGACCAATTCTACGGCACGGCCAGCAAACATACGCGGACCGGGCATGTGACGCTGCTGAAGTAGCCGAAAGCGGAAGAGCGGGATTCACGCGCGCCCAAATTGGGGGCCACGCGATCAAGCGTAGCTATCGCTCATTTCGCAGCGGCTGCAAACCGAACTGCAAAACCAGCCAGATGGGTACGGCAAACAGCGCGATCGCGATCAGTCGATCCCACGTCCAGCCGAGCGCGCGCCCTTGGATTGGAAAGATTGCGATCATGAAATAATTCGCGAACCGGGTGTATCCGAGAAAGCGGCCATACTTGGGGAAATGTTTTCCGATCCCGCTCAACAAGGCCACCAGTCCAAATCCCAGGACCAGTACGGTGACGGCCAGATTGATCGGCGCGATTCCTCGCAACTCCACCGGCACGTTTCCGGAGTGGTGCAACCGCAAATATGGATACAGCCACTGTGCGCCCGCCCAGAGAAAACTGAAACCGGTTTGAATTGCGGTCCGGTAACTCGCCTTCGCCGAGGTCAGCTCGTTCAGCAGCAGCCCAAAGTACAGCGGCACGATGCCCCAGATCATCTCCAGATGGAGAAAGGGCGTGCGGATCAACTCCGTGAAGACGTGCCAGTAATGATTCATGCCGGCCGGATCATTTCGAAGCGGTCGCGCGTACGGCAATACCAATGCGGCGACGCCATGCGGCCAATCAAATGCAGGTGTTCGCTGCGCACGCGCGCCTTCTCCGTGTCGAACAACTCATCGCGCAGATGGACGCGTTTGACTACACCGATGACGACGCGGTTCTCGCCGATCTGCAACGTGCCCCATTCCGTGCATTCGAGGCTGACCGGCGATTCCGCCAGCCGCGGCGGTTTCACCAACGAACTCGCGACGGTCGTGAAGCCGGCCGATTGCAGTTCGCTCACGCCGTACGGCAGGGCGGCGGCGCAACGGTTCATGTTTTCAGCGATGTTTTCATCGACCAGATTCACCACAAACTCGTGCCCGATGCGGATGTTGCGGGCGGTGTCCTTGGGCGTGCCGTCGTCGCGGTCGCCCGGGGCAAAGGCCACGATGGGCGGCTCCGCGCCGAGCACGTTGAAAAGGCTGAACGGCGCTGCGTTGACCACGCCATCGGGCCCGAGCGTAGTCACCAGCGCAATCGGGCGCGGCGTGACGAGGCTGGCGAGGATGGGATAAGCGCGGTCCGCGTAGGCGCCTTCGAGATCGAGTTCCATCGCGCAAGGTTATGCGACAGGCGTCGGCAGGCAACTTTGCAGACACGTAAGTTTCTGCCCGTCGCAACCAGCAATCGAGGATGGACCAAACGACCCAGTGATGGTTGCGTTCCCGAGGAAAACGGTCCGGGGCGCGGTTGGCGCTGCGTTTGATTGTTTGACACCGATTTTCTTCCTTGTTACGAACGCACCATGCGCACGAAAACTATTTCTGCTCTCACGCTTTCACTACTGTTGGCCGGCTTGGCTGGTTCCGCCCGGGCTGAAGACGCCGGTCTGCCGGCATTGATTGTCGCTCCGTTCAGCGGCAACACCACGGCCATTCAATATTGGCAACCCGCCCTGGGCGAAGGCCTCGCCGAGATGCTTGTGACCGAACTCGGCAAGATCAACAAGTTCACAGTCCTGGAAAACTCCCAGCTCGGCGTGCTCAAAGATGAAATCAAACTGGGCGAAGACGGTTTCGTGGCCGCCGACGAAAAGGTTGAGAAAGGTGGCTGGGCCGGGGCAGACTTCATGTTCACCGCCAAGGTGACAACGTTCGGCAACAAGGAAACCAAGGTGGGCCTCGGCGGATTCGTCCCCGGCAGCCTCGGCAATCTCGGAGTCAAGCAGACCCTGGCCAACGTGCGCATTGACTGGCGGCTCGTGGATGCGGCAACTCGGAAGATTGTTAAAACCGGATCGGCTGCTGGCGAGCAGAAGGGCGGTGGTTTCGACATCGGCGTGAACATCGGCGGCAGCGGCGGGCGCATTGGCTTTGACAACAAGGAATTCATGGACAGCGCGCTGGGCAAAGCCACGGTGAAGGCACTAGCCAGCATTAGCTCAGAAGTCAGCGCCACCACTTTACCCCAATCCGGTCGGCAGAAAGCCAAAGGCGCGGCCGCCAGCGCTCAAGCCAGTGCCGCGGCGGCTGCGGCTGCGGCCGCCAAGGCCACGCCAGGCAAAGTGCTCGCCGTGGCGGGCAAGGACGCCGTCATCAGTTCGCTTGGCAGCAAGCATGGAATGAAAGCCGGCGATAAGCTGAATCTTTACGAAACCGTGGACACGAAGGACGACAAGGGCAACGTGGTCTTCACCGAGGAAAAACTCGTGGGCGAAGTGACGCTGCAATCGGTGCAGGAGGACAAAAGCAAGGCTTCCTGCGACGCCAGCCTGAATGCAAAGGCCGGCTGGGTGGTGAAGGCGAAGTAAGTTCGCGGTTCAGGATTTCTCCGTCCCACCGGCTTCAAACAGGCGACGGGCTTCGGTCAGTTGTGGTGGCGTGCCGAGAAGCAGCAGCTGGTCTTCGCGCTGAAGTTCCTCATCCGGCCCCGGATTGATGATGGGGCCGCTTTTCCGTTCGATGCCGACAATGCTCGCGCCGGTGCGCGTGCGGAGTTCCAGTTCCCGGATCAATTTCCCAACTGCGGTGGAGGTCGCTGCCAACGTCACCGTCTGGAGGTCTGCTTCCCGGAGCAAGGAAGGCAGTTGGGCCGGCTGCGCTTGCGGGCGGGGTGCGGGCGTTTGGGCGAAGGTTTTCTCAAGCGCGATCTGCGCCTTGCCGTAAACCCTGATGAAGGAGCGCCGCAGCACCCAGCTCAGGATCCCCACCAGCACGAGCAATACGAGAAACACCCGGAACGAAGGTAGCAGGGTGGAACTGAGCATCAGCGCAAAAACTCCGAGCGCCACCGTGCCGGCGATGGGAACGACCTGGGCCACGAGCGAACGGATGGCGGCGGTGCGTTCGCCTGCGGCCGCCTCGGTGACTTTGGTTTCCGCAATCAGCAATCCGAGGGCGCCGAGTTTGCGGGACGTCGCGATGAAAAGAGGCAAGGACACGATCATGGCGACGAGCCACAAAACCGCTTTCAGCATTTCGTCGCCCCAACCGAGGTTTTTCAACCAGCCGGGCGGATGGCGATCAACGTAGGAAGCAGCGATGAAAACCGCGGCGATCAGGGCCGCGTTCAAGGCCATCTGCGCGAGCCATTGCCGGGTGAGTTTCGTCGCCAGGCTGGTGGAGCGCTGCGTTCCCAACTGGCCGACCCAGCGGGTATAAAGTTCGAGGGTGTTCACGAGCGAAGCCGGCGCCACGCGGCTGAACCAGCTTGCCGTGCCATCCGAACTCTTGATCAGATACGGCGTCAGCAGCGTGGTTACGGCGGACACGGCTACCGCGATCGGGTAGAGAAATTTGCTGGTCACGTTCAAGGATTGCCCCAGTGACGCGATGATGAACGAGAATTCTCCGATCTGCGCCAGCCCCATGCCGACGCGCAGTGAGGTGCGCGTGTCATTGCCCCCGACGAAGGCGCCGAGCGAGCACGCCAGCACCTTGCCGACAACCACGGCGAGCGTGATGACCACGATCGGCACCCAGTATTCAGCCAGCATTTTCGGATCAATCATCAAACCGATGGCGACAAAGAAGATGGCGCTGAACATGTCGCGGACGGGTTCGGTGAGCAGTTCGATGCGATGGATTTCCCGTGCTTCCGCAATGATGGCCCCAATCAAGAATGCGCCCAGAGCCACGCTGTAGCCGAGCTTGGCCGCCAGCAGGGAGAAGCCGAAGCAAAGCCCCAGCACCGTCACCAGCAACATCTCGTTGCTTTTGAAGCGGGCCACGTAGCCGATGAAGCGCGGCACGGTGAGGAGTCCGATCACCAGGGTTACGACCAGAAAAATTCCGAGCTTCGCGAGCGTCTGGCCGACGTCTGCCAGATGAAAAGCACCGGTCATGGCGATGCCCGAGAGCAGCACGATCATGGCGATGCCGAGGATGTCTTCGAGAATCAGGATGCCGAAGATGAGTTGCGCGAAGTGTTCCTTGGTTTTTCCCAGTTCGCCCAGCGCTTTGATGATGATCGTCGTGGAGGAAATGGAAAGTATGGCGCCGAGGAAAAGGCTGTCCATCGTGTTCCAACCGAACAAGCGCCCCAGCTCGTAACCCACCCAGACCATGAGCAGGATTTCCAGCAGCGCCGCGATAAATGCGCCGCCGCCAACCTTGGTCAGCTTGCGCAGGTTGAACTCCAGCCCAAGCGAGAACATCAGCAGAATCACGCCTAGTTCCGCGAGGGTGTTGATGGTTTCACCGTCGTGAATCAGGGGAAACGGCGGCGTGTGCGGGCCGATGATCACCCCGGCGAGGATGTACCCGAGCACGACCGGCTGTTGGAAACGATGGAAAACCACCGTCACCAACCCGGCCACAATCATCACCACCGCCAGATCTTGAAGCAGAGAATGCATGGTCGTGTTTCAGGCAGAGGTTGCCAACTTACCGCAGTGGCGCTGGCTGACGCACGCGAAACTTGCGGTCACACGAAGAATTTTTCTCCGCGCGATCCTGAATAACTGCGGGGTGCGAATCAAAAGCGGATCGTCAATTCACGCGGAGCAGACCGTTGCGGAAATCTGACCCAGAGAAGTTTTTCGGTGGCGGAATATTCAAAGTTTGCCCACGGCTGCTCTGCCAGTGTGATGGCGCGCGGCGCCTTTTCCGTCCGCAAGAGCACCACCGCGGGAGTGTTGCCCACGCCCTCGACGGTGAACGTCAATGTCTGGCGATCCGTTTGCCGCCGGAGCGCCTTGCCCGCCGCCGCGATGACTTCCGGTTGTCGTCCGCGCGATTGGTCGAGATCGCGCAGGAAATAGCGCGTGCCGGGCTTCACTTCGATTTCGGTCTGCACGCGCAACTCGGGATCGAACAGGTTTACAAAGCGTCCCTGAATTTTCTTGGCCGCGCCGGGAACGGATTCCTCCAACCCGGCGGCGATTACATACGGCCCGCGGCGAAGCAACAGGTGATTCGTCTCCCGCCAGCGCACGCCTTGTTGTTTTGCGGCCTGCCGTACGGCGTCCACGACCACCGTGTCGCCATCCTTCGAGCGCGCGAGTCGAGCGGGGTTTTCCCGCAACCAATAAATCGAGCCCTTGCCGCAGCGCCATTCCGCGAGCTTCGCGTCGGTGCTTCGCGCTGAATCAATTCCCAGTTGCTCGAACAAATGTTCACGCGGCGTGGCGTAGTGCCGGCCATCGTGATTCCACCATTCGCGCACGACGTTGTAGGGATCGCCATCGTCATCACAGACCACGAGGGCACCACCCTGTTTCACCCAACGAGCGAGGGCGTTGTGAACCTCCGGCGTCAACGGCTTCATGCCGCGATACGTCAGCAACAGCACACGCAAGCCGTGCAGGTAGTTGCTCACGGTCACGTTCTCCAACTGAACCGGCGCGACCGGCACGCCCCGCGCGAGCAGCGGCAGCGCCAACCCATAAATTTCCCCCAGGTGCGGATCCCCCGGCTGCGGATCGCCGCGTTGGAACATCAGTGAATCGCTCACCAGCACACCCACTCCCGCCGTGCCCGCGTCCCATTTGACGCGCTCCTGTTTCAGGTCGTTGAGGGCATTCATCACTACCTGCAACTCCGTCGCGTACGCGGGCGGAATGCCCTGGCGCTTTTCCGGAGGCACGGAAGCGGGATAGCGTCCGTCGAAGATGCGTTCCGGCCACGGAGCGACCTCGAATTGCCACACCTCGGGTTGCAACAGCGAGGCGACAAGGGTGGATTCCCAATTGCGCTGATAATCGTTCCAGTCGTGATCCGGGTTGTCCTCGACCGGGTCATTCAGATACCAGACGGTGCGCCCGGTGGCGCGGACGAGATTTTGCATGGCGCCGTATTCGAGGAACGCCGACTCGAAGGTCCGCTCGCGCAACTGGCCACGAAACATTTTGTGTGTGCGCGCCGTGCCCGTCCAAACCTGCGCGATGTAACCATCGCAACCCTTGAGTTGGGCGAGGCTCGATTCCGGACTGACAATGCGCCAGTGCGCATAGTTGAGCAGGCTGTGTGTGGGCACGTAACAGCGCACCTTGCGACCCGTGCGCCGGTTGTAGTCCTGCACGTAGTCAAACACCTGTTGCAACGCGCGGCGGTAGAGAAAGTATTTCAACTTCGATGTGCGCCACTGGGCATCCGGAGAACTGTGGGGGGCCTGCCAGTCCTCGCCGTAATAAGCGCGCCACTCGCGCTTGAAGCCCTCCGAGTATCCGGCCCGCACCCAAAATTCCGGCTCCTCCAGATGAATCGCCTCCGCGCCCGCGTCGAGCGCCCGCTGCACGCCGACGCATAAAAATTTCCCGTAGTTCGTTCCTGGCGACATGTAATACACATCGCCGCCGTGGCTGATCTTGTTCCCGTTGCGTTCGGTCTGCGCTTCGTCCTCGTGATTCACTCCATCGAAGCGGCCGTAGAGATAATCCTGATAATTTCCCCAAGACACGCCGGTCATCACGTGAATGCGGTAGCCGCGATCGCGCCAGGTTTGGATGCGTTGCGGCAGGCCGGGATCAATGCCGTAAACGATCGCGACATCCGAACGCAGGTTGCCCGCGCTGCTCCACGCGCCGCCGGTTTGAAAGCAGGTGCGTTCGAGGACCTGATCCGGATCGGGAGGAAAAGCGGGCGGCAGTTCACCGGCGAAGGAAACGAAGCCGCAAATCGTGAGCAGAACCCGAAGACCGCACCGAGCGATTAACATGGCAGTTGAATGCGCGAAGCGTGGTGCAAATTCAAGCCCGCCCTTTGCGCTGCCGCAGCTTGTCGAGACCCACGGCCGCAACGATCACGATGCCGATGATGATTTCCTGCATGTAATTCGGCCAGCCGCTCTGGCTCGACCCATTGCGCAACACCGCCATGATCAACGCGCCGATCAGCGAACCGGAAATGCTGCCGGTTCCGCCGCTCAAAC
>CAYWCK010000032.1:0-21672 GCA_964456685.1 uncultured Bifidobacteriaceae bacterium | reverse complement strand
CACTCCTGCGCGAGCGGACCGGAGAGCATCCATTGCAGACCGTTTTCATCCGGCGCGATGGTCGGCAAGGCGAACGCGTCGAGCCAGGCTTCCTCGCGGAATTCATCCAGCAACCAGTGAGTTTCACCCGGCAGCAGGACGACGGGTGCGTGGGCGCCATTGGCGAACACGGCGCGGCCAATGCGCTTCCACCGATCCACGCGCATGCCAATGTTGTCACCTTCAACTGCCAGCAGCCACACGATGTGATTGGCACTCCAGCGCGCCTTGGCGTAGCGAAGCAAATCCGCCGCTGCTTCCTCGGACAGGGCGGCATCCGCACCGGCGAGTTCCTGCAACGGCGCGATGGCGCAGACGAGACCCGCGCGGTTGGCTGCTTCCACTTTGGCATCGAGGCGTTGAAAGAAGGGAATGTTGATCGCCAACGTGTTGGTGCCGGTGAAAGCGGATTCGCCTTTCACGTCCACGCCGGGTGATAGCGTCCATTGTGTGACCGTGAACTTCTGCGAAGCGCGCAGGTCGGAGTAAGCTTGCCATTCGTCCGGCGCCGAAAGCCGGGCGCCATTCCAAGCCACATCGCCAAGCCAGAGAAAAGGGCTGCGGTCAGCGTGCTCGAAGCGACGCAGATCGCGCGCCACCCGAATCGGCCCGTGTTGATCCAGAGCAGTCTTGGTCAGGGCGGCCACGCATTTGAATTCGCCGCGGAGGGCGTGGAGGTTGGTGTTCGCTACGTCCGAGCAGGTGGTGTGGTAGGACCATTGACCGGGCATATCCGGTGCGAAGCGCACCCGCCAGGTCTTGCCGCCGTCCCAAAAACCTTCCGCCCGGTTGGTCTCACCGAGCGGGGAGATGAAGGCTGCGGAGAGTTTCACCTCTTGCAACGGATTCGAATAGGTAACGCTGCTCTGCAGGACCAGTTCGAAGCGTGTCCATTTGGGAATCGCCGCCGGGCCAGCCGGCTTTGGCGTTGCGGCAAAGCCGGCGCTGGTCAACAGCGCGATGCCCAGGGCAGCCGTCCACCCAAGCCGCCGAAAAATCCGTTGGTTCATGGCTCCATCTCAACGGAAAGGAACGGATGTGTCAAATCCTCCACGGTTACCAATCAACCGGTTGCTTGGGGCGGTGAGCATTCGATTGAACATTTTATCGGGCATCGTGTCCATTCTGCTGAGTGGCCAAGAAGGAAACAGAAATGACGGGTCACGCAAAATTTGCGCAGCACGCGCTCTTGGGAAAATTTACAAACATATGAAAATAACTTTTGGAAAACTTCAGAAACAGGCCGCGCTGGTTTTGGCGCTGACGGTGGCGGTGGGGGGAACGTTGCCGGCCAAGGACGCACCCAAACTCAACACGACCGAAAAGGAGGTGGATCGAAGCTCCCGCGGCGCGAGTTATGCCGCCGTGATCAAGAAGGTTTCGCCCAGCGTGGTGACGATCACTTCCTCGCGGACGGTTCGGGTGCGCGATAGTCAGGACTATTATGACGACATCTTCCGCCAGTTCTTTGGCGACCGCTACGGCCAGCCGCGTGGCGGTGGCGGCGGGCGGCAACGGCAGTACACCGAGCAGAGCCTCGGTTCAGGTGTGATTGTTTCGGAGGACGGTTACATTCTGACCAACAACCACGTGGTGGAAGGCGCCGATGAAGACGGGGTGAAGGTTGCCCTCTCGGATGGAAAGACGAAATACAGCGCGAAAGTCGTTGGCAAGGATCCGCGCACGGACGTGGCAGTGCTGAAGATCGATGGCGCCCGACTGGCCGCAATCACTCTGGCGAACAGCGACAAGATCGAAGTGGGCGACGTGGTTCTCGCCATCGGCAATCCCTTCAACGTCGGCCAAAGCGTCACGATGGGCATCGTGAGCGCGGTCGGTCGTGGCACCGGCATTCTGGGGCAGGGCGGCTATGAGGATTTCATCCAGACCGACGCTGCCATCAACCCGGGCAATTCCGGTGGCGCGTTGGTGGACACGGACGGACGATTGATTGGGATTAACCAGTCCATCTTCAGCCGCAGCGGCGGCAACAACGGGATCGGTTTCGCCATACCCATCAACCTCGCGCGTTCCGTGCTGGAGCGTTTGGCGACAGACGGGAAGATTGTGCGCGGTTACTTGGGGGTGGATCCGCAGGAGGTGACGCCGGACCTGGCGGAAGCTTTCAAATTGCCGGACAACTCCGGCGCACTGATCGGTCAGGTGGTGCCGGATTCGCCGGCGGCGGAGGCGGGGTTGAAGGAAGGTGATGTGATTCTGGAAGTGAACGGCAAGAAGATCACCGACCCGCGCCATTTGCGCCTGACGATTTCCCAACTCGCGCCCAAGTCGAAGGCGACGTTGAAGGTGATTCGCGATGGCAAGGAGCGCAATGTCACGGCCACGCTGGGGGCGTTGGCCTCGGACGGACGCGGGGGCGCAGCCGAAGGTGAAAGCGAAGGCAAGGGCGACTCGAAAGTGGAGCAGCTTGATGGCGTCGAGGTGGGTGACCTGGACAATCAAACCCGGCAACAGCTGGAGATTCCGGCGCGCATCAAAGGTGCGTTGGTGACGAAGGTTGCCCCCGATTCCAAGGCGCACGAAGCCGGGCTGCAGGAAGGCGACGTGATCATGGAGATTAACCGCCAACCGGTGACGGATGCGGAGCACGCGGTGCAGTTGTCTGAGAAAGCCAAGGGGGATCGCGTGCTGGTTCGCATTTACCGCCAGGTCGGCGGCGGGCAGGGGATCATGCGGTACATTTCAGTGGAAGCGACGAAGAAGAAGTAGGAGTAGCAGCGAGGTTGGAGCAATCCGGTCGCGGTGTGGGGCCGCGGCCGGATTTGCTTTTTAGTGGAGGCGACATTCTTTTTGTTGCCGTGCGCGACGCTCGCCAGAAGCGGCCCATGGAAGGGACAGACATTTCTCGTTGTGTGTGCGCCAAGCGCATTCCTCCGGGCTTTGACAAATTGCTCTTTACGGCGATGATGAGCCGCAAGCCGCGCTGGGCGCGGTGATTCCAAACATGGCGTTGCAATTCAAAGATTATTACGCGGTGCTGGGCGTGCCCCGCACGGCGAGCGACGACGAAATCAAAAAGGCATTTCGGAAACTCGCCCGGGAGCATCATCCCGATGTGGCCAAGGACAAAAAGCGGGCGGAAGAAAAGTTCAAGGAAATCAACGAAGCTTACGAAGTTCTCGGCGATGCGGAGAAGCGCAAGAAGTACGACGAGCTGGGGCCGAACTGGAAAGCTGGGTCTGATTTTCAACCGCCGCCGGGCTGGGATCAGTTTGCGCGCGGTCACGGTCAGCGGCGCGGGCGTCCCGGCGGCCATCCGGATTATGAATTTCAATTTGGCGGCACGGGTTTCAGCGATTTCTTTGAAACGTTTTTTGGATCGTCGGCCGGCCGGTCAGGCGGCTTTGGTCGCAGCGGGCGTGTTGCCACGGAGGAGGAATTTGCGGAGCGCGGACGCGACATTGAAGGGGACATCATGGTCACGCTCGAAGAGGTGCTGCGCGGTTCGGTGCGGAGCGTGAACGTGCGCACGGAGCACGAAGGTGAGGAGCAGACGAAGACCTACCAGGTGAAGATTCCCGCCGGCGTGGTCGAAGGACAGCGGTTGCGGCTGGCGGGGCGTGGGGAAGCTGGCGCGGGCGGTGGCGCGGCCGGTGATTTGTATTTGCGCGTACGGCTGGCGCGTCATCCCGACTTCGAGGTGAGTGACCACAATTTGATTTACGAAGCCGACCTCGCGCCTTGGGAAGCTGTGCTGGGGGCGAATCTGTCGGTGCCGACGTTGGGCGGACGCGTGAACATAAAGATTCCTGCCGGCACCCAGGCGGGCCAGAAGTTGCGTGTGCGCGGCCGGGGGTTGCCGGATCGCAACGGCGCACCGGGCGACCTGATCGTGATTACGCGCATCGCCGTCCCGGAGCGTGTCTCGGAAGGCGAGCGGAAATTGTGGGAACGACTGGCCGCCGAATCGGAATTCAAACCCCGCGAATAGAACCCAAACCCACCGAAGACGAATGGCCAGGCCAAAGCACATTGTTTTAACCGGAGCGACGCGCGGTTTGGGCCGGGCGTTGGTTGCAGAACTGGATCGCATGGGACACATCGTGAGCGGCTGCGGCCGACGCGAAGGGGAGATTGCCGATCTCATTCAGAGTTTTCCCGCACCGCATACCTTCCATCGCGTGGATGTCTCGCAGAACGAGGAAGTCAAAACCTGGTCGGCGAAGGTCCTCCAACAACATGGCCCGCCGGATTTGCTCCTGAACAACGCGGCCATTGCCAACGCTTTGGCGCCGCTCTGGAAGATCAGCGCGGAAGAGTTTGGAGCGGTGATGGACGTGAACTTGAAAGGTGTCGCCAACGTCATCCGACATTTCGTTCCGGGGATGATTGGGCGCGGGCAGGGGATCATTGTGAATTTCAGTTCGGGCTGGGGGCGAACCACCAATGCGGAAGTGGCGCCCTATTGCGCAACCAAGTGGGGCATTGAGGGATTAACGCAGGCGATGGCGCAGGAGTTGCCGCCCGGACTTGCGGCCATACCGCTCAATCCCGGCATCATTGACACGGAAATGCTGCGCGGCTGTTTCGGGGAATCGGCGGCGAAGTTTCCGGGCCCAGACGAATGGGCCCGCGTGGCCGCGCCTTTTTTGCTGCAGCTCGGGCCGGCCGACAACGGCAAGCAGCTGACTGTTCCCATCCGTCGCGCGCACGACTGACGGCGCGATTTCTTGACCCTGACCACGCATATCTCTAGCTTGCTGCCATGGCGGATGTAAGTGCCAAGAAGAAAGGCAAGAAGGCGATGCTGCTCGGGGTCGGGTTGGATTCCGACGGGCACAAGCGCGTCACGCGCGGGCCGAATTTTGCGCTGGTCGGCGGCACCAAGGATACGCATGAGCAGATGACCGAGAAGGCCATCAAGATCAACGAAAAGCTCAAATCCCGCGGCAAACAACTCCACGAAGTCAGCCACGAGGAGTTCGATGACATCGCGCACGAGGTCGGCCTGAAGCGCTCCGATTCACAACAAAACTGATCGTATGCCCGGCGAATATCACCCCTACCTGTTCCTCCTTCTGCTGGCGTTGTCGGCGCTGGCATTCGCGTTGATTCCCCTTGGGCTGGCCTGGTTGTGGGCAAAGAGTTATTCCCCGAAGAAAGAAAACCAGATCAAGAACGCCACCTACGAGTGTGGTTTGGAATCCAAAGGCGACGCGTGGATTCCGTTCAAGTCGGAGTATTATCTTTACGCAATTATTTTCCTGATCTTCGATGTGGAAACGATTTTTCTCCTGCCGTTCGCGGTTTCCTTTGGCGGCCTGGGTGTGGGCGCCTTTGTATCGCTGATGGTCTTCCTGTTCCTGCTGGTCGCGGGATTGGTTTGGGCCTGGAAAAAGGGAATTCTGGCGTGGAAGTGAGAAAGCAGACTGAAGATGGACGAAGGACTTAGAAGCGAACTGCAAAAGCAAGGGGTGTTCACGACCTCATTGCAGGAGCTTTACAACTGGGGACGACAGAACTCCGTGTGGCCGCTGCAATTCGGCCTGGCCTGCTGCGCCATCGAAATGATCGCCACCACCATGGCGCGCTACGACCTGGCGCGTTTCGGTGCGGAAGTTTTCCGTCCTTCGCCCCGGCAGGCTGACCTGATGATTGTGGCCGGCACGGTCACCAAGAAAATGGCCCCGCAAGTTGTGCGGCTCTACAATCAAATGGGCGAGCCGAAATATGTCATCGCCATGGGGGCGTGCGCGATTTCGGGCGGCCCGTTCAAGCAAGGTTACAACGTGCTGAAGGGGATCGACCGGTATATTCCGGTGGATGTCCACATTCCCGGTTGTCCGCCCCGACCCGAGGCGTTGATTCATGCTTTCATGACGCTCCAAAAGAAGATCGCCGATCAGCAGCTGACGGGCGCCGCCCGCCCGCGGCATCTCAACGCGGAGGCGGCCAGCGAGTTTCCGGTGCCGAAATTTGGCCCGCACGATTTGGAGCCGACGAAAAACAAGACTGTGTGGCAAGCGCCAGCGCTCAATCGCGGCTGAGATCCATGGAGACGCTCGAACAAATCAAATCCCGCATCACCCACGCTTTGCCGGGAGCGCGGATCGAGATTATTACCAACGACGCGCCTTGCGGGCAGCATTCCCTGCTCGTGGACACCGAGCACGCGGTGCGAGTGGCAACTTGGTTGCGGGATGATGCCGAACTCCGCCTCGATTTCTGTTCCAACGTCACGGGCGTGGACTGGCCCGAGGCCAAGGTCAAAACGAAGGTCAAGAAGACCGTCACCGTTGAGGGAGTGACCAAGGAGGTCGAGGAGACCATAGAAACTTTGCGCTCCGGTTACCTTGAGTCGGTCTATCATCTGTACTCGATGGCAAAGAAGCACGGACCGGTGATTCTGCGTTTGCGCACGGAGAATCGTGCGGATCGAAATCACGTGCCCTCGCTTACGCCGGTCTGGCGCAGTTGCGAGTTTCAAGAGCGCGAGGCCTTCGACCTTTACGGCATCGTCTTCGATGGCCATCCGGATTTGCGCCGCATTCTCATGTGGGATGGCTTTCAGGATTTTCCTATGCGAAAGGACTACGTGGAGCCGGACGACTACGAGTACGAGCCGACACCCCACGACGATGTTTTGCAGAAAGCCAAGCAGCATCAGGCGCAGGAGGTAAAGGCGTGAAGTCAACCAGCGCCAGCGCAATAGTTGAGAACCCCGAGCCTTTCAGCCACAACACCTCCAAGCTGTTTGTCGCCGGAGGAGTCGCCTGCGCCGTGGCAATGGTTGGCTTAACAATTTGGCTTTTGGTTTCGTAGCATGAGCGCTGTCGTTGAAATGCCCGCGAAGAGTTTTGAACTCCTGCCCAAGGATGGCGATGGTGAATTGCTGGAAGTGGCGATGGGGCCGCACCATCCCTCCACCCACGGCGTGTTCCGCATGGACGTGGTGCTCGATGGTGAGCGGGTGGTGAAACTCAAGCCTGTATTCGGCTACCTCCACCGCAATCACGAAAAGATTGCCGAGAATACGACGTATCTCGCATCGATGCCCTACACGGATCGCCTCGATTATTTTTGCTCGCTGACGAACAACTGGGCTTACGCGTTGGCCGTCGAAAAACTCGCCAGCCTCCAGGTTCCGGAGCGCGCCGAATACATCCGGGTCATCACTGCTGAGCTGACGCGATTGCAAAATCATGCCTGCCTCGCCGGTTTTCTCGTGCAGGACATGGGCGCTTCGGGCACGCCGCTCATGTATGCGTTCCGTGAACGCGAGAAGATTCTTGATCTGTTCGAATCACTGACCGGCGCGCGGATGATGTGCAACTACATGCGCTTTGGTGGCTGCCGTTGTGACCTGCCTGCCGGTTGGCTGGAACAGGCGAGGAAGTTCGTGGCTGAAGCGCAGCAGTTTATTGATGAGTTTGAACGGTTGCTGGCGGAGAACGAAATCCTTCTGGCCCGGACCCAGAATATCGGTTCGCTTTCGCCAGAACTGGCCACCAGTGCGGGCATCACGGGGCCGATGCTCCGCGCCGCCGGCGTCAATTATGATCTCCGCAAGGTGGACCGCTACGGAATTTACGACCGGTTTCAATTCAAGGTTCCGCTTGGCGATCACGGTGATACCTATGATCGGTACATGGTGCGCGTACTGGAAATGCGCGAATCGGTGAAGATTCTGCAACAGGCGTTGGCGGGGATTCCCGAAGGCCCGATCATCGACCCCAAGGCCAAGTTGCGCGGCTTCCGTCCGAAGCCGGGCGAGGCCTACGGACGCATCGAGGCACCAAAGGGCGAACTCGGTTTCTACCTGATCAGCGATGGTGGGCCGAATCCATATCGCTATCGTGTCCGGCCGCCCAGCTTCATAAATCTCACCGTTCTGGAAGACATGTGCCTCGGCCGGCTGATCGCCGATGTGGTAATCATTCTCGGCAGCGTGGACATCGTACTGGGCGAAGTTGATCGCTGATTCATTTCGCGGGTTGCTTCGACGGCTTTTTTCCATTTCCATCCGAGCATGATCGTCCGAACTCTGCTCCCGTTTCTGCTGGCGACGGCGGCCCTTCCATTGCTGGCGCAAGCTCCCGAAAACCTGGTCATCGATGGGTTGCCGCCGCTGGAAGATAAACTGAAGCGCGACACCGCCCGTTATCTGGAGTTTCGCGCCGCCGCATTGGCCGACTGGCATCCGCGGCGCCGCGAAATGCTCATCGCCACACGTTTCGCCGACACTTCCCAACTGCATTCGGTAAAAACTCCCGGCGGTGCGCGGCGGCAACTGACCTTTTTTTCCGAACCGGTCAATGGTGGGAGCTTCGACCCCGACACCGGTGAATTCATGGTCTTTGGGCAGGACTCGGGGGGCGGAGAATTTTATCAGTTGTACCGGTTCGATTTTGCTGACGGCCAGGTCACCATGTTGACGGATGGGAAGTCGCGCAACGTGGGCGGCCCATGGGCGCACCGGAATGGTTTGCTGGCCTACACCTCAACGCGGCGCAATGGTCGCGATAACGACCTTTATGTCCTGAATGTGCGGGAGCCGCAGCGGGGGCGCATGCTGGCGCAGGTGTCGGGCGGTGGTTGGTCGGTCATGGCGTGGTCGCCGGACGATTCGCAACTTCTGGTCGGCGAATACCTGTCGATCAATGAAAGCAGGCTGCATTTGTGCAACGTGGCGACGGGGGCGCTGGAATTAATTACACCGGCCACGGGCGAGAAGGTTTCATGGGGAGCGGGCGTGTTCGCGCGCGACGGCAGGTCGTTGTTTGTCACCACCGACAAGGATTCCGAATTTCAGAGGCTTTGCCGATTTGACCTAAAGACGAAACAATTGACCCCGCTGAGCGATGCCATTCGGGGCGATGTGGAGGGCTTGGACCTCTCGGATGATGGAAAGTTACTCGCCTTCGTGAGCAATGAGGCGGGCGTGAGCAAGCTGCACTTGTTGGACGCGCGCACTGGAGAGAAATTGCGTACACCGGCACTTCCGTTAGGGGTAATCAGCGGTTTGAAATGGCACAAGAACAACCGCGATCTGGCGTTTACGCTCAGCGCAGCGAAATCGCCCAATGACGTTTATTCGCTGGATGCGAAGACCGGCAAAATCGAGCGCTGGACCGAAAGCGAAACGGGCGGGTTGAATCCGGAGAATTTCGTGGAGCCCGAGTTGATTTCCATCAAGAGCTTTGACGGTCTCGAAATCTCCGGATTTTTGTATCGGCCAGACTCAAGGAAGTTTCCCGACCCGCGCCCCGTGTTGATCAGCATCCACGGCGGACCGGAAGGACAGACGCGGCCCGGCTTTCAGGCGCGAAATAATTATTGGATGAACGAACTTGGCGTCGCGCTCTTTTATCCCAACGTGCGCGGGTCTTCCGGTTACGGCAAAACCTTTCTGCAACTGGACAACGGTTTCAAGCGCGAGGATACGGTGAAGGACATTGGCGCGTTTCTGGACTGGATTGGAAGGGATGCTCGGCTGGACGCAAAGCGTGTCGCGGTTTATGGCGGCAGTTACGGCGGCTACATGTCGCTCGCTTGCATGACGCACTTCAGCGACCGTTTGCGATGTGGCATCGATGTCGTCGGCATCTCCAGCTTCCTGACGTTCTTGAAAAACACCCAGGATTATCGCCGGGATTTGCGCCGCGTTGAGTATGGCGACGAGCGGGATCCGGCAATGGCCGAATTTCTCGGCCGGATTTCCCCTTTGAGCCAGACGGAGCGGATTACCAAGCCATTATTCGTAGTGCAGGGCCTGAACGATCCGCGCGTGCCCGCAACCGAGTCTGAACAGATGGTAAAAGCCATTCGCGCGCGCGGCGGCAAGGTGGCCTACCTTCTGGCCAAAGATGAAGGGCATGGTTTTCAGAAGAAACGCAACGTGGATTTCCTGTTTGCGAGCATGGTGGCATTTTTGAAGGAGAACCTGTTGGAATAAATGTCCGGTGGTGTCCATCGCTCGTCGGTGATGAATGCTTGCAATCTTAATGCGCCGAATTAGAGTCGCCATGTAAGCCAGTTTCGACCAAGCCAGCGGAAGTATTTGGGTGAAGAACGGTGGATTCGTGCGGGTAGAGATCTCGTGTCATGAGGATTCTGCTGCAGCAAAAAGACAGCGGCCTATACTTCAAAGAGGCCGGCGTATGGACCCCCGATGCCGGCCAGGCGATGGATTTTCTTTGTTCCACCAAAGCGATTGATTACTGCACCGGGCATCGCATCTCCGGCGTGCAATTGGTCCTGAAGTTCGACGCGCAACCCTACGATATTGTGCTCCCGATGAGTGGTGAGCGGCGTCCCACGCAAACCCAGGCGAGGTGAGTGCTGGCCATTGCACTGTGGATGGCTCCTGAATATTTCGCAGCAGTTCCGCCATTGCCGTGAGTGGGAGATTGCTTGCGCCGGATTCACGGGAGATTATCCTGTCAACCATGATTGTGAAATCAGTTGACGCGACAAATCACGACCGGTTGAGCCAGCTGGGCGAACGGGTGCTGGGGGGCCGGCACATCACCCGCGAGGAAGCCATGTGGCTTTTCAACCTCGAGAGTTCGGCGGACATCCTAGATCTGCTGTCATGGGCCAACCGGATCCGCGAACATTTCAAGGGAAACAAGATTCATCTCTGTTCCATCGTAAACGCCAAGGCGGGTGCCTGCTCGGAGAATTGCAGCTTTTGTGCACAGTCATCCCATTACCAAACCGGCTCACCGCGCTACGGGTTCATTGATCCGGAGCCGGTGCAGGAAGCAGCGGACGAGGCGAATCTGAATCAGGTCACCGCCGTCGGCTTGGTGGCGGCGTGGAAAGGGCTGAACGAAGGGCCGATGCTCGATGAAGTTTGTGCACGGGTGCGCGAGCTGAAAGCCAGCGGCAAAACGCGTCCCGACGTTTCGCTTGGCATTATCAAGAGCCAGCGCGTGGCGGATCGCTTGAAAGAGGCTGGCGTCGAGTGTTACGGCCACAACCTCGAAAGCTCGCGCCGTTTTTTCCCGCAGACCTGCACCACGCACACCTACGACGACCGATTGGCGACGATTGGTTATTTGAAAAAGGCCGGCATCAAGATCTGTTCGGGCGGCATCATTGGCATGGGCGAATCGCGCGAAGATCGCTGCGAGCTGGCTTTTTCGCTGAAGGAGATTGCCGCGAATGTCGTGCCGGTGAACATTCTGAACCCAATCAAGGGAACGCCGTTTGAGAAGAATGATCCGCTGCCGGTGATGGAAATTCTCAAAACTATCGCCTGCTTCCGCTTCATCCTGCCGCGGCAGGAGATCATGATCGCCGGTGGGCGCACCGTGAACTTGCGCGATGCGCAGAGCATGATCTTCATGGCCGGTGCGAGCGCGATGATGGTCGGCAACTATCTCACCACTTTGAATCAGCCGGTCGCCAAGGATCTGCAAATGCTTAAGGACCTCGGTCTGGATCCGAGCTGGGACAGCCACGGTTTCGCGGATCAGGAAGAGAGCGGTTGCGGCTGCGGCCAGGAACGTTGCGAGGCGGAGGCGGTCCTCGCCAAATGACCGGGTGGATCAATGTTTCCGCGGCCAAACGCAATTGATCGCGGCATGCAGCGACTCGGGAAAAATCACGGCGGCTACCACGGGGAAACTATCAACATCGCTGAGGTGTTGAACCAGGTGGACGTCGCGGCGCGAGCGCGTGGATGGTCTGCCGAAACTTTTCATGAGCAATCCGGTTTCAAATGGTCCGCTTTGCGTCGCGTCGCTTTCTCGGCTGCCCGCGAAATCTACATCTCCACGGGCATGCACGGCGACGAGCCTGCCGGTCCCCTCGCCGCGGTGCGTCTGTTGCAAGAGGACCGCTGGCCTGCCGGGTTCAATATCACTTTACTCCCGTGCCTGAATCCTACCGGATTCACTTTGAACAAACGGGAGAACGGGCAGGGCGTTGATTTGAACCGTGACTACCTGCATTTCCAATCCGCCGAGGTCCGTTCACACGTCGCCTGGCTGGAGCAGCAGCCGCGGTATGATTTGACCCTCTGCCTGCATGAGGATTGGGAGTCCCATGGCTTCTATGTTTACGAATTGAATCCGGAAAACCTCCGCACCTTGGCCGAAGCGATTGTTGCCGGAGTATCGCCGGTGTGTCCCGTGGATCAATCACCGGTCATCGAAGGCCGCGAAGCTCGTGGCGGTATCATCCGCCCGAATCTCGATCCGCACTCGCGTCCGCAATGGCCGGAAGCCTTCTGGTTGATCACCCACAAAACGCGGCTGAGTTATACGTTGGAAGCGCCGTCGGACTTCCGGCTCGCCACGCGGGTCGATGCCCTCGTGGCAGGGGTGCATGCGGCGCTGTCAGAATTCATCGCCCACGGCTGAGCCGGCGGACTCAGCGCAAGGAAGCTTCGCGGCGCTTCAGCCATTCCTCGCCGAGATCGTTCAGCGTTTTCGCCTTCAACACCCGTTCCGCCATCGGGAACACGATCCGTTCCTCTTTGTCGAAATGCTTCCGCGCCGCGATCACCACGGTGAGCAACTGTCGCCGGGCCGTTTTTAGATCGCGCGTTTTTTGCACGGCCGTCAGGGCGCGCTCGATGGCCTCGTGCTCTTCATGAAAAGTTTCCCGCTGCCCAACCTGCTCAAAGCAATGCTCCAGCGGCTCGATGAACAAATCGTCTTCCGTCTGGGAATGCGCGGCCAGCAACGTCTCCGTGAGGCGCGCAAGCGATTTGATCTCCGCCACGGTTTTCAAGCTGGGCAAAGTCCGTTCGATGTAGTCAAACAGGTTGTGAAATACGCTGTGCTCCGCTCGCAGAATCCCGGTGATCTTCATGGCCTCAAATATGGTTGTGTCGTTTCGATTGAAATAGTCCGGCCGGGACAATTGCGCCAGCCGATTCTTGCCCGAATCTTACCTTTGGCTCGACACGGTCGGGCCTCAAAGCTAGAACTGTCCCGCGATTCGAACCACGCGCCTAATGAAACCATTGTCCGTTGTCGCCGCGATTTTTCTAGCCATGTCCGCCTCTGCTCACGCTCAAAACAGCTCGCTCACCCCTGAATTGATCATTGTCAACGCCGCCATTCGCACCATGAATGCCTCGCAACCCGCCGCCGAGGCCGTCGCGGTCGCGGGCAATCGCATCGCGGCGCTGGGCAAAAGTGCCGACGTGCGTGCTCTGGCTGGCCCCAAGACGCGGGTGATTGATGCTGCGGGGCGGTCCGTCCTGCCGGGATTCAACGATGCGCATGTTCACTGGCTCATGGGCGGTTATTCGATCACGAATGTCGACTTGCGCAACGCTTCCTCGCGGGACGAATTTTCGCGGCGCATCGCGGAATTTGCGAAGAAAATTCCGAAGGGGCGCTGGATTCTCGGTGGCGATTGGGATCACGAAAAATTCCCGGGTGCGACGCTGCCGACCAAGGAATGGATTGACGCGGTCACCCCGGACAATCCGGTCTTCGTCAACCGCACCGATGGTCACATGGCGTTGGCCAACTCGCTGGCGCTCAAACTCGCGAAGGTGACCAAGGAAACCAAAGATGTTCCCGGCGGTGAAATCGTGCGAAGCGCGAATGGCGAACCCACCGGCATCCTCAAGGAGGACGCGGCGATGGCGCTGGTGGATCGCGCGATTCCCGCGCGCTCGTGGGACGAGAATTATGCTGCCGCGCTGGCAGCGACCGAGCACGCGGCCAGTGTTGGCGTGACTAGCGTTCAGGATATGTCTGCCGGCGATGACATCGGGCTTTACCAATACATGCACGAGCGGGGCGAGTTGAAGACGCGCATCTACGCCATGCGTTCGATTCTCTCGTGGGAAGTGCTTGGCAAAACCGGGGTGCGTGGCGCATTCGGGGATTCCTGGCTGCGCATTGGCGGGCTGAAGGGATTCGCGGATGGCAGCCTCGGCTCGACGACGGCGCGGTTCTTTGAACCGTTCAGCGACGCGCCGGGTACGCGTGGCTTGTACGTAGATCAAATGCTGCCTGAAGGCATCATGCTCAAGCGCGTCGAGGAAGCGGACAAACGAGGATTGCACGTGATGATCCACGCCATTGGCGACGAAGCGAACTATGCGATCCTCGAAATCTTCCGGCAGGTGGAGGAGAAAAATGGCCCGCGTGACCGGCGCTTCCGCATCGAGCACGCACAACATTTGCGCCCGAGCGAAATCAAGCGCTTCGGTTCGCAGAAGGTCATCGCGTCGATGCAGCCTTACCACTGCGCCGATGACGGCCGTTGGTGCGACAAGCGCATCGGCTCGGAACGGGCGAAGGGCACTTACGCTTTTCGTTCACTGCTGGACGCGGGTGCGGTGCTGGCGTTCGGTTCGGACTGGACCGTCGCACCGCTGAATCCGATGGAAGGCTTGAAAGCTGCCGTCACGCGCCAGACGCTCGATGGCAAACATCCAACCGGCTGGGTGCCCGAGCAAAAGATTTCACTCGAAGAAGCCATTCGTGCCTTCACGGTTGGTTCAGCGTACGCGGAATTTCAGGATCAAATGAAAGGCAGCCTCGCGCTGGGTAAACTTGCGGATTTGGTTCTGCTGGACTGCGACATTTTCAAAGTTGATCCGGCCACGCTCGACAAAGTTAAGGTCGCGCTCACGATGGTGGACGGACGAATCGTCTTCGAAGCGAAATAGATTCACTTTGCTAGCAGCTCGATGGACACCGACTTGATCGTGCCGGGAAAACTGTTTGTCTTGCTGTAGTTGCCCACCAGGCCACCTGTGTCTTCGCCCACGTCGAGTCCATCGGTCGGCATCATGGTCACCGCACTCGTTGCTTTTCCCTGGCCAACTTGCTTGCCGTCCACTTGCAGAATAATCGTGCCGTCGGTGGCGAGTTCGGCCACGGCGGTATGCGGTCCGGTTAGCGTCACATCTCCGGAAACACTCGTCAGCGTCCCGGAAACCCGCGTCATAAAAGTCATTTTGCCGTGTTGCAAGCAAAGCGCGTAACCGTGCCGGGAACCGCCCTGGGCAACGATCACTCCATCCAAACCAGTGGCATCAAACTCAGCCGTGATGGTAAAACCTCGGCGGTTGATCTTCGGTGAGTCGCCTAGCTCAAGGTGCATTCCTGATTTGAGTTGGAACACGGAGTCTTTGCTGCCGGATGCTTTCTTTTTGCCGGCTTTCGGACTGTTGCCGGACTTCCAGCCGCCGAGCGGCAACACATTCGCGCGAGCGGCGTAGGCCTCCCACTTCGCCATCAGTTCTTTCGTGCGCGCCGGCTCCTTCGCCGAGAGATCGTTCTGCTCCGTGCGGTCCGCCACCACGTTGTAGAGTCGCCACGGCTGATTCGCGACGGCGACCAGTTTCCATTCGCCATCCAGCACGGCGCGATTTTCCTCGTGCTCCCAGAAAATCGGGTTGGATCGACGCAACGATTGCCCGGTCAAAGCCGGACGCAAACTCACGCCCTCGAGCGGTGTGATGGATTTGCCATTGAACTCCTTGGGATAGCTCACGCCGGCGGCGTCGAGGCAGGTGGCCATGATGTCAACGATGTGACCGGGCTGTGGCTCGAATTTCCCATTGCGCGAAGCGGGAATTTCTTTCGGCCAATGGGCGATGAGCGGAGTCGCGATGCCACCTTCGTCCGTGTAATGCTTGTAACGCACAAAAGGCGTGTTGTTCAGCGTGGCCCAGCCTTGACCCACGTAAACGATGGATTTGCCGTCGCCGGGATGATCGCCCTCCAATCGGCCGTTGATGCCGCTCTCGGCATTGCCGCCGTTGTCGCTCATGAAAAGGATCAGCGTATTATCGAGCACGCCGCGCTGGCGCAGTCCGTCCACCAGCGTGCCCACCGCGCGGTCCATGCGCTCCATGACGGCGGCGTAGATGGACATGATGTGATCGAAGCGATCTTGTTGTTCCGGCGTCAGGTTGTCCCACTTGGGCACTTCCGGCAGGGGCGGTGAAAGCGGCCAGGATTTGTCAATCAACCCCATGGCGAGCTGCTTTTGGTAGCGTGCTTCGCGGAGTTTGTCCCAACCGGTCTTGAACTTGCCACGCCAGCGCGCGATGTCTTCGTCCGGCGCTTGCAAAGGAAAGTGCGGGGCGTTGTGCGCGACGTACAAGAAAAACGGCTTTTTCACGGCCAGCGCTTCGTCCACGAACTTCAGACCAAATTGCGTCCACAGATCGGTCGAATACCAGTGCTTGGGCAGGCGTGCGTCATCGTTGGCAATGTGTTCTCCGTTGAGATACAAGTCGGCGCGAGGCGCTTCGGCGAAGTAAAATCCCCCGGACGCCGCGGTGAGATTGCGTTCGAATCCGCGGCCCCACGGCGTCACGCCAAAGTTCTGGCCGACGTGCCATTTGCCCGCCATGGCGGTGAAGTAGCCTGCGGGTTTCAATAGCTCCGCAATCGTGACGCATCGGTCGTTGAGATGGCCGGAGTAACCAGGCATCACGTTACCATCGGCATCACGATGCTGCTCGGTCATGTGGCCGACACCGGCCTGGTGCGGATAAAGTCCCGTGAGCAGCGCCGCGCGCGTCGGGCAGCAGCGCGCCGTGTTGTGGAATTGCGTGAACCGCACGCCGTTTGCCGCGAGCTTGTCGAGATTTGGCGTGGCCAACTCGCTGCCATAGCAGCCCAAGTCGGAAAATCCCATGTCGTCCACCAGGATGACAACGATGTTGGGCCGGTCCGAGGCCCGGTCGGCGGCCTCAAGGGTTGGTGATGCGAGCGCCAGCAGTACGCAGGCAGAAAAGATCACGTGGAAAGCATTTTTGCTTCGCGTGGGTTGGGTGAGATTGAGTTTTTGTTTCATGCGTTGCGTAACATTTCAAATCTGGTGCGATTGTATTGACGCTTTTGGCGATGCGGGCCAAGCAAAATTGTGTACGCGTCTGCTTTCGAAGGAGGCAGGGCGGGCACTTGACAGCCCGAATAGGCGGGCCAAAACTTGCCCCGTGAACCCCAACGGAAAATCGACCACCGTCTTTTCCAGCGGGCGATCTTGTCCGAGCCGCGCCTTCACGCTCATCGAGTTGCTTGTGGTGATTGCGATCATTGCCATTCTGGCGGCGATGTTGCTGCCGGCCCTGAGCAGCGCGAAGGACAAAGCCAATCGCACCACCTGTGCGAACAACAACCGGCAGGTGATGATCGCGGCGCAATTGTATTCCGACGACTGGCCAAATTTTTATTACTACACGACGAGCATCGGTGACGATTCCGCGCCCCAGTCGTTTTATCCCACGTATCTTTCCAACGTGAAGATTTTTGTTTGTCCCGCCACGCGAAATCAGGTGCGCACTAATCTGGTGGCCGGGACGTCGAAGTTGGTGGATTTAGGGGTTACCTGTCATGGCGACCGGCTCTCGAAAATTTACCCGTACGGGCACAGCTACGAATTTTTTGGCAAATTCGAACGCTCGCCGTACAACGACGTTTACAAATCTCCCAAAACGGTGCTGCCCATCGGGCCTGCCAAGGTCGTGATCGTGCTGGATGCCGACGACGGCCTGCCCGCGCCGTATCCGAGCAATCGGAATAATCGCCCTGACGCCGTAAACAACCACGGCAAGACCGGCTGGAACTGGGGCTTTGCGGACGGTCACGCCGAATGGGTGCCGGCACTCAAGACCTACCAAAAGTTGCTGGACGGCTACATGACCAGCGGCACCGAGTACGGACCCGGACCATAGATGCGGCGGTCAATTTACGGGGTCCAAAATTCCTTTGATTCTCTGCGAGGGCTGGGTTATTGCCATGTCGTCGCATGAAGTCCTCGGCCAGTCTGATGTTGTCGCTCGTGTTGCTGACCGTGATGGCGCCGGCGGACGAATCACCTTTCCTTTACGGAATTCACGACCACGACCCGGATCCCAGCGAGTTCCTAAATCACATCAAAGCGGGCACCGGCGGCACGGGCGGTTGGGTCACCGCCACGGTTGCGGTCGGCGCGAACACGAACGATTTCTCCGGCGCAAATTTCTCCGCCCTGGCCAACGCCGGGCACACGGTCATTTGCCGGATCAACAACGGTTATTTTCCAGACGGCACTATTCCGGTGGCGACGAAATACGATGACTTCGCCGTGCGCTGCAAAAATTTTGTGGCGAACTCGACCGGTTGCACCATCTGGCTCATTGGCAACGAAAGCAATTTGAACGTTGAGTGGCCGTTGGATTCGTCCAACAACCGTTTCAATTATCTTTCGCCCGCCAGTTACGCCGCCTGTTTTCGCAAATGCTACAACGCCATCAAGTCCGTCCGCCCGGGTGACAAGGTCATGCCGCAGGCGCTTGCGCCGTGGGGCGGGCCTTACGGTTCAACGACCGATCTCAACGGCAGCGGTTTCCCGGCCGACGGCGTGCCGCTCAACTGGGTTCAATACAGCTACCGAATGCTGACCAACATCCTCGCGACCGGGCCGCTGGATGGGATCCCGCTGCACGTCGGGTCGCGCGGCTATACGTACGCCGACATTCACAGCTCGCAGCAAGTCAACGCCGGCGGGCAGAACCTCTATTTCAGTTTCTACGTTTACAAGGATTGGATTGACTACGGCATTCCGACATCGCTTTACCACCTGCCGCTCTACGTGACCGAGTGTAACGGGCTTTATTATTGGAAGGGCGGCCATCCCGAAGACCCCAGCAAGCACTACGAGTCCGGTTGGATGCAGGAAATATTCGCGGAGTTCAACCGGTACAACCAATCCGCCACCACCAACGGCCGACCGATCTTTCGCTGCGTGAACTTCTATCGCTGGTGCGCCTTCTGCGACGGCTGGAACATCGACGGGGCGAGCAATCCCTACAAAGCCCAGATCCTGGCCGACCTCGATGCGTCCGTGGCGGAGCTTTATCGGTGGCCAACGAATGTCGTCTCCACTAACCCGCCGCCCGCGCCAACCGGACTCGCCGCCGCTGTGGGCAATGGACGTGTAACGCTGAATTGGATCTCTGGCGGTTTCAGTGACACCTTCAAGGTCAAGCGCGCCACCAGCAGCGGCGGGCCGTACAGTCTCATTGCAAGCAATCTCTCGACGACGAGCTATGTGAATACGTCCTTCACGCCGAACACGACCTATTATTATCGCGTCAACGGCGTCAACTCGAACGGGGAGAGTGCCGACTCCAATACGGCCAGCGCCACGCCGACCAACGGATTACCGGACGTGATCGTGACCGCCATCAGTTGGACCGCCGCGCATATCGGGCCGGGAACAAATGTTGTCTTTCGCGCCACCGTAAAGAATCAGGGTGCAGCCGCGACGCCTGCGGGCGTGACATTGGGCGTCGGCTTCCTGGTGGACGGCGTTCAATATTCCTGGTCGGGCGGCTACAGCTCCGCGCTCGCCGCGGGTTCGTCCGTAACGCTGACTGCGGACGGCGGCCCGGCGGCCAACTATTGGACCGCGACCGCGGGGCCGCACACGATTACGGCCAACGTCGATGACATCAACCGATTCGCGGAAGGCAACGAGGCGAACAACCTGCTCGACTCGAATATCGTGATTTATGTTCCGGGCTACGCGTTGAATGCCGGTGGGACTGCCGTCGGTGCTTTTGGCACGGACAATTTCTGGAGCGGCAGCACGAACATCTTTTCGGTTGCGACGACGATCGACACGAGCGGCGTGTTATTCGCGGCGCCACCGGCGGTTTACCAGACCGAGCGCTGGAGCAATTGCAGCTACACCTTGCCCAATCTAATGCCGGGTCGCGATTACCTCGTGCGGTTGCACTTCGCTGAAATTTCACCGTCCGTCACGACGACAAATGATCGGCGCTTTCATGTCGCGATCAATGGCGCAACCGTGCTCACTAACTTTGATATCTTCGCCGAGGCGGGCGGGAAGTTTAGGGCGGTAACCAAAGCGCTCGTTCCGACAGCGCTCGGGAGTGGTCAAATCAGCATCGCGCTGACACGCGGTGCGGCGAATGAGGCAAAGTTGAGCGGCGTGGAAGTTTTGTCGCCGCCACCGAGCCCTTCAATTCTCCGGAATGGTCTGAACGTGACGCTGACCTGGTTGAGTTACCCGGGTAAGAACTACCGAGTTCAATTTCGATCCGACTTGGGCGCCGGTTCGTGGAGTAATCTTGCCGGGGACGTGATTGGCACCGGCAATTTCGTGACCAAAGTTGATCCTTTGGGCAACGGCCCGCGCTATTACCGGGTGATTCTCTTAAATTGAATCGGAATTGGATTCCGCGGCGAGTCTTGCTAGCGTCGGTCACCGGTCCATCCATCACGATGAAGGCGAATTTCCAGTTCAAGGTCGTGGCTTATCTGACGGCCCTCGTCGTTTGCTTTCCTGGCCTGGTCCGCGCAGACCGTACCCAAGCCCGCTCGATGGTCATATCTGCGGGCGGCATCGTGGCGACGGAGCATCCGCTCGCATCCCAAGCGGGCGCGCAGATTCTGGCGCAAGGTGGCAATGCCGTGGTTGCCGTTGTTGCCGCCAACGCAGCGATGGGAGGTTTGGCAAAGGGGATGAACCACGGAGACTCGGATCCGCGCAAGGACGGTTGCGCCATCCCGCAGCCATTGAGGTAGCCCAATGACAACCGGCGAACACAGTTTTGACGCGGTGGCCTTCCACCCGGATTTCGGAAACGAATCCCTCGCTGGCCAGATCGTGGTGACTCGGTGGCAATTTCGGTTTCAATCGGAGGCCGCGGTTATCGACATCCCGTTTGAGCGGTTGCACGTTCGCGTGGGGAAGGGGAGCGACGAACGTTTGTATTTTCGCGATCGCGACCAGCCGGCGCTGGAGATCATCACGGATGACTTCGCCATTCTGGATTTGCCGGAAGTGGGGATGATCGATGGCATCGCGCTGCGGCTGGGCGACGAAGCGGGCCGGCAGGAGCTGTGGCGGCGATTGCGAATTGTTGGCTATGTGCTGCTGACATGCACGGTGCTGGCCGGGCTGGGCCAATTGGCGGTGAGCTACATGGTGCGCTCCCTGGTGGCGAACCTGCCGCCCAAATTCGAGCAGGACATCGGCAATGCGATGATCGCCGAGTTTCAGCAGGAAGCAGAGCTGATTGAAGATACCAATCGGATCGCCGCCCTTGCCGCCCTTGCCGCACCGCTGATCCAGTCGCTCGGGAACACGAATCTGCAGTTTACCTATTACCTCGCGGACGATGACGACCCGAATGCGTTTGCGCTTCCGGGCGGCCACGTGATTGTGAACACGGGTTTGCTCAAAATCGCCGACCGGCCCGAGGAAGTTCTCGGCGTGCTCGCGCATGAGGTGGCGCACGTCACCCAGAAGCACGGAGTGCGCAAGGTGATTTCCGCCGCCGGACCGTTCCTGATCTTTCGCGTTTTCCTTGGGGGGAGCAGCAGCGGCATGGTGCGTGTCGCCGGCGCCGCGTCGGACTTTTTGATCGAGCAAAGTTTTTCGCAGGAATACGAGACGGAAGCGGACAACGTGGGCTGGGCCACGCTGGTGGCGGCGAAGATTGATCCACGCGGAATGACCGAAATGTTTCGCAAACTGGAACTCGCCGAGCGGCAAATGAAGCTTCCGGGATTGGAGGTGCCACGCTCGTTGCAAAGTCATCCGGCCCTGGAAGCGCGCATTGCGCGACTCGACAAGAAGTTTTCCAAATTGAAGTCGCCGGCAAGTTTTCACGACCTGACGACAATGAAAGCTCAGCTCAAGGTGGCAGCCGGAAAGTAAACC
>CAYWCK010000031.1:0-22110 GCA_964456685.1 uncultured Bifidobacteriaceae bacterium | reverse complement strand
GCCAATCATTTCTACGCGGCGACCGTAAATCCGGTGGCCGCTGGCTGTCGAGCCGTTTCGGCGAAGCGCGGCTGGGTCGCAGACCAGCCGCAGCAAGGGTTCACCGGGGAGAGCTAGTGCGGGAGGGGGAGCGCAGCGGATATCGCAGCCTATTTCCGCATTAGGCCACTGGTTAATCATGTCAATCATACCTCTGCGGTCTGACGACTATGGCCTCCGCGCCATCTCTGCCATGCCATCACTATGAAGAATTGCGCGATCCAACTAATCACCAAGGGAGGCAAAACATCCCAAAGCAAAACCTCGCGACAGTAACTCCACTGCCGATGGCTGGCGTTATAAATCATCCAAGACCAGTCTGACCAAATGCATCCTGCTTTGTCTTCGTGTCGCCGCAACAGGAGAAATAAAACCCAAGGAATGACGATGACCGTCCAAATCCACCAATTAACTCGCAGTTTGCTGTGAAGGTTCATGGGTACGGAGTGGCCCAACATCCAGATTAGCTAACACGGCACAGCCAATCATTTCTACGCGGCGACCGTAAATCCGGTGGCCGCTGGCTGTCGAGCCGGATTTGCGAAGAGCGGTGGAGGACCACCGCACTCCAGGACGCTTCGCGTTCGCGGAGCGTGTGGTTGGCGGGTCAGCGTCCTGGAGTGCGCCGGCCCTCCGGCGCTTTCGTCCCCCGGTGCTTGGCCGGCAACAGCCGTCACTGCCCGATCTTTTTCGGCTGCGCGGCTTCCCATTCCGCTTTCTTGACCTTCTTCACGTCGTGCTTGAGGTAGAAGGTGCCGCGTTTGTTGCCGACCACCACGTCCGGATATTTCTTGCTGCTCACCGGCAACGCCACGATTTGTGTGCCCACGCCGGAAGCGTCGTCAATCAGGTAGGGCGTGAAGCTCGCCGTCTTTTTCGGTCCGCGCTGCAGTTTGAACCAGAACAACACCGCCGTTTCATTGCGATCCGGGTCGCCCACGCGGCCGTGCGACCAGTAGCGTTTGCCCGTCACAATGTCCTTCAACCCGTCGCCGTCCATGTCAATCAGGTCCACGGCGTGTAGTTCGGAGAAGCAGACGCCGAATTCGTTGGGCGTGCGTTTCTGTTCGAGGCTCAGGATGGTGTGTTGCTTGAAGGTGATCTCGCCGGCTTTGCTGCGCACCTGTTCATACCAGGCGAGCCCGTAAGCGTGCGCCGCGAAGCTCGTGATCACGTCGTTCAAGCCGTCGCCGTTCACGTCGTAGGCATACATCTGCGCGCCGCCGATGGGGGTGAACTCGAATTTGTGATAGGTCCATACGGGGTCGCCCGCGAGTGACTTCGGCTGCTCCCACCAACCCGTCTTCTCCAGCAAATCCATGCGGCCATCGCCGTTGACATCGCCCACGCCCATGCCGTGGGTGAATTTGTGATACTTGTTGTTCGGCGAGAGTGAATGCCAGGTCCACTGTTTCTCCGGCGCGTTCCAATCCGGTTCCGCGTAGCCGTAAAAGCCCTTCGACGCGCAGACGAGTTCCGGTTTGCCGTCGCCGGTGATGTCCGTGAAGGTCGGCGATTCGTTGTCCGTCACGTCGTGCGCGATGTGTTTCTTCCAATGGCCTTCCGCACCTTTGGGATTTTCGTACCACACGGTCGCTTCCCCGGGAAAGCCGATGATGAGAATGTCGTTCCAGCCGTCCTTGTTGAAATCGTAGGTGAAGGCAAAGAAGTTGTCCGAGTAACGGTTTTCCTTGCCGAGCGCGCCTTCGAAACCGTCGATGACTTTCTCCGTGCCGTCGGCTTGCTTGAGTTTGAACGTGGCCTTGGGCGGATAATACTCGTGGCGCTTCTGGTAATCCGGCCCTTCGTACCAGAACGGTCCGGAAACGATGTCGCCCTTGCCGTCGCGGTTGAGATCGCCAAACGTGGCGCCCTCGCACCAGAACTTGTCGGAGAGCTGGGTGCGCTGGAATTGGTGGAGTAAATAATCCTTGGCCATCAAGCCGGGTGAACCGAGGGCAAGGCAGGTAAACAGGGCGGAAGCGATTCTCATGCGTTACGTCTGGCAAAGCGGCGGCCTGTGGTCAAGCCGGACGTGGCGATTTGAAGTTTGTCAAAGGCGGGCTACCAGAGATAATGGGCTTGGTTGGGCGCTTAGCGCAGCGGTAGCGCAGCAGCTTTACACGCTGTTGGTCGGGGGTTCGAATCCCTCAGCGCCCAGTCTTCGCCCGCAACGCACGAGTGGCGAATCGCTGGAGCTAAAAGACAGGATTCCTGAGCAGTTCAGACGTCTTCACTAAGTGCTTGAGACCATGGCGCTCGGCAACGATATCAACTAATTCCCTTTGGAACGGCTTAGCCAGCGGGCTGATTACTATTGCCTGGATCATTCCTTTCAGATCCACCGGTGCATCAACGAACGGTGGCTGAAGTCTCTTTTGTTCTTCCAAAGAGGCTTCATCCTTTATGAACCGTCCTCCTTCGATAATAGGGTCTACGACGATAATTCCTCTGACCTCTTTCTCATGGTCAAAACACTTCCGCTTCAAATAGCCGGGCTGCAGAATCCCTCGGTGGCCAACCGGACGACGCATGGGACTATTATCGAAATCGAGGTAGGCCATATCAGCCAGGATTCCCGTATGTGGCCTCAAGTCCACTGAGCATTTTAGCCGCTCTTGTGTTGATAAAATTGCAATCCCTGCGCCGCCAGAGGCATAAAGTTTCCACTGCGCGTCTGATTCATATTCTGACGCATGCCAGCAAGACGCGAACCTCAGAACGCGGGCAAATTTGTAGGTCATTGAATCCCAATCCATGGGACCGAAGTCGGGGTTGGCATTCCCACTATCGCGCATTTTTGCATACAAATAGGTGACTGCGCCCTCGAACGGATCTTCAAACTGATCGAGCCGCGTGTGCCGCAATAGAGATTTTTCGACCAGCCAGCAGAATTTCTCGAAGTTCATATACCGCCAGATGGTGCTGTTACGTGAGATATCAGCATCACCGAATCGAACAGTGGCGTAACGATGTGGATCGAATAAAGTGTCATTCATAGGACTCGGTTCTAAAACGCCCGCTCCGCGGGCCTTGGTCTGTGGCATCAACCAACTTCTTGCGATCTAATCGGACATACACCACTTGAGGCGACTGCAAACTTCGGCAATTCAGGATTAGATGATCAACCAAATTTGGTCTTCACATTTTCGATCGCTTCGCCGCGCACTTCGATTTTTTCCAGTTCCGCGACGCCCAAGCCCGCCTGTTCGGCGAGCAGCAGGTGGCTGTCGCAATACACAAACGGCTTCTTTCCCTTCAACGCGCGCGGATCCTCATAGCCCATTACGGCGGTGGCCACGGCGTCGGTCGAAACCGGATTCAAACCCGCGATCAACACGCCCGGCGCCATGAACTTGATCGGCGCGGCATTGCTGCACCACGGACCTTCGCCGCCGTTCATGGTGGTGATGCCGTCAATGATCGCCAGGTGGATCGGGCGCGCGGCGCACACGTCCACTGTTGTGCGCGGCACGCGCCAGACGGATTCGATGGAAGTGATGCCGTCTTTCAAGCCGGGCAGTTTGATCTTTTCATGGCCGCGAGGACAATGAATCGGGTCGCGCCCGGCGGTGGCGTCTTCATCGCCCGCCTTCGCGCCGTAGAGCGAGTTGGGCGTGATGCCGAAAAGATTTTTCATCGAGAGCGTCACGCCGGCGGTGATGTGATTCTTCATCTTGGCCAGCGAGACCATGACATCGGTGTCCGCATAAACCTGGTTCAGGTCGAGCGCGGAAAACATATAGCCGCCGAATGGCACTTGGGTGTGCGCGTAGGTTTTGCCGGAACCGAGGTTGCGCGTGTTCTCAAACTCAACCCGACCCAACGCATCGAGCGCGCGCACATCCCACGTGGCGGCGACGAGCGTGTCTTGCAGCTTCGCGCGAAGCTGGGTGGATTCGACAAAGCGCACGCGCTTCGCGCCATTGGCCAACAGCAACGCACCGAGCGCATGGGCCGTGTCGTAATGCGTCATGAAGGTTTCACCGACCGGCCGGCCGAGCCAGTTTTTGAAATCCGAACCGGTCAGGTTGATTTTGATGGTGACGGTCTTGTCCTTGACCAAGGCGCCGATGCCGCCAAGGAGATCAAAACATTTCGCGAGCGCCGGTTGGACGGCGGTGCCGTATTCCCGGCAACGCGTGATGGCAACGCGTGCCGCGGAGCGCAGCGAGGCAGGAAGGGCGACAGGTTCGGGTTCAAGGCCCGCGGCGGCACCGGCACGGAAGGCCAAAGGCGCACCGGCGGCCAACGTCGCTCCGAGCCGCAGGAATTGTCGCCGGTTGAATTGCGGTTGCGGCATGATCTGTCTCCTTCACGCCATCGCGGGCTTCTGATTGCCCTTCAAAAGCACCGTCGTGCCTTCGCGGGCGGCCTCGACTTCCAGATCCGAATTGCTTTCGGCCACGAGTTTCCGCGCGTGGTTCAACATGGCTTCCACCCGGGCGTCGTCGTGCTCGGGGTCGTGGTGAAAGAGGAAGAGTTTCTTCACCTTGGCTTTTTGCGCGAGGGCCACGGCGTAATCCACGCAGCCGTGGCCCCAGCCGACATGGCTCTGGTATTCTGCTTCGTCGTATTGCGAGTCCAGCACGAGCACGTCCGTGCCGTGCAGGAAGCCGACCATGCGCTGCTCTTGCTGCTCGGCGTAGGCTTGGACGGCTTTGCGATCGGCGGCCTCGGGCAATGACTTGTGGTGCGGCCGCGAGTGCGGTTCGTTGTCGGGGAAATACGCCACCGAACCATCGGGCGTGAACAGCCGGTAACCGACGCAGATGCCGGGATGATTCGCGAACCACGCGCGGACACGGACCTGGCCGACTTGAAATTCCATGTCCTTGAGTTCTTCGATCTGGATGTTGCTGGGCAGGGCGTCGAGTTGCACCGGGAAATAGGGACTTTCCATCTGACCGGAGAGGACGTTGACGAGGCTTTTGCGCGCGCCTTCATAACCCAGAATGCGCAACCGGCATTGCGGCCGATAGACGGGCCGGAAAAACGGGAGGCCCTGGATATGATCCCAGTGGGTGTGGGAAAGCAGAAGCGTGAGGTGGAGCGGCTGGTGTTTGAACTCTTCCTCGAGCGCCCGGCCAAGCAGCCGCAGGCCGGTGCCGGCATCGAGAATGATGATTTCATCGCCGGCGCGGAACTCGAGGCACGACGTGTTGCCACCGAAGTGAACCGTGCCCGGTCCGGGGGAGGGGATCGAGCCGCGCACGCCCCAGAACTTGAGTTGCACCGGCGAGAGTTTGCCGGTGGCGTGGGCGAGCTTGCGGCGCACCAGTTCGGATGTCCCCGTGCCCAGCCGTTCGAGCACCGAAATGAGCACCTGCGGCTGGATGGGTTTGGTCAGGTATTCATCCGCTCCGGCGTCGCGGGCGGAGGCGCGGTCGGCTTCAAAATCGCGGCCGGAAGTGACGACGATCTTGGTCTGCCGGAGTGTAATGTCGCCCCGGATTGCGCGGCAGACCTGAAATCCGTTGCTGCGGGGCATCAGCAGATCGCACAGCACGATGTGCGGCCGGTGTTTGCGGACCTCGTCGAGGCCGGACTCGCCATCGCTGGCTTCGAAGACGCGCCAGCCGTGTGTTTGCAGCAGCTCGCCCATGAGCCGGCGGTACTGTGGATCGTCGTCAATGATGAGTACCGTTTTCATTCGGCGAGTGGTGAGTCGTTACCGGCAGCTTACTGCGCTCAGGACAAAACACCAATCGCAAAAATCACCGACCGCGGCCGGAAGCCGGGAAAAGCTTGCCAGTTCGAACGGTGGTAGAAATTCTCCCGCCCATGAGCAATCCCGCCCCAGCGGGCACCGTGATCGTAACGGGCCTTTCCAACCGTGAATTCCTCGAGCGCCACGCCCGCGCCGGGTGCGTGGGACTCTCCACCGGCACGACGCTGGCCGATCAGGTCATCCGCCGGGCGCAGCGACATCTGGATGCGGACAAACACTGGGCCACGTGGTCGCACGTGTTTTTTTGTGAAGGCGAACGGGTGGACGGTCAGCAATGGATCATGGAGTCGGACTTGCAGTTCCACCAGAAACACATCCAACTCGGCGTGCAGGAGAACCGGCTCGACAAATACCACGACGAAAAGGCCTACACCGGGCTGGCGATTCTGGATTTTGGTTTGTCCGAGCCGCAGGTGCGGACCCTGCTGCGTGAAGGCTTGGAACTTGTGGCCACGAGGACCCGTTACTCGCTCCGAGAATTGGTGGGGACTTTGATCGCGCTCAAGCAAGCCGAGTTGCGGGGACGGCAGAACCTGCTCGCCCGGGAACACTCGCTTTTTTGTTCCGCCTTTGTGCGCCACCTGTTCCAAAAGATCGGGATGGACCTGGCGCCCGGCGTGGATTCGAAGCACACGACGCCCGAAGAAATTGCCCGCACGCCCTTGCCGAATGTGCTGTATCGCTTGGACCGCGGGCCGGCGCCGGGGAAAATGGACGAACTGAAAGCTCGATTGAAAAACAAGGTGCGGCAGCAATGGCCTCGCCGCCGATGAAAACCTCCGCCCGCAATCAGCGCGCTTCGTCGGCTTCTTCGGACTCGGCGTCTTCGCTGGCTTCCGCGGCGGCAGTTTCCGCAGCTTCCTGCTGGGCGTAGTGCACGCCGAGATTGTGCTGCGCGGTCTTGTCACCCTGCCGTGCGGCTTTGATGAACCACCTCACCGCCTCGCTGGTGTCCTGCGGCACGCCGCGGCCGGTCTGATAACAAAGCCCGAGATTACATTGCGCCGGCGCGATTTCCTGCTCGGCGGCGGCGCGATACCACTTGGCCGCCTCGGCATAATCCTGCGGGACGACCTGTCCCTGTTCGTAAAATACGCCCAGATTGAATTGCGCCTGCGGTTCGCCACGTTCCGCGGCGGCGTGATACCACTTGACCGCCTCGGCGTAATTTTGCGGCACGCCCTGGCCGGTTTCGTAAAGCACTCCCAGGTTGAATTGGGCGGCCGGATCACCTTGTTCCGCCGCTTCGCGAAACCACTTCGCGCCCTCGCCATATTCCTGCGGCACCCCGTGACCATTGAGATAGCAGAAACCGAGGTAGCACTGGGCGACGGGATCATTCTGTTCCGCTGAACGACGAAACCAGCGGACGGCTTCCTGATAATCGAGCTGAATGCCCTGGCCGTTCTGGAAACACACTCCGAGATAACATTGGGCCTGCGGATCACCGCTTTCGGCGGCGGCCCGCATTTCTTCAAACGACTGCCAGGTTCGGCGATGTCCGGCCATGAGCCAAAAATTTTGAATCAGAATCAGGCGCGGTTGCCGCACCTGTGCGCGGGAAGAAAATAGGTGGACGCCGGCCGATTACAAGCGTTTCTCTGCGGCAACGGCTTCATTTCCGCTGCCCGCTGGCGTCACGCGATCAGGCCGCGGGTGGCGATCAGGGAGGCCAGTTTCTCCATCGGGCTGTGCAATCCGTGCCAGCCTTGGTGCACGCATTTCGCAGCGCGGGCTACAAGACGATCAACGATTTTCCGCGCGGCAATCGCACCACCACCGTCCCGGCGATGCGATCGTGCCAGCCTTGCTTTTCCTCGTCCCACGCAATCCAGAGGAAACCCAGAAACAACACCGCTGCGGACAGCGCGGCACCGAGGCCGCGCACGAGTGCAACGGCGAAGCTCACCGGGCCATTGTCCAGTCGCACCACCTTCAGATTCAAAACCACGCCGCCAACCGTCGTTCCCTTCCACGCCCACATGCCCGCGAAGTACGCCAGCGCCACCAGCAGCGGATAAGGCTGACTGCCCAGGAACCGCCGCAAAAAATCACCGGCCAGCCCGCTTAAAATGCCGACAATGATCAGATCGAGAAAGCTTGCCCCCATGCGTTCCCAAAAACCCGCGCGCGGGTACGCCAGCGCATCGGGGACGGCGCCGGCGGGCAATGCCGGTTGTATCGGCGTGGCCGGATTGGCACCGGGTGGGGCGGAAAAAGCAACCGCACCGGCAGTCTCCGGCGGACTCATTTCCGGCGGGGGAGCCGTTGGAGCAGCGGGCGCGGCCGTGACCGGAATCGTTGCGGGCACCGGCTGGGGAGCGACGGCTCCCGGCGGATTCGTTGGCGATGGGCTTGAGCTGGGAGGCGATGCTTTGGCCGGAGCCTCGCGGCGGAAACTGCTGAAGCCCACCGTGACCGCCACGCCGAGCCCCCACACGGAGAGGAGGGCAAAGACCAGCAGACCCAGAAACGGAATGTTGTAACAAATCGTGATGAGGAGGGCGCCCGCGCCGAGCGCGAACACTGGCTTGAGCGGCTCATTGCCGCCGACCGCGCGACGCAAGGCCTCGCCGATGTACTCGAGCAATGCAACTTTGCCGATGATCGCGCCGAAGAACAGCGCCGCGATCAGGAACGGCACCACGAGCAGGCCAATGCCGGTCACCGCCAGAATCAAGATCGCAATGGGCGCAACGAGTTTGGTCAGGATACCGGTGAAAAAGGTGGTTACCGGCCGGCGGTTGAGTTCGGCGACACAGGTTTGCACGGGACCGTTCAACACCACCGCGACCAGCAGGTAAAACACGAACACGAGTCCGGCGATGAACCACACCCAACCCACCTGCGGTGCGAGCGGCCGCAGCTTGAACACGCACTCATTGATCCACTGAGCCAGCTTTTCGATCTCGGGCAATTTCAATGGTCCGATGGGCACCGCGACCCGCTCGCCGTCCACGTGCGCGCCGGCATCGGTGACCAATTCGCCGCCCACCGACACCGTGTCGCCTTTCACCACGGCATTGGTGCGCAGGTGCAGATTGCCCAGCACCACCACGGCGGCATCGCCCACTTCCCCGCTGATGTCGAGATTGCCGCCAATCACCACGGCGGCTTCCAGCACCTTGCCTTTGACGGTGCCGTTGCCGCCGATGACGACGAGGGTATCCACGGTTTCGCCCTCGCGGACTTCGGCGCTGTTGCCGATGACGACTTTCGGATTCTCGCCGCCGTGACGCGAGCGGCGTGCCGGAGCGGCTTTTTCCACGACGGCCGCGGTCGCGTTGGATGCGGTGGCGGAAACTGCGACGGCCACTTTTTCCGCGGTGGTGGTGGCTTCATGCGCCTCGGCCGACGCAACGGTGGCGGCACTGGATGAGTTTGTCGCTTGGGCGGCGGCGTCACTCTGTGCGCGCGCGGCCAATGGGTGCGCGAGCAGGCAGAGGCCACAAGCCAGCGCCAATCCGCCGGGGCCAAACCACGATTTCCAGTCCATTTTCATAAATTCATTTTCAGCGGCGGGCAAAAGCGTAGCGCACATACATCGAGCCTATGGCCGCGCAGGCGGCATAAGCGCCGACCACGACGAGCGTGATCGCCAGCGTGAAACCGGTGCCCAGCTGGCGCACCAGCGACAGCGCGGCGCCGCCGAGCACGTTCACTACTTTTCCGGCCAGCGTCAGCAGCGAGAAGGCTTCGCTCACTTTCGACGCCGTTTCTGTGGCGGCCGGGGTTTGCAAGGCCTGCCAGCCAGCGAGGAACAGGCCGCTGAAGAGCAAGGCGAGCAGGGCAAAGGAGGCCACGCGCCACACCAGCGGCCAGCTTTGCCAGCCGGTGCGCGTGACGGGCGCGCGCTGAGGCGCGGCAATGGCGGCCAGCACCCGGGGGGCGAGCGAGACCGGCGCCGCGAGCGGCGGCAGGGCCTTCAACTCGCGATCGATCTGCGCTGCCAGTTCGTTGTCTTGATGCGGATTCATGCGGTGAGTCCCAGTTCCGTTGCTTTGAGCCCGGCCAGTTTCTTGCGCAGCGTTTCCCGGCCGCGAAAAATGTCGGTCTTCACTTTGCCGAGCGACACGCCCAGTTTGGCGGCGATGTCCTCGTAGCTCAATCCTTCCAGGTGGAAAAGCACCAGCGGCACGCGTTGCGCCGGCGGGAGTTTCTGGAGCGCCTGCTCCACGAGTGTTTTGCGATCCGCGGCGGCGAGATCTGCTTCGACGTTTTCCGGTGCGGGAAAATCCACGGTGGTTTCCGGCTCGTCGTCCCCGTGCCGGTGGAACAGATCGGAGAAGAAGGTCCAGCGCGAGCGATAGCGCGTGAGGTGGTTCAGGCACATGTTCGTGGCCACCGTTCGCAACCAGCCGCCGGCGGTGGGACTGTGCTGAAGTTCGCCGAACCGGGCGTAGGCTTTCAGAAAAACTTCCTGGGTGACGTCCTCCGCTTCCGCTCTGTTGGCCAGTAAACGCATGGCAGTGCTAAACACGTGGTCCTGGTGCTCCCGCAGGAACGCCTCGAACTGTTGCGCATCGGTCATGGATTCGCCGTGACGGGCCGTCGCTGCCGAGCTTACTGCCGAATTGGCTCTGGATGCAAAACAGATACATGACCCACGGAAATTCTTTTCATGGAGCGCGGTGTTCAACCGATCAGTTGCGCCACCCAGGCCTCGAAGTTGGACCAGTGCGGCATGAGGGCGAACAGGTTAACCAGTGCGTGACCGACGCAAAACCCGGCGCTCACGGCGAGCACCGCAAGCAACGCCACTTCCGCCGGGTTGCGGTCCGCTTCCGGCCGGGGCAGGCGGGTGGACTCCGCCGCGGCTGCCGCGCGGTTTTGGTCTCGCGGCTTCGCCCGCGCACACTGCGGGCAAAAGGTCAGGTCGCGGCTCGTGCCGGCGACCATTCCCGCGGTTAAAAGGGGCAGAATCTGTGTCCGCTTGAAAGCTGCGTTCATCGGGCCGGCCATCGAAATCGTTTTCATCGTCAGGGCTATTACCCGGCACGGGGTGGTTTTGTTTCAGGAAAAGTAGCGCCCTGCGGAATCCGCGCAGGTCATGGCCCGCCGGCGATTCCGGCGATGGAAACAAAAAGCCCCCGCACCCTAAGGGATGCGAGGGCGAGAGAGCCCGAAAACCAGAACTACCACTTCATGTCCGCCACGGTGCGGCCGGCGGGGATGAACGGCATCACGTGTTCGGTGTAGGGCGTGACGACGTCCAGCACGTACGGCGTTTTTGCGTCGAGCATGCGTTGCAGGGCGTCCTTGAGGTCGCGGCGATAAATGACGCGTTCGCACGGCACGTTGAAGCTGTTGCACACGCGCACGTAGTCGGGATAAATCTGCGCGCGCTCGTCCGGATTGCCGAGATACGTGTGCCCACGGTTGCCGGCGTAGAAGTTATCCTCCCACTGCACCACCATGCCGAGATGCTGGTTGTTCAGGATGATCGCCTTGGCCGCGATTTTCTCCACGTTCGCCGTGGCGAGTTCTTGGATGTTCATCAGAAATGAACCGTCGCCATCAATGTCAATCACCTGCTTGTCCGGGTGAGCGACCTTCACGCCGAGTGCGGCCGGATAACCAAAGCCCATCGAGCCGAGGCCGGCGCTGGAAATGAGCTGGCGCGGGAATTTGTATTTGTACCACTGGCCGCTCCACATCTGGTGCTGGCCCACGCCGGTGGTGATGAAGGCATCGCCCTTCGTCAGTTCGTACAGCATCTCGATCACGAGCTGCGGCAGGATGACCTGATCTTCCTGCCCCTTGAGGTGATCCTTCATGTGATCGCTGTTGGCGATCTCCGGGGTGATGCTGTAGGTGAACGGCGCTTTCTTCTTCCACTCTTCGATCTGCGCGAGCCACGCGGTATGCGGCTTGTTCAACGGCCGCTTGGCGAGCATGGCGTTGAGACGTTTGAGCGCGTCCTTGATGTCGCCCACCACCGGCAGGTGCGCTTTCTTGTTTTTGTTCAACTCGGACGAGTCCACATCAATGTGAACGATCGTGCCGTGCTTGCAGAATTCCTCGAACTTGCCGGTCACGCGATCATCGAACCGCACGCCGAACGCGAGCAGCAAATCCGCGCCGTCCTTCACTTTCACCATCGGGTCGTTGAAAGTCTTGCGCGGCTTGTATTCGCCGTTCACCGCCCAGTTGGCAAACGCCGCGCCGTGCATGCCGAGCCAGCGCATGGAGAGCGGATGCGTCTCCGGGAAACCGCCAATGCCCATGAACGTGGTGGTCACGGGGATGTTCGTTGCTTCGGCAAACTTCCTCAATTCCGCCGCCGCACCGCTGGTGATGATGCCACCGCCCACGTAAAGCACGGGGCGCTCGGCTTTCTCGATCAGGCCAATAATTTCGTTGAGTGCCAGATCGTCCGCCTTCAGCTCCGGCTGGTTGTAACCGCGCAAATTTTTCTTCACTTCATCCAGCGTTGGCCAGATGGGCTGAGTCTTCGCCTGCTGCACGTTCTTCGGCAAATCGATCACCACCGGGCCGGGCCGACCGCTTTGCGCGATGTAAAACGCCTCCTTCACGATGCGCGGCAGGTCGTTGATGTCGGTCACCAGGTAACTGTGCTTCACGATCGGCAGGGTGAGGCCGATCATGTCCGTCTCCTGAAACGCGCCGCGGCCGATCATGTTTTGATTCACCTGACCGGTGATGGCGATGAGCGGGCAGGAATCCATGTAGGCGTCCGCGATGGCGGTGACAAGGTTTGTCGCCCCCGGGCCGCTGGTGGCCATGCACACGCCGGCCTTTCCTGTGGCGCGGGCGTAGCCTTCCGCCGCAAACGAGCCGCCCTGCTCGTGGCGGGGCAGAATCGTGCGAATCTTGGATTTGGTGAGCGATTGGTGAATCTCCATGCTCGCACCGCCGGGATAGGCAAAAATTACGTCCACGCCTTCGCGTTCGAGGGCTTCGACGAGGATATCGCGGCCGTACATCAGCGGGCCGACTTCGGCGCGCGTCTTCGGGGCGGTGGATTTTGACGTTTTCGCTTTTGCGGATGCGTTTGACTTGCTCATGTGCTTTCTCGGTTAAAGCTGGCTTCGGTGCGGGCAACAAAAAACCCACAGCCGTTTCCAGCCGTGGGTTCTTGTTAAATTGGTTTCAATTTCGACAAGAGCCGACGGCGTCGCCGACTACGACGACTACCAGCGTAACTTGTCGAATTATTCCGTTCATGGCGAGGCGAAAAGTAGAGATCGCCCTTCCGGGGGTCAAGTCCGGATTCGGGCCCGGTCAGGGCAATTTACCCTCAAGTTTGAGCAGTTCCACCACGGTGCGAGCGTTGCAGTAGCGGTCAAAGTTCAGGTAATCGCCGCCGCCGGCTTCCGGTTCGCGCCAAGGCCCGACTTCGAGTTTGCGCACACTCGGTTCGAAGAGCGCGGCCAGTTGCGCCTGGCTCGACATGGCATCGGTCGCGCGCAATTCCACTCTGGCAGCGTCGCCATCGCGGACGAAATGGATCATCTGCACAGCCCGCCGGATGTCCCACACCCGCATGCCATCCAGCGTTTGACCCAGCAGCATGAACCGTCGCCGAATCTGGGCCTGCTGTTTCTCGGTGCCCGGCCAAGCCATCCGGCCAACGCCACGCG
Organism: uncultured Bifidobacteriaceae bacterium; assembly: GCA_964456685.1. Classification (GTDB taxonomy): domain Bacteria; phylum Verrucomicrobiota; class Verrucomicrobiia; order Limisphaerales; family JADLHS01; genus CAYWCK01. The sequence goes on along the minus strand of CAYWCK010000031.1, from coordinate 8,736 downwards.
GCGCGAAAAACGCCAGCACAACCGGCTGAGAAACCAATTCCGCCTTCAGCTTCTCCAGTCTCCCGGGATCGAGCGGTGACGAGTTAGCCGCCCGGCGCAATTCATCCTTCAGTTCGGCCTCAAAGGAGCCGCGCACCGCACCCAGCCACTGACGCCAACCGGCCGCATCGAGCACATTCAGCGCGACCGTTGCGTCGGGCTTGCTCGCTGCGTTCTCCAGCACGTACAACCGCAGCCGCACCTCCTGCTGGCTCGTAAAGTCCCAGGCGCTTAGCTTCAACCCATCCCGCGCCACCGAGAAAGCCGCGATCGGATCTAGCGGCGGCGGCTCGGCGGGCCACCCGGAAAAGGTCTTGTTCAGCAGGTTCGTGAGCAGGCTTGCGCGCTGTGAATCGACCTCGCCAGCGGGCAGGGGCTTGGCCGCGGGGACAAACGAAGTGTGAATCTCGGTGTTGCGTTCGTCCTCGGGCAAATCCTTGAAAACCCGGAGCTGTTGCGGATCAAAAAATTTCTTGGCCGCCATCTCGATGAGCTGATCGTCGCCCTTGAGAAAACGGTTGAACCAGCGGAACACGGGCACTTGCAAATCCTGCGTGTCCTCGTGCGGGCCTTCGGTGATCAGCAGCCCGAGATTGGTGTTGGCGCCGTAGCGACTGTAAACTTGCCGCACCTTTTCGTGCAGCCGCAGCACGCCGTCGAGCGGGAAAATGCGGTCCTTGTCCGAGTTGCCGATCAGCAATGGCCGGGGCGCGATGAGCGCGGCCAGTTGCGGAAAATCCCAGCGATACGTGTTGAGGAAAAACATGCAATCGCAGTGGCCCTCGATGCAGCCGTCCACGATGTGGTTTTGCAAATCGGTGATGCCCGCCACGGGACAGGCGACTTTCACGCGATCATCGAGCGCGGCGACCATCCAGGTGTACGCGCCGCCGCCGGAACGGCCCGTCATGCCGATGCGTTCCTTGTCCACTTCCGGTCGCGCGCACAGGTAATCCAGCGCCCGGATGCCCAACCAGGTTTCAACTCCAGCCGGTGTGTAGCCGCGCGAATTCCACCACCACATCTTCTCGCTGTACGTCCCGCGGTGCACGCCGAGAATTTCGCCGAATTGCAGCGTGTCAATCGTGAGGCAAACGTAGCCGTTGCGCGCGAACCACGCGCCGTGATGCTGGTAGCCGGTCTTGTTGCCCAAGCTCACGCCATTCGTGATCGCCCGGCTGTGTCCGCACACGTAGAGAATCGCCGGCGCCGGTTGCTGGAGCTTCTTCGGCAGATACAGATTTGCCGTGACATGGAGGTGGGGCGACGCCTGGAACTCGAGATTTTCCACGACGAAATCCTCCTGATCCAGTTTGCCCGTGATCACCGGCCGCAAATCCGTTCGCGCCGGCATCGGCCACAAGCCGAGCATCTCCGCCAGTTGCTGGCGATATTCCTCACGGCGCGACGTCCAATCCTCCAGCGTCCGGATGTCGGTCAGGCAGCGCGCGGATATTTGCGCGGTTTCGTTCCGGAAATAGTCCGCCAGTTCCGGGGTGATTTCCGCCGGCGACTTGGCGGCCTTACCATCGGCCGCCGATACGCTCGCTGCGGTCAGCAGCGCGGCCGCGGCGATGAAAATTCGCTTCATGCGGGAAGCATGTTTAGCTGCCGTCGGGGCGGCAAGGTTTTTGGCGGCCGGCCGGGCCGCCAGATTTTCCTCGCTGCCCAGACCCGTTCCGCGAAACTGGATGTGTCGTGACCAAACGCCGTCGCAACCTTGCTTTGTTTCTGGTGATCGCCGGATTCGCCTCCATCGCCTGGCTGCTGCTCCGACCCACGGAGCCGGAATATCAGGGCCGGAAACTCAGCCACTGGCTCTGGGAAATGGAAATTTCCCCCGATTCGGCTTCCCTCTCCTGGAAAGAATCCATCCAAGCCATCAAGGCGATGGGCACCAACTCTCTGCCCACTCTGCTGGGCATGTTGCGCACGGAGGATGCGGAATGGAAACGCAAGTTCGTCAGTTGGAGCCAGGAAACTTTCGGATTTGATTTCGAAGACTTTCTCCCCGAGGTCAGGCGGCGCCGGGCGCAGGCTGGCTTGCGCGTCCTGGGGCCGTCGGCCGAATCCGCCATTCCCGAATTGACCCGCTTGGTGGCCGGGTCGGATTTGCAAATCTCCTCTGCCGCCCTCGGGGCGCTGGCGGAAATTGGCGGGCCGCGCACCATTCTGCCGTTGATCTCTGCGCTGACGAACGCCAGCTCCCAAGTCAGCGTGCCGGCCGCGGCCATGCTGGGGAACTTGCGCACGCCGGCCCGGCCCGCCATTCCGGCGCTGCTGCAGGCGCTCACTTCACCCGATGCGGCTCTCCGTGCCGGTGCGGCCCGGGCGCTGGGCGAAATCGCCTTCAGTCCGGAACGTTGTATTCCGGCGCTGACCCAGGCGCTCAATGATACCAACAACCTCGTGCGTTTCTCCGCCGCTTCGGCCCTCGGGCAGTTCGGCAACCTGGCCGAGTCCGCGTTGCCCGCCATTCGCGCCTTGCCGTTGGACGGCGATGAATTCGCGCGCCGCGCCCTTCCGCGTGCGGCCATTCGCGTTCAATGCGAGTTGCGGGACGGGGCCGTGCTCCGCGGCCCGAAATCCGACAAGCGCATCGCCTTTGTCTTCACGGGTCACGAATATGCGGAGGGCGGCGAAACCATCTTGAACGAACTCGCCCGGCACCAGGGCCGCGGCTCGTTCTTCCTAACCGGCGAATTTCTCACCAAACCGGATCATCTGCCGCTTCTCAATCGCATGCTGAACGAGGCGCATTACCTCGGGCCGCACTCGGACAAGCATTTGCTCTACTGCTCGTGGGAGGATCGCCGGACGCTGGTGACGGAACAGGAGTTCACCGATGACTTGATGGTGAACGTGGCCAAGATTCCCGGTCGCTTCGGCGAGGAACGCCGCTTCAGTCGCTATTTCCTGCCCGCTTTCGAGCATTACAACCGCGACATCTACGACTGGACGCGCAAGCTGCGTTGGACGCTGATCAATTACACGCCGGGCACGCGCTCCAATGCCGACTACACCGGTGAAGCGGACAAAAACTTTGTTTCCTCCCAGACGATCTTCGACAGCATTGTTAAGAAGGAGCAGGAAGATCCGCATGGATTGAACGGCTTCCTGTTGCTCCTCCACATCGGCAGCGGGCCGGGCCGCGCGGACAAGTTCCATACCCGCTTCGGCGAACTGCTCGACTATCTCGCGGGCAAAGGCTACGAGTTTGTCGGCGTGGACCAGTTGCTCTCGCCGTTTAGCCGTGGCTTCGGACCTGGATTCGGGCCCGGTTTTGGGCCGTCCAGTGGTGGCCCTGCCGACACACCGCGTCCCAGTTTCCGGAGAAGGAATTAAATCATGAATCGCGCCGGCAAATACCTGCTGCTGGGCCTGAGCTCTCTCGCGCTGTGCCATCCGGCCGCGGCGGACGACATTTTCATCCGCGCCAGCCAGGTCGGCTACCACATGAATCACGCCGGTCCAGCCGTTGCGTTTTCCCGCGCGCCTTTGCCGACGGATTTTTCGCTCGTCGCCGCCGACAACGAACGGAACGTGTTCTTCCGGGGCAAAGCCACTCCGATCAGCGGCAGTGGCTGGGGACAGTTTTCAAATCATGTAGAACTCGATCTGTCCTCCTTCCACACACCGGGGAAATTCATTTTGAAAATTGGCGACGCCAAGTCGCTCCCCGTCCGCGTCGGCAACGATCCCTTCGGGCAACTCGCGTTCGAGCTGCTTGAGTTCATGCGGCAGCAGCGGTGCGGTTACAACCCGTGGCTCGGGACGAATTGCCATCAGCTTGACGGTCGGACCGCCTACGGCCCGTTGCCGCCGGGTACACAAATTGACGCGCGCGGCGGCTGGCACGACGCGGGCGATTTGCTGAAGTATCTCATCACCTCCGCGAACGCCACGGCGCAACTGCTCCTTGCTTACGAACTTGGCGAGAAGCCCCGTTACAGCGCCAAGGTCCGGCGTGTCGTCGGCCCGCCGCCATGTGCCGACGAACGTGACGCCCTCGGCAATCCCGGCACGAATGGCATTCCTGATTTACTCGACGAAGCGCGCTGGGGACTCGACTGGATGCTTAAGCTCCACCCCGCGCCCGACGCGCTGTATCACATGGTCGCCGACGACCGCGATCACTACGGCTGGCGGTTGCCGCAGAACGAGCAGGCGGATTACGGCTGGGGCAAAGGCGGCGCGCGCGTGGTTTATTTTGCCGACGGCCAGCCGCAGGGTCTGATGCAATTCAAAAGCGTGTCCAGCGGCGTCGCGAATCTCGCCGGGCGTTACGCCGCGGCGATGGCATTGGCGTATCAAATCTGGAAGGACGATCCACAACAGAAGGATTTCGCGCGCCGCTGTCTCCAGGCCGGCAAGGAAGTTTATGCGCTCGGCCGCGCCAAGGAAGGTTCGCAACAGGGCAACTCCTACAAAGCGCCGTATCGCTATGAGGAAACCACCTGGGCCGACGACATGGAATGGGGCGCGGCGGAACTTTTCCGGGCGACGCGCGACAAATCCTACCTGGCCGACGCGAAGCGTTACGCCAAACTCGCCGCGGACGAAGGCTGGATGGGCAAGGAACAGACCGGGCATTACCAGTATTACCCGTTCATGAACGCCGGCCACTTCCGGCTCTACGATCTGGTGGACCGCGATTTCAAAAAAATCCTCGCCGGTTACTACCGCGCCGGCATCGAGCGTTGCGTGGAGGCCGGGCAGAAAAATCCGTACCGCATCGGCGTGCCGTTCATCTGGTGCTCGAACAACCTCGTCGCCGCGCTCGTTACGCAATGCCTCATGTATGAACGCATGACCGGCGACGCGCGCTACCGCGACTTCTGCGCCAAGCAACGCGACTGGCTGCTTGGCCGCAATCCGTGGGGCACGACGATGTTCACCGAAATCGGCAGCGTCTTCCCGACCGACGTGCACCTGATGACGACGAAACTGACCGGCCGCCGGGTCCGCGGCGGTTTGGTGGACGGCCCGGTGTACGACCGCATATTCAAATCACTCAAGGGCGTCGAGATCACTCTGCCTGATCCGATGGCTGACTTCCAAGGTCCGGCGGTTTACCACAACGATCTGCACGACTACTCATCCAACGAGCCGACTATGGACGGCACGGCGTCGGCGATCTTGATGTTTGCGCTGTGTGCAGGAGAGCGGTGATCTGGGAGCGCCGGCACCCCTGCCGGCGACTTTGTTGACCGCGAGAATCATGCGCCGGTTGGGGATGCCAACGCTCCCAGGCTTGCCCACGAATCCCAGAGCAATACTCTCGCAGCATGAGCCCATCGGACGAACCGCGGCCCTCACTTCATCCCAGTCAACCGCCTTCTTCAAAGCAGTCTGGCCGTGTGATGCCAAACACTGAGTCGCCCGAACCGCATTTGGGATGGCACTCGCGCGGTTACCTGCCGCATTGGGATCATCCGGGTATGATTCAATCCCTGAACTTCCGGCTGGCCGATGCCTTGCCACAAGCAGTGTTGGAGAGGTGGAGGATTGAGTTTGAAACCGTTCCAAAACCACACGCAAGCTTGCACCCGGAAGCGCCGGTATCCATGCCGGCGAATCCCAAAACTGCGACACGCCGCCCCGCCGGCAAAACTGTTCGCGCTGCGCTCGGCCAGGGTCACATCGAACGCCATCGCTCCATCGAACTACGTCGTCGGATTGAAGAGTATCTCGACGCGGGTCTCGGTGATTGTTGGCTGCGCCAGCCAGAAATCGCCCGACTCGTCGAAGCTACGCTTCTGCGCTTCGATCCTGAACGGTACCGCCTGCTGGCATGGTGCGTGATGCCCAACCACGTTCACGCACTGATTGAGACCAGCGAAGGATGGCCGCTGGCGGGAATTTTGCATTCTTGGAAGTCCTTTACCGGCAGCAGAGCAAATGAACTTCTCGGTCGCCGCGGTGAATTCTGGCAGCGTGAGTATCTCGACCGCTACGTGCGTAACGAACAGCACTACAAAAACGTGCTGGCTTACATCGAGGAGAACCCGGTGAAGGCGGGGCTCGCCCAATTGAAAACAAATTGGCCGTGGAGCAGCGCTCGTTTCCGCGCGATAAATGTGGGTATTGGGGGTGCCGGCACCGCTGCTGGCGCGTAGTTCTTTGTCAGCAAAGCCGCCGGCAAGGGTGCCGGCGCTCCCAGCGCACGATGGACAGTCACGCCGACGCACAGTTACTCTCCGCCTTGTGCAGCCGTCCGAAACTTCCAGCAAACCATTCGCAGACGGAATCCTTTCCGCCGACTGGTTCGCGCCGAAGCCGTTTGCGCTGCTGCTGGGCCTCCTCATCTTCGCCACGTTCCCGGAAGTTTTGCTCGGGCTGAAAACTTTTGTCGTTCGCGATTACGGATTTTTCGCCTACCCGCTGGCGCATTTTCAGCGTGAGGCGTTTCTCCATGGGGAACTGCCGCTGTGGAATCCGCTCAACAATTGCGGCGTGCCGTTCCTCGCGCAGTGGAACACCATGCCGCTCTATCCGCCGGCGCTGCTCTATCTTCTGCCGCCGCTCGAATGGTCGCTGAGCTTTTTCTGTCTCGCGCACCTCTGGTTCGCCGGGTTCGGCGGGTATCTGCTTGGGCGCCGCTGGACGCAAAATAATTTCGCCGCTGCGTTCGCTGGGGTGGCGTTTGCGTTCAACGGCCTCACGTTGAACCTGCTCATGTGGCCGAGTCACATCGCTACCTTTGCTTGGATGCCGTGGGTGGTGCTGCTGGTTGAACGCGCCTGGCGCGAGGGCGGCAAAATGATTTTCCTCGCCGCGCTGGCTGGCGCGATGCAAATGCTCGCCGGCGGACCGGAAACCATTTTGTTCACCTGGCTGCTGCTGGCGGCGCTGTGGGTATTGGATTTGGCGCAGGCAATTCCCTCCAGCCGTAGCAGCCGACGTGAGGAGGCTCATTCTTCACAATCTGAAATTCGAGAATCGAAATTGGAAATGGATCAGAGCCTCCTGACGTCGGCTGCTACACCGACGTGGAAGCTCGCCGTTCGTTTCCCGCTGGTCGTCCTCCTCGTCGCCGCGCTCGCGGCGGCGCAATTGCTACCGTTCCTCGATCTCGTGGCGCACTCGCAACGCGAAGTTGGTTATGCGGATTCCCGTTGGGCGATGCCATTGCGCGGTTGGGCCAACTTCTTCGTGCCGCTCGCGTTCGGTCGGGTTTGGAACATGGGCGTATTCTTTCAGCACGGCCAGGCGTGGACGTCTTCCTATTACCTCGGCATGGCGGCGACGTTGCTCAGCCTGCTCGCCGTCTGGCGCGCGCGCGAAAGGCGCGTGACGCTGCTCGCTGGCGTGGCGTGGCTGGCGGTGCTCTTTGCCTTCGGCGACAACCTGCCGCCCATTCGCTGGCTGCGGGAAATGATTCCGCAACTCCGGCTCACGACCTATCCGGTGAAGTTCGTTTTGCTGTTCACCTTCCTCGCCCCGCAACTCGCGGCGTTTGCCGTGGCCAGGCTGTGGGACGCAGCAACGGCGTCAACCACCGCGCCCCTCGCCCCAACCGGCGAAGATCGGCTGGCCGTGAGCCGGGCGCGGCGAATGCAGATTTCCATCGGGCTACTCGGTGCCGGGATGTTTTTGATCATCGCGGTAATCCTGGCGTGGGCCTGGCGTGGGCCGCTACCCGGGGATGACCCGAAGGCCACGCTGATCAGTGGCGTGACGCGGGCTGGTTTCCTGGTTGCGAGCATCGGTTTGTTGCTTGTCATTGCCCAGCGACGTCTGTGGTCATTCGTCGCGGCACTTGCGCTCCTGCTCGTTGTGTGGTTGGACGTTTACACCCACGCGCCGAACCAGAATCCCGCCGTGGCCCCTTGGGTTTACGCACCGGGACTCGCGCGCACGAAGCTGAATCTCCAGCCGCCACCCGTTGCCGGCGAGTCGCGCGTCATGGTTTCGCCATTTGCGGAAATGAAATTTTCCCAGATCACCGCGCGCGATCCCGCCGACAATCTGGTCGCCAAGCGGCTGGGCTTTTTCGCCAACTGCAATGTGCTCGACGACGTGCCGAAGGTGAACGGCTTCTTCTCGCTCTACCCGCGCGCGATCGGCGAATTGATGTCCGCGCTTTACGGCACGACCAACTGGACCGCGACGGGATTGCTGGATTTTCTTGGCGTCGTGCAGATCACCACGCCCGAAAAATTTTTCGAGTGGCAGGCGCGCACCAATGCTTTGCCGCTGCTCCAGGCGGGCGCGGCGCCGGTATTCCTCGACGACACCAACGCCCTGCGCGCCTTGCTCTTTTCCGATTTCGATTCACGAAAGAACATAATTCTGCCGCCCGAGCTGCGCGGGTCGGTTTCAGTGACCAACCCAGCCATCGCGCGCATCAGCGGCTGGCGGGTGCAGCGCGAACGCATCGAATGCGAAGTCGAAGCTGAGCAGGCGACGCTGGTGTCCGCGGCGCAAACGTTCTATCATCGCTGGCGCGTCTTCGTGGATGACCGCCCCGCGAATCTGTTGCGGGCCAACTACGCTTTCCAAGCCGTTGAAGTTCCGCCGGGCAAACATCGGGTGCGGTTCGTCTATCAGGATCGGCCGTTTCAGGTGGGCGTTGTGATTTCGCTCGCGGCGCTGGCAATCGGAATCGGCCGTCTGGTCCTGACGCGCAAACGACATGCTTGATACGTGGAAAATTCCCGTGCTGTTCGGCACCGGACTGGCAGCCGGCTGTGT